>JANRJY010000011.1:0-43238 GCA_033763735.1 Bacteroidota bacterium | reverse complement strand
AAAACCTATTCCCCCACTGATGTTGAGTCCAAATGGTATGCTTATTGGCAAGCCAATGGATTTTTTAAAGCTAAAGCCAATCCTTCCAAAAAACCATACACTATTGTCATTCCCCCACCCAACGTAACAGGCGTGTTGCACATGGGGCATATGCTCAACAACACCATTCAGGATATTCTTATTCGCAGAAAGCGTATGCAGGGTTTTGAAGCATGTTGGGTACCGGGTACCGATCACGCTTCTATCGCTACCGAAGCCAAAGTAGTAGCAATGCTTAAGGAAAAAGGCATTGACAAAAAAAATATCTCACGCGAAGAGTTTTTCAAGCATGCATGGGAATGGAAAGAGAAATATGGCGGCATTATATTGGAACAATTAAAAAAACTAGGTGCCTCTTGCGATTGGGATCGCACAAGGTTTACCATGGAAGAATCTCTTTCTGAAGCAGTTATAGAGGTTTTCGTTGAATTATACAACAAAGGTCTGATATACCGAGGTGCTCGTATGATTAATTGGGATCCGCAAGCCCAAACAACGGTTTCGGATGAAGAAGTGATTTATAAGGAATCGCAGTCCAAACTCCACTTTTTGAAATATTATGCAGCTGAAAACAACGCTTCAGGCTCACATGCACAACTGGAATATTTTACCATTGCAACCACTCGTCCCGAAACCATCATGGGGGACGTGGCTATTGCGGTACATCCTGATGATAAGCGTTACAAACATTTGCATGGCAAAAAATTCTTTGTTCCAATCATCAAACGTGCTATTCCTATAGTTACCGATGAACACGTAGATATGGAATTTGGGACAGGATCACTCAAAGTAACGCCTGCTCATGACTTGGCTGACTATAAAATTGGGCTAAAGTATAACCTGGAAGTGATTGATGTACTCAATGCCGATGGCACCATCAGCAAATCAGGCATTATATATGTAGGTGAAGATCGATTTGTTGCACGCAAAAAAATCGTAAAACAACTTACAGAAGAAGGCTATCTTATTGAAAGCAAAGACATTACCAACAAAGTAGGTACATCTGAAAGAACAGGCGCCATCATTGAACCACGCATCAGCACACAATGGTTTTGCTCCATGAAGGAAATGGCAAAGCCTACACTCGAAAATGTGCTCAATGGTCACATTCAATTGCATCCCAAAGACAAATTCACCAACACTTATAAATATTGGCTCGAAAACGTTCAGGATTGGTGTATATCGCGTCAACTATGGTGGGGGCACCGTATTCCGGCATGGTATGACGAAAAAGGCAATTTTGTTGTTGCCAAAAACAAAGAACAGGCACTAAATCTTTTTAATTTAAAATTTAACACCCAACCTTCAACACTCCATCAGGATGAAGATGTACTCGACACATGGTTTTCGTCCTGGTTGTGGCCAATAAGTGTTTTCGATGGTTTTAAAGATAAAAATAATGCTGATTTCAAATATTTTTATCCTACCGATGACTTAGTTACTGCACCTGAAATTTTATTTTTCTGGGTTGCAAGGATGATCATGGCTGGGTATGAGTTTACCGGTAAGGCTCCTTTCCGTAATGTGTACTTAACCGGAATCGTGCGTGACAAGCAAGGTCGCAAAATGTCCAAATCGCTTGGTAATTCACCTGATCCATTTGAACTCATTGATAAATATTCGGCTGATGGTGTACGGTTCGGTATGCTTTTGGCATCTCCGGCAGGAAATGATTTGTTGTTCGACGAAAAATATTGTGAACAAGGCCGAAATTTTGCCAATAAAATATGGAATGTTTATCGATTGATTAGCGGATGGGAAGTGGACAAAAATCTGACTATAAACCAGAAAGACATTCGTTACGAATGGTTTGAAAATCAGTTAAATAAAAGCATTTCTGAAATAGAAGAACATTATGACAAATATCGAATTTCTGATGCACTAAAATCCATTTACAAACTGGTTTGGGACGACTTTTGTTCGTGGTATTTGGAAATGGCCAAGCCAGACTTTGGCTCGCCAATTGATTCGTTGACATATGAGAAAACAATTGGGTATTTTGAAAGTATCCTCAAAATTATTCATCCGGTTATGCCATTTATATCCGAAGAACTATGGCATGAACTTAAACCAAGAGAACCTAAAGATTGCTTGATTGTTGCCGATTACCCCACTATCAAAAATCATAACGAATCTATTGTCAATCAGGCAAATACAATATTTGAGTTGATTAGTCAAATCAGGAATTACAGAAGCACCAAAGGATTATCTCCCAAAGAGTCGTTATCCATACAATTGTTTGATAATTTGAATGATTTTCAGAGACAAGCATTAACCAATTTCGACCTGATTATCAAAAAATTAGCTAATGTCAACCAAATTGAGATTATAAAAACCAAAAACGAAAAAAGCACCTTGATTTTGGTTGCTCAAATGGAAGTGTTTATACCTATGGATGACAATTTCGATATTGAAGCTGAACAAGAAGCGAAAATAAAGGAACTTGAATATTTGAAGGGTTTTTTAAATTCTGTAAATTTAAAATTGAATAACGAAAAATTTGTTGCCAATGCCAAACCGGAAGTAGTAGCGGCAGAAAAAAAGAAAAAATCGGATGCAGAAGATAAAATAGATGCAATCGAAAAAAGTTTGAAAGCCATTGCAAAATAAATTATTTGCTTTTCTTTAAAAAAAATACATTATAATAGCATTCAATTAACAATATGAAGCATATATATTCTTTCCTTTTAATTATTTGTTGCATTGGGCTTTCGCAGGAAGTTTTTGCACAAAACCCAAGAAGAACTCAAAAAATGGCTGCTGAAGCCAAAAGGAGAGCAGCACAAAGTTCTGATACAAAAAGGGAATTTGTGCCACATGATAAAGACTCTGACAAAGATGGGGTTTTGGATATCAACGACAAATGCCCATACTTAGGTGAAAGAGGTAAAGTAACTCCATTTGGTTGCCCTATGGATTCTGACTTTGATGGTGTGTATGACTCAGAAGATGCATGCGTAGATGCCCCGGGTCCTAGAGCCAATCATGGCTGTCCATGGGCCGATACAGATGGAGATGGTGTATTGGATAAAGATGATGAGTGCATAACCGTACAAGGAAAACCGGAGTTTCATGGTTGCCCTGATCAAGATGAAGATGGCATACCAGACCTTTTGGATAATTGCCCTAAAGAAAAAGGTACTTGGGCACTCAAAGGCTGCCCCCCTGCAGATACCGACAAAGATGGGATTCCTGATGTAGATGATTTGTGCCCTAAAACTGCAGGTGTAACCGAACTCAGAGGTTGCCCTCCTTTAAAACCTGAAGAAAAAGAAGCATTAAAAAGAGCATTTGATAATCTATTATTTGAAACCGGATCAGATGTAATTGTTGAATCATCGTTTCCATCCCTCAATGATCTGGCAAAAGTGATGATGAACAACCCAGCTGTAAATTTGCGTTTGGAAGGACATACGGATGACGTAGGTGATGATGATGCAAATATGTTACTATCAAGAAAAAGAGCTGCTGCCGTTGAAAAATATCTTGAAGACAGAAGCATCCCTGCTAAAAGAATTACCTCTGAAGGATTTGGTGAAACCCGCCCTAAATTGCCCAACACGGGCGATGGAAACCGTAGGGTAAATCGTAGGGTTGAAATGATTTTGCAATACGAATAGAGAATACTACTATTTTGTCTGGTAAAGAAACAAACAAGGAAAAACAAACAAAAGAAACGCAAAAAAAAGCAGGCGTTCTTTTGGTAATTGGTCTATTCATAATTGTAGGCACATTTTATTCCTATCAAATAATGTTTACTGATAATGTATTGGTTGACAAAAATGAAAAGCCACTTTACATTCCTACGGGTTCTAAATTTCAGCAAGTTGCTGATTCGCTTGAGTCAGGCAAATTTCTCCATGATCGACTTTCCTTTATGTTTCTATCCAAACTACTGGGATACCGTGACAATATTAAACCGGGCAGATATTTGCTTAAACCTAATATGAACAATTTTCAATTGATTCGAAAATTGAAAAATGGCATTCAAGATCCACTAAAAGTAACAATCATAAATATCAAAACTAAATCTGCTTTGGCAAGAAGACTTTCGTTGAAGCTGGAAATTGATAGTGCGGAAGTATATAATGACTTGAATAACTTAGAATTACTTTCCAAATATAATGTCAATGACACCACAGTAATGGCAATGATATTGCCTAACACCTATGAAGTGTATTGGACATGGAAAACGCCCCAATTGCTAGATATGTTCAAAAAGGAATATGATAGATTTTGGGATACCCATCGTATAGCTAAAGCGCAAGAAATAGGACTTACTCCCAATCAAGTTATTGTGATGGCATCCATTGTAGAAGCTGAAACGCATAAAGTGGATGAAAAAGCCCGAATTGCCGGTGTGTATATGAATCGACTTAAAGCGGATCAACGATTACAAGCCGACCCAACACTTATATTTGCAACTCAGGATTGGAATGCAAGAAGAATTAATGAATACCATCGATATTTCAAATCGCCTTACAATACTTATCGAAGAAAAGGATTGCCTCCTGGGCCAATTAACATTCCTTCACTTTCTTCTATTGATGCAGTGTTGGATTATGAGAAACATGATTATCTCTTTTTTTGCGCAGAACCCAATCTTAGTGGCTATCATTTGTTCAGTAAAAATTTTGATGAACATCTTAATGTAGCCCGAGACTACTGGAAAACCCTAGACGATTCACAAATACACCAAGATAAAAGATGGAAGCCACAGCCGAAATAAGTTTATACCCACTGGAAAACAGCGAATTCAGAGAAGTGATCCTTGAATTTATTCAAAATCTAAAAAGCACACCTGGTTTAACCGTTGAAACCAATGGGTTGAGTACACAAATTTTTGGTGAATTCAATATAATAATGCAATGCATAACAAAAGAACTTGAAAAGGTATTTGAACAAGAAACTGCAATAATGGTTCTTAAAATTGGTAAAGGAATATTGAGATATAAAGTATAAAAACAAATCTTGAATTCTTAAAAAAATTAATAATTATTAATTAATAATTGAAATTAGTGTTTTCAGACGAGGTTCAAATTAGAGTAAGATATGCCGAAACAGACCAGATGGGTTACGTGTATTATGGCAATTATGCGACTTATTTTGAAGTGGGCAGAGTGGAGTCTCTACGTAAGTTAGGACTCAGTTATAAAGAAATGGAGGCATCCGGAATCATGCTTCCGGTACTTGAATACCATTCAAAATTTATCAAACCTGCTGTTTATGATGATTTATTGACTATTAAAACAATAATACCTGAATTGCCAAAAGTAAGAATTCACTTTATATATGAAATATATAACCAACAAAATATATTACTTACCACAGGAGAAACCACGCTCGTATTTATAAATTCGGAAACCAAAAAACCTTGCGCACCACCTGCTGATTTTTTAAGCAAGATTAAATATCATTTTACTGATAATTAACAACATAGTATAATGAAATTAACATAAAAATAACATTAAATCACGTACTTACTTCCGTAAGTTACCGTAAAAGGTATTTGTGAGTTAATTTTCAAAATGTGTGTGTTATTTATAATTTGTCGCAAATTTTATATAACAAAAATCCATTGACATAGTTTGATATTTGAAAGGAATGTATTTATTTAATTTAAAAGAATTTATTATTTATTGGTAATAACCTAAAACTTAAAAAATTGTGAAAGTAAAAGAAATTGAAAAAGAACTCTTAAAAAAGTTAGGTTCCCGCATTAAAACGTTAAGAGTCAAAGCCGGATACTCTAGCCAAGAAACCTTTTCATACGAATGTGGAATACCTCGTGCACAATATGCGAGATACGAGAAAGGAAGCAATATTACTTTCCTTAGTTTGCAAAAAATTGTAAGTTTTCACAAAATGACATGGCAAGAGTTTTTTAACGAAGGTTTTGACGATTAAGATATTTCATGAAAATCCAAATCGCGACCAAAAGTTTCTTTCAAGTTAAAAAGTGAAAGAAAAGAAATACTAAATACAATTACACCTACCACAACCGTTCCCATAATCAACCCTAATCCGGTTTGTTTAGTAAAAAATTCAAATACAATTCCTATTATTACCAACGACCCTCTCACAAAATTGGGCACTGTGGTGGTAACTGTAGCTCTTAAGTTGGTACCAAATTGCTCTGACGCAACCGTCACAAAAATAGCCCAAAAACCTACCGAAAATCCCAAAGCAAATATCATCAAATACATAAAACTTGCGTTAGCACCGTACAAATTCAAATACACCCCTACACATGCCAATGAAATGGCATAAAAAACCATAAATACTTTCTTCCGACTCATTAAATACTGACTTAGCATTCCACTGAATAAGTCACCAAACACAAGTCCGGAATAGCACAACATTACACACGTACCATCATCAATAGTCCCTGCTATTTTAAGTTCCTTTGCAAATACAGGCGCAAGCGCTACTAATTTGCCAATCACAAACCAAACCGGCAACCCTATTAGAATACAGTTCAAATACTTATAAGCAATTTCTTTATTACTGAACAATTGAAAGAAATTACCCCGATTAACTTTGTTTTCTTTTATTTTATTAAATATCCCTGATTCAATAACGCCTATTCTCAATAACAACAATGACAGACCCAATCCACCTCCAATCCAATAAGCAAGTTGCCATCCGGCCTTACCCACAAATCCGGCAACTACGGCTCCAATTACACCCACAGAGGCTACTACCATAGTACCATATCCGCGCTTTTCTTTGCTCATTATTTCTGACACCAAAGTTATACCGGCACCAAGCTCACCTGCCAAACCAAATCCGGCTACAAATCTCAAAAAAGTGTACATGTTCAAATCAGTCACAAATCCATTGGCAATATTAGCCAAGGAATATGTGATTATGGAGCCAAATAACACGGATAATCGACCCTTTTTATCGCCCAATACTCCCCACACAATACCTCCAACAAGCATTCCTACCATTTGTACGTCCAACAAAAACTTAAATTTTTCTAGAATTAATTCTGAAGGCACCCCTATATCAGCCAAACTTTTTTTGCCAATTACTAAAAATAAAACAAGGTCATACACATCTACAAAGTAGCCAAGAGCCGCCACGACCACTGCAGCATTGAAAATTTCATTTTTCTTCATTTAACAAAAAAGATTATTTTCACTAGAATTAATTAAATCAAAAATTTCTCAAATATATCATTTGTAAGAATAATTAAGAACTTGAAAAAATAAAAAAAGCAATCATTGAACATCTTCAAAAACTGCAAAAATGCGGACTTTAATAACATCCGCCATAATTAAAGTGGTATTACTTCCAAGTTCAAAATCTTTTCTTTGAATCGTTACATCTCCAACAAAAGTATGCTTGTTCCCATTTTTTTGAATTACAAATGGAATTTCAATTTCTTTTGTTACACCTTTGATTGTAACATCTCCTATTACTTTTAACACCGAACCGGATTCTTTAATCTCTTGAGATTTAAAAGTGATTTTAGGATATTTCTTAATATCGAAATAGTCACTCGACTTCAAGTGATTATCACGCATACTAATTTTGGTATCAATTGTTGCAATATCAATAGATCCAATAAAATTTGAAGCAAATACATTTTCACTATTGTAATTGCCGGAGACTTTCATACCTGAAATTTTTCCACTTACACTCATTCCCAAATTTTTTGCAATGAAAATCACAAATGATTCTTTTTCATTAAACTTCCAATTACCTGCATTTGCCTTTTGAAAAAAAAGAATTGACAAAACCAAATACAAAATAATTAACTTGTTCATTTTCATATAATTAGGACTTATCTTTTTATGCGTTAATAACAATATATAATTTGATTAAGTTTCCTTTAATGATCAATAACCATTGAATATCATTCATATTTTCTAACCTTTGTGTTTATGAAGTTATCAAAAAATGCATTAACCGGATATGTGGCGGTGTTAATAAGTGCTATACTCTTTTCTTCAAAAGGTGTGGTAATCAAATTAGCCTATCTTGAGAAAATTGACACCTTAACTTTACTTACTTTTCGAATGCTTTTTGCACTTCCTTTTTTCATAGGAACAACTTTATATACTAATTACAAAAACAAAATTGAGCCCATTTCAAAATCTGACATTGCTAAATTAATTGTATTAGCTTTCCTTGGATATTATCTTTCTCCTTTGCTCGATTTTATAGGTTTGCAATATGTACCCGCAGGAATTGAGCGTCTTATTTTATTTATTTACCCAACTATTGTAGTGATTCTTTCAATGATTATTTTTAAGAAACCTATCACCAAAACGATGGTAATCGCTTTAATTTTAACTTATAGTGGTTTGGTATTTGTTTTATCGTTCGATATCCCTTCTCAATCAATGGATTTCACCTTTGGAGCTATTTTAATTTTGTTATGTGCATTCACATTTGCTATTTATTTAGTTTACAGTGAAGGACTGATTAAAATACATGGTTCCACTAATTTTACTTCGTACATCATGATTGTATCTGCTATATTTTTCATTATTCATTATTTGATTCAAAATCAAAGTATTACAGCGCTGTTTAATTATTCCAATAAAGTCTATTTGATATGTGCAATTCTTGCTTTTTTTTGCACTGTTATTCCTTCATATTTAATGAGTTATGGAATAAAAATAGTTGGCTCAGGTAACACCGCCATTGCAGGAACACTCGGTCCTGTTTGGACTTTCTTTCTGGCAAGTATTTTATTAGGTGATAAAATAAATTTTTACGATGTTATCGGAACTATTTTGGTAATTTCGGGGGTACTAATTCTTACACTCAAGAAATGAAGCCTATTATAAAAGTATTTTTATTGTCTATAGCCACCTTAATTGCTTTCGGTCAAACTAAAAAAGTATTTATTTTAGAAATTAAGTCGGAAATTGACCCGCGCATGAGCCGATATGTGGATTTAGCACTCAAAGATGCCACTGATCAAAATGCAGATTACATATTAATTGAAATGGATACTTTTGGTGGTGCTTTGGATGATGCAGACAAAATCAGAACGGCCATTCTGAACTACCCAAAACCGGTTTTAGTATTTATCAACAAAAATGCAGCTTCAGCGGGAGCACTTATTTCCATTGCCTGCGATAGTATTTATATGGCACAAGGCTCTAGTATTGGAGCCGCTACAGTAGTAAATGGTTCTGATGGATTAGCTGCCCCCGACAAATATCAAAGTTATATGCGCTCCATAATGCGTGCCACAGCAGAAACCAACCATCGCGACCCTAAAATTGCTGAAGCAATGGTAGATCAGGATATCATTTTGGACTCTACAATCAAAAGAGATGGCAAAGTGCTCACATTCACCACCTCCGAAGCAATCAAGTACAACTTTTGCGAAGCAAGTGTGTCAAATAATGTTGAAATATTGAAACTTAATAACATTTCTGATGCATCCGTCATTCGCTATGAACCATCAATGACCGAAAAAATTATCTCTCTTTTTCTAAATCCGGCTGTGAGTAGTATTCTGATTTTAATAATGATTGGAGGCATATGGTTCGAATTGCAAAGTCCGGGAATCGGATTTGCTTTACTGGCTGCAGTATTGGCTGCGGTACTATATTTCACACCTTATTATTTAAACGGATTAGCCGAAAATTGGGAAATATTGATTTTTGTTGTCGGAGTCATACTCTTGGGATTGGAAATATTTGTGATACCCGGATTTGGCTTGACCGGTGTTTCGGGCATCATTTGCATATTTGCTTCACTAATATTATCGATGCTCAATAATGATTATTTCAACTTTGAGTTTGTAAAATCGGCCGATATTTTTACTTCGTTGCTAATTGTACTTTCATCTTTTATCCTCACTATTGGATTATTGTTTTTTGCAGGAAGTCGCATATTGGAAAGTAGAATGCTCAAAAGAGTTGCGTTACAAGACACTCATATTCAACCGATTAAAAAAGAAACCCAATATACAGGTTTGATCGGAACAGCTCAAACAGTATTGCGCCCTTCCGGTAAAGTACAATTGGAAACAGGTGTGTTTGATGCTTTTACTGCGGGAGAATACATTGAAAAGGATGAACAAATAATTGTTTTAGGAGAAATAAATGGAAGCCTGAAAGTTAAAAAAGCATAATGGAAACCTGGATTTGGTATGCAATAATTTCAATGTTTTTTGCTGGAATTACTTCTGTATTAGCAAAATATGGATTGGCAAATATTAATGCTGATTTAGGACTTGGAATTAGAACGGCTACCATTTTCATTATTATTACAACTTTCAATATCGTAGGCGAAAAGTGGCGCGATACTTCATTGATTACATCAAAACAGTGGCTATTACTTATTTGTTCAGGAATAACAACCTCACTAAGTTGGATTTTCTATTATAGAGCCATGAAAGTTGGTTTAGTTTCATACATTGCTGCCATAGATAAGGGTAGTATAGTTATTACACTTTTATTGTCTTTTGCTTTACTGAACGAACCCATCACACCCAAAATACTTATTGCAGCTGCTTTAATCCTAACCGGACTTATTATTTTAGTAATTAAATAACATGTTGAAACTATTACCCAAGATACTAGGCATCATTCCCGCACGATACGCTTCTACACGTTTCCCTGCTAAACCTTTAGTTGATATCAAGGGTAAAACAATGATTCAACGTGTGTATGAACAATCCACTCAAGCTAAACAACTTTCAGAAGTAATTGTAGCTACTGATAACGACCTGATATTCAAACATGTGCAATCATTTGGGGGCAAAGCTGTTATGACCTCCGAAAAACATCCCAGTGGCACCGACCGATGTCATGAAGCCTATCAAAACAGCGGACTTCAAGCAGAATTTGTAATCAATATTCAAGGAGATGAGCCATTTATAAAACCAGAGCAAATCGACATACTTGCTTCATGCCTTAAACCTGAAGTAGAACTTGCAACTTTGGCAATTCGTGCAAAACCGGATGAAGATTTGTATAACCCGAACACAGCCAAATTGATATTGAATAATAATAGCGAGGCGATATATTTTAGCAGACATCCAATTCCATATGTGCGTAATTTTATCAAATCAGAATGGAATAATAATCACAGTTTTCTGAGGCATGTGGGCATTTATGCCTATCGAACCGATATTTTAGATAAAATAACAAAGTTGAGACCATCCAAACTTGAACTTGCAGAGTCCTTGGAGCAACTTCGATGGATCGAAAATGGTTATAAAATCAAAGTACAAATTACTGACTACGACAGTCACGGCATTGATACCCCTGAGGATTTGGAAAGGGTATTGAGAAGTATGTGATAATTTCAAAAAAAGCTTTAAAAAATTAGATTTCACTAATATTAATTGTTAAAATAATTTTATTCAATTTCTAATACATAAAATATTTATAACTTTGAATATGAAAAGTTTTGAATACACAGCGATTAATATATTGCAAAAATATAATTTTTCGAAAGAAGATGCCGAAGCTTTTTTGGAAACTATAAAAGAAGCAAAGTCAGAAGATACAGCCACAAAAACTGATATTTTACATTTAGAAAAGGAAATTGCCGAAATCAAAAAAGACATTAGGAACTTAGATGTTAAAATTGAAACTTCAAAAAATCAATTAATGATTTGGCTAACAGGTGTAATTTTTGCAATGGCAGGATTGATTATTGGCGTTTTGAAATTTAGTTAATCAAATCTTCAACCGCTTATTTTCATAATTTTGCTGTACTAATTTTTACAAACCGTTATATCTGAGTTTTACCTATGCGTAAACTTGCCAGTATTCAAAAAATCTTATCACTTGAACCCATTGAAGGTGCGGATGCCATTGAAAAAGCTACCGTACTCGGTTGGCAATTAGTAGTTAAGAAAAATGAATTCAAGGTAGGTGACTTTGTGGTGTATTGCGAAATTGACAGCATTCTACCCGACAAACCTGAATTTGAATTTCTTCGTCCACGTGGATTTAGAATAAAAACGATACGCCTTCGAGGTCAGATTTCGCAAGGAATATGTTTTCCATTATCCATATTACCTCCTGATTTTGATATAGTTGAAGATGCGGATTGTACAGAAGCATTAGGTATTACCAAATACGAATTGCCTATTCCTGCATACCTTAGTGGCGTGGTTAAAGGAAAGTTTCCTTCTTTTATTCCAAAAACGGATGAAACAAGAGTGCAAGTATTGCAAAAGGTACTGGACAAATACAAAGGTGAAAAATGCTACATAAGCGAAAAACTGGATGGTAGCTCCGTAACCTATTATTTAAATAAAGGTGAATTTGGCGTGTGTTCACGCAACCTCGAATTATTGGAAGATGGCGAAAACAGTCTGTGGAAAGTAGCTCGACAAATGGATATAGAAAATAAATTGCGTTCATTATCAGGCAACTATGCCATTCAAGGTGAACTTATTGGTGAAGGTATTCAAAGTAATAAACTTCGTCTTCATGGTCAAACAGCTCGTTTTTTCAATGTATTTGATATTGACAAGTTTGAATATTTACCCTATCAAAATTTCAGGCATTTTCTGGAAACTTTGGAGTTGCCCACTACACCAATTATATCAGATGATTATACACTAAGCAATAATATTGAAGAAATCATACAAATGGCAACTATCAAAAGCAAAATCACACCCGATGTGTGGGCGGAAGGAATTGTAATCAGACCTTTAGTAGAAAAAATAGATCTTTTATTGTCGGTAGAAAATTTTAATAACGGCAGAGTTAGCTTCAAAGCTATTAATCCGGAATTCCTATTGAAATATGGGGAATAGAAACCCATATTCTTTAAGCATTTATACTCAATATTGTTTAAATACAAATTTATCTATTTATAAGTATAAATTTGATAGTTTGGAGTAAAAAAAATTACATTTTCTGTGAATAACAATGCTATTTTCTTAACTTTGAAACTCCTTTTCATAAAATTTCAATAGTTTTTGTATGACGGAGACACTCTCAATACATATCGAACACAATAAATATTCGACTTTCGACAAAGTAGATTTCAATAATCTGGATTTTGGCAAGTACCACTCTGACCATATGTATGTGGTAGATTTTAATAATGAGACTTGGCATGACCAACGGATAGTTCCTTATCAAAATATATCTATTAGTCCTGCCACAGCAGCATTACATTATGGACAAACGGTGTTTGAAGGATTTAAAGCACACAAATCAAAAAAAAATAATGATGTACTGATTTTTCGTCCGGAAAAGCATTGGGAGCGAATGAACAAATCTTTAGAAAGACTTTGTATGCCTTCAATTCCAAAAGACATATTTATGGATGGTGTTGTGGAACTTGCACGAACAGATAGGAAATGGGTGCCCACTTCTGAAGGAAGCAGCCTCTATTTTAGGCCATTTGCTTTTGCGATGGATGCATTTATTCGCGTTAAACCTTCCGAAAATTACTTCTTTATCGTTTTTTGTTCACCTGTAGGCGCCTATTTTTCAGGTAAACTTAAAGTAAAAGTTGAAACGAGTTTTGTCCGCAGTGCGGAAGGAGGCATAGGTTTTTCAAAATCAGGTGGAAATTATGCAGCCTCTTTATTACCTGCCAAAAAAGCTGCCGCTGAAGGTTACCAACAAATTATGTGGACCGATGCCAAAGAACATAAATATATAGAAGAAACCGGTGCATCGAATGTGATGTTTGTAATTGATAATGTGCTCATTACACCTGAACTTTCATCATCAATATTAGCTGGCGTTACTCGCGATTCTATTCTTACTATTGCTCGTGAATGGGGCGTGAAAGTAGAAGAACGAAAAATTTCCATTGAAGAAATTGTACTGGCACACAAAAATAAAACACTTCAAGAAGCCTTTGGAACGGGCACCGCTGCAGTAATATCTCCTATTAATGCTATTAATTATCAAGGAGTTGACTATAACATTCCTGATGTAACTGAAAAAAGCTTCGCAACCAAAATGCTAAAGGCACTCAACGATATTAAATATGGCTTGGTTGAGGACCCTTATGGCTGGATCGTAAAAGTCTAAGCTAACTTATCATTAGTAGTGTGCCTGGCTTTATCCCTAGCTGTTTTCTTTTCAAAGTTTTTTTGTAGCGCATCTGTAAGATTAATACCCGTTTGATTTGCAATACAAATTAAAACAAAAAGTACATCAGCTAGTTCATCAGCTAGGTTCTTATCCAAATCTGAGTCTTTAAATGATTGTTCGCCATATCTGCGTGCAATTATTCGAGCGACCTCCCCTACCTCTTCGGTAAGAATAGCCATATTGGTAAGCTCACTAAAGTATCTAACGCCATATGTCTTAATCCAGTTATCTACTTCTTTTTGGGCTTGTTCTATTGTCATTGTGAACTAATTTTCTGTTTCCAAATTTTCAATAATTGATGTATAATCCAAAAGCCCCTTTCCAACGGGGAGGGGATTGTGATGGGGTTTTAAATGCAATTATTAATTCATTTTCAATCTACAATGTTAATTGTAAAAATAAAGAACTAAAATTGTCAGAATAAATATTATTTCTTGAAACCACTCCCAAATGCATTTAAAACTCAAATTGTATCTTTCCTTAGAGAAGATTCAGATGCATTTTTTGAATCTTTAACACTTCCTGCCCCGGTAAGCATCAGAATTAATCCCAAAAAAAATATTCCTATTAATAAATTTAAATCAAATATTCAATGGTGTAGCAATGGGTATTACCTTCAAGAAAGACCCCTTTTTACCGTTGACCCTTTGTTTCATGCAGGTGCATATTATGTTCAAGAAGCGTCTTCCATGTTTATTGAGCAAATATTACTTCAATTAGATTTAACCAAACCCAACCTTACTTTCTTGGATTTGTGTGCAGCACCTGGTGGTAAAAGCACACACCTATTGTCATTAATTGATGAAACGAGCTTACTTGTTGCCAATGAAACCATCAAGCCAAGAGCCATGACTTTAAAAGACAATTTGGCGAGATGGGGTAATTCAAATTACATCGTAAGCAACTCTGACCCAAAGTCATTTGGTTCATTATCAAGTGTATTTGATGTTATACTGATAGATGCTCCTTGCTCAGGGGAAGGTATGTTTCGCAAAGACCCGGACGCAATTAATGAATGGAGCGAAAATAACGTAGAATTATCCAGTCAACGACAAAAACGAATATTGGAAGATGTGCTCCCTTCACTTAAAGAAGAAGGTATTATCATTTATTGTACTTGCACTTATAACGAAGTTGAAAATGAATCCAATGTTCAACATCTTATTCAAAACCATAATGCTACACTATTAAATGAGCAAATTCAAATAACCGAATCTTGGAATATTGTCAAAAACAATCTTGGCTTTCGATTTTTCCCTCATAAAGTTTCTGGAGAAGGTTTTTTTGTAAGTGTGCTAAAAATAAATAAACAAGTACCAAAGAGGACTAGTAATCTATTAAATCCCTATTTCAAAAAGCTTTCCGTTTCTATACAAAAAACAATCCAGCAACTTATTCGAACTCCAAAATCATTTGAATTTTACGAACATGATAAAGATATTTATGCAGTTGAAACAAAATTTTCACACATCATTGAAAAAATATCCAAGCATGTTTTTGTTTTCTATCCGGGTTTGTATTTAGGTCAAATAATCAACAATCAAATAATACCCTCTCACGAGCTTGCTTTATCAATAGAAGTAAATATTTCCTCTGAAGTTCTGGAAATTAATAGTGAAGTGGCATATCAATATTTTAAAAGAAATGACATTAGCCAACTTATTGATTTAGAATCCATTGCAGATGGTTGGGTATTACTTACTTATCAAAATATTCCTATAGGTTGGATTAAAAAAATGAAATTCAGAATCAATAATTATTATCCAAAAGAAATGCGGATATTGCGCGACTTTTGAAAAAAATACTATAAATATGAAATTTATTAAGATATTATTTTTACTTCTGTTTGCAGTACAAACATCCTTTAGCCAAATTATTTCCGGTGTTCTTAGGGGAAGGCTTACTGATAAAATCAGCAAAAAACCAATAATAAATGCAACAATTCTACTTCAAAATGATAAGAATTCCTTTTCTACCTTTTCAGATTCAACCGGTCAGTACATTTTTGAAAATATTGCTTTGGGCAGATATACAATTTCTGCTTCTTTAATAGGCTACATTGGATTTAAACAAGAAGATATTCAAATTATTTCAACTAAAGAAAGTGTTTTAGAAATCGAATTAGAACAAACCATTCAACAACTCAACGAAGTTGAAGTAAAAACCAAATATGCTCCACTACAAAATCTCAGCGAAAGGACTTTTGCCAACGAACATGCTCAAAGACTTGCGGGTACATATTTTGATCCCGCACGTATGGCTACAGTTGTTCCGGGAGTAGTAACTTCACAAGATTTTGGCAATGATGTAGTAATTAGAGGGAACTCACCTTCGGGTGTATTATGGAAAATAGAAGGAGCAGATGTACTGAATCCGAACCACTTAACCAATGGTAGCACTCCAAATGAAAGAATAAGTCCTTCAGGTGGTGGTGTAAGTATGTTGAGTGGGCAAATGGTACAAAACACAAAATTCATGCTCGGAGCTTACCCCGCAGGTTATGGAAATGCAATGGCCGGTGTTTTTGATGTACGATTCAGAAAAGGCAATAATAAAAAAAGGGAATATACTGCTCAAGCTTCATTAATTGGACTCGAATTTGCCGCTGAAGGACCATTTTCGAAGAAAAGTAAAGCATCATATTTAATTAATTACCGCTATTCTACATTAGGTTTAATGGCACTTGCTGGTTTGGATTTTGGTGGCCAAACATTTGGTTTTCAGGATTTGTCATTTAATATTTCCTTACCTACAAAAAAATTAGGTCACTTTACGCTATTTGGATTGGCGGGTACAAGTGAAAACAATTTTCTCATTAAAGACTCTACAGAAAAATGGAAACAAGATGCATCTGAAAGATTAATGTTTACTTTTCAATCTTCAATGATGGCAACAGGAGCTACTCATTCTGTAGCATTATCTCCTAAAATTACTTTAAAAAATATCATAAGTTACAGTGCTCAATCGGCCAATAATGAAAGCAAATTTTATAACACCAAATCGACTTATATCACCCGATTCACAGATCAATACGCGGCATCATTGATTTACTTTACCTCATTTGTTCAGGCAAAATTAGGACTTAGAAATAACTTTGAAGCAGGCATTCAATACCGGTTAAATGGAGTTATTCTTAACGCATACTCCTCCAAAAATCTGTATAACAATTCTTTTGAAATTTATAAAATCAAGCAAAACAACAATTTGGTACAATTATATGCCAAAAACCGATACACCCTAGCTACAAATGCTGACTTAGAAGCCGGTGTACAAGTATCCTACTTGGCAAACAATGGTGCATTGGCAATTGACCCTCGATTAAGTTTCAGGTATGCCCCCCTACTTAAACACAGTTTTAATATTTCATACGCAATTGTGAGTCAAATGCAGCCTCTAGCAACATATTATGTACCAAATCAAAGAGGAGAATTACCAAATGCCAATTTGGGTTTCACCAGGGCACATCATTTTGTGCTTGGTCACAATTATTTGATTAATGAAACTTACAAACTTAGGACTGAAGTTTATTACCAATATTTATTTAATGTGCCCGTTTCCAAGCGTGATAGTGCATTTTCAATGCTCAACTATTTACAAGGATTCGCTCTTGACACTGCTTTGACCAATGCCGGTACCGGACAGAATATGGGTGTTGATATTAGTTTGGAACGAACGTTTTACAATGGATTGTACTTTATGGTAGGTGGGTCAATATATGATTCAAAATATAAAGCACTGGATGGCGTAATGCGCAATTCCTTGTTTAATGGCAATGCTATGGCTCATGTAGCTATTGGTAAAGAATGGAGTTGGGATACAAAAAAACAAAAAAATAAAGTCATAGGAATAAATCTTAGATTATTTACCAACGGAGGATTTAGAAGTACACCCATAATTGCAAACACATCTTCAATAACCGGATTGGCTGTATATGATTCAAAAAATACAAACTCAAACCAAATCAAAAATTATTTCAGGGGAGATATTAGGGTGTATTATCGAATTAATGGACCTCGTTCTTCTCAAATATTGGCGATTGATATTTGGAATGTTACCAATTATGATAACGTAGCGGTTATGTATTTTGATCCTGTTGCCAACGAAATCAGAACTAAATCAGCTTTACCATTTTACCCTAATATCAGTTATCGAGTCGAATTTTAAAAATTCCTAAATCAATTTAAAATTTAGCATTCAAAATTCATCATTTCTAAACATAATTCGGATACATCTGATAATGCCTTTCTTTTACTTTTTTCAAAACCACTTTTCGCAATTCTTCAATATTATTTTTTTGTGTAGCTGATACGAACACAACGGTTTCATTTTTAGCATGATACATTTGCTTTAGCTTCTCTTCCAAATCAACTTCGCTTTCTTCATTTACTAGCGCATCTATTTTATTAAAAATCAATATTATTGGCTTGTCAAATGCCTTTATCTCAGCCAAAGTTTTGTTTACAACTTCTATTTGTTCTTCAAATCCGGGATTGCTGATATCCACTACATGCATTAACACATCCGCTTCGGTTACTTCATCGAGTGTTGATTTAAAACTTTCGATTAATTGATGAGGGAGTTTTCTTATAAATCCCACCGTATCAGATAATAAAAAGGGAATTTGATCCCATACTACTTTTCTTACGGTGGCATCTACTGTGGCAAATAATTTGTTTTCAGCAAACACATCAGCTTTAGTAAGTAGGTTCATCAAAGTAGATTTTCCAACATTTGTATAGCCCACAATAGCCACACGTACAATTTCTGATCTGGATTTTCTTTGGGTTTGTTTTTGCTTATCAATCTTCTTAAGTTCTTCTTTTAAAAGGGTGATTTTGTATTTTATCACCCTTCTATCGGTTTCTATTTCTTTCTCCCCTGCCCCACCTCTGGTTCCAGTACCCCCTCTCTGACGTTCCAAGTGGGTCCAAAGTTTTGTTAATCGAGGCAATAAATATTCATTTCGGGCTAGTTCCACTTGTGCACGAGCTTGTGCCGATTGTGCGCGTTTGTTAAAAATATCGAGTATCAACAAACTACGATCATATATATTTCTCTTAAGCTCTGTATTGATATTTTTTACTTGTGATGGTCCAAGCTCATCATCAAATATCACCCAACTTACACCATTTGCGTCAACAAACTCCTTAATTTCTTTCAGTTTACCACTTCCAACAAATGTAGCTTTATCCGAATGATCGAGCCTTTGCGAAAAATGTTTAATCACCTTTAAATCAAGTGTTTCTGCCAAAAACTGAAGTTCATCCAAATATTCTTGCGTTTTGTATTCTGATTGGCTTTTGGGTGCAACAGCTACTAAAACTGCTGTTTGTTGTTCTGAAAATGTACTAACCGGGGTTGGTTTCAATGATAATTGTGGTTTTTTATACAAAAATAGTGATAAGTTGTGGTTTAATTTGCAATTAATATGCCTTCAAGACTAAAAGCTACATGTAAAAAACATAATCTAAACTTCAATTTTGATGCCCGCACATCCAGAGGGGCTATGAAACAACATTCTGTTTGGTATATACAAGTTTGGCATGAATCTTACCCAGATATTGTTGGCTTAGGTGAAGCTGCTCCATTACCCGGCTTAAGTGTTGACGATGTTCCTAACTTTGAAAACAAATTAATATCAACACTTAATAACCTGAATATCAAATCTATAAAAGAAACTCTGAGTGATTTAGTTGAGTTTCCTTCTATCATATTTGCTCTTGAAACTGCTTTAAATGATTTGAAAAATGGCGGTGTACATAAAATATTTGATACCGGATTTTATGATGGAACGCTTCAAATTCCAATCAATGGATTGATATGGATGGGTTCTATTGAAAATATGACCAAACAAATCACTGATAAAATAGATGAAGGATTTTCAATTATTAAACTAAAAATAGGTGGGAATAATTTTGAAGACGAGTTACAACTATTAAAAAAGATAAGAAATGAATTTAGTTTAAATGATTTAGAAATACGACTTGATGCAAATGGCGCATTTGCTCCGGAAGATGCATTACTAAAACTAAATCAATTATCTGAATTCGAAATTCATTCCATTGAACAACCCATCAGACCCAAACAAATTGAGTTAATGGCTGAATTAATTAAAAAATCTCCAATTCCTATTGCATTGGATGAAGATCTCATTGGAATTATAGAAAATAAATCGAAAGAGGAGCTTATTAAAATCATCGGACCTCATTATTTAATATTGAAGCCTACACTTTTGGGTGGATTTGTACACACTAATGAATGGATAGAAATAGCAGAAAATAATAAAATAGGCTGGTGGCTAACTTCAGCAATGGAATCAAATATTGGATTGAATGCCATTTGTCAATTTGCCTCCCAATTTGACGTAAACAAAGTGCATGGACTAGGCACAGGAAAGTTATATAACAACAACATTAACAGCCCCTTACAAGTAAGTAATTGCTTTATTTCTTATAATCAAAATTCAAAATGGGATCACATTTCAAATCTTAAATAACCGTGCTGCGATTAAAATCCCCGTCATGCTAATTCCATCTGTAATTTCCTGATTAATAACCATTTGTACCGCTTTTGCTAAGCTCACTTTTTTTACTTGAAGTTCTTCAGTTTCTTCAGGTTCTGCATCGTTTTGTGTCAAATCTTCTGCCAAATAAATATATCCCACTTCATCACATACAGAATTTGAAGTGTGGATTTTGCCAATTTCGGTCCACTTTGTTGCTATCAATCCTGCTTCTTCAAGCAATTCTCTCTTTGCGGTTTCCAATGGATTTTCCTTTCCAATTGGGCTACCTCCTTCCGGTATTTCCCAACTATATTCGTTCAAAGGAAAACGATATTGTCCAACCAAATAAATATTTAATTCCTTATCCAAAGCTACAACTCCTGTTGCAACATTTTTAAAATGAACTATCCCATATATACCCGGGTTGCCTGCAGGATTTGTCACCTGATTTTCAACCACTTTAATCCAAGGATTTTCGTAGGTAATTTTACTGGAGTTTACTTTCCAAGGGTTATTTTGATATGTTAACAAATCGTTATGCATTGTAATATATATATATAATATTTTGAATTAAACAAATTAATACTATTTTTGCCTGAATCTAATTAATATTTTAAAATAACTAAATACACATTTATGAAATCAGTTAAGGTAATATTTTTTTTATTATTCACAACTGCAACTTTTTTTTCATGTAAAAAATCAGATCCTGCGCCAAGTAGCCCTGCTCCTTTGTCAGCTTCTGATGCTCAAAGCACTTTAAATTCATCTGATACTGAATATTTAATTAATGTTTCCGATTTTCAAACCAATACTACCATAGCTTCATCCGCTTTATCTTCGTTATCTAGTTTAGGCAGTTCTAATGCCTTTTCAAGCAATTTGATAGCTAAAATGAGTTCATTGTCTTCAACGGTTAGTACGCAATTACGTCTAGAAAGTCCAGAACAAATAGATTTACTTTTTGATATAAACAAAGAAATTTCAAATATAAGTTTTTTAAATCAAAAAAATGCTTCAGGAAGGAGAATCCCTGTTGATTTTGAATCCGCAAAAGGAATTTGGGAATTTCAAATATCCTCAGTTACTAGTTCAAATTATAATTATTCAGAAAATTTTATTTGCTCTAAAACACTATATTCAAATTCCAATACCTCTGGTGGTGGCAGTACATACACTACGGTTTTTTTTTATACCGACTTTGTTAAAACAGGGTCTTCTGATAAAATAGTGATTAAATTTCCTTTAAATTATTCAAAATCTAATTTTAATAGTGCCAATTGCACAAATTTATCAATTGTGAATAATGCCGTTTATACAATTTCTAACTTGTCTACAAGCACATATAATAAAAATGTATGCTCCATTACAGGTTTTATAAATAATCAAAATGTATCTGCTCCGGTTTCTATTAAAGATACGATTGTTAATTCTCTTATAGCTTCCTTAGTTGTAGATGGCAAAGAAATACTTTCCTATTCTGCAAATATTAATGTGGACAAAAATAATTATACTGGCAATTATAGTTATAACCTAAAATCGGGAGAATATGAGTATAATTTATCTTCAAACATTTCTCCAAATAATTCAACTGGTTCATCAAGCTGGACGAAATCTGGAAAGCAAATAAGCGGTTATTCAGTGAATGCGAGTTTTGTGAATGATCGAAAGATTCCGCAAATAAATTGCGACAATAGCGGGAATACTTCCAATACAAATTCTAATAATAGTAATTTAGATTTTTACAAAAATTACAAGTCGTATTCAATTGAATCGACAATTGCACCTATTACAGTTAAATATTCTATTGATTATCAAGGATATACTTCATTTTTGAAATCTAAGTATAATATCGATTCTATTTATGTTAGGGATACAACAATATTTTTTAACATTATTAAAGATAGTATTAATATTGATAAATTCTTTACATATGAATTGTACAATTTATCTGGATCAAAAATAGGAGATATAAAGTTTAGATATATCAGAAATAGTAGTTATGTCTCATCGAATACTTCTAGTAGTGGTTATTTAATACCTTATATTGTTTTTTCAGATGGAACCAGAGAAATTTTGTATAAAAGAACTAAATATTTTAACTTTTATCCTAATTTAATTGTTTATTATTATCGAAAAAATTAATAAGAAACATTTAAAACTAAATTAGAGATAACAAAAACAAAATAAAATGAAAACGCTTCATTATTTCAATGAAGTGCATTTAACAAATATTAATAACTAATTACCAATTATGAAAACAAAAACTCTTCAATTAATAAAAATTTCTCTTTGTATTTTATCATTATTAACTCTAATTAGCTCTTGTAGAGTAAATTCAAGTTCCAGCGATCCTGCTCCAGCTACTGGTATTTCATATACTATTGCTTTGGATAACAGTAGTTATCTTTCTGGTCAACAAGGAATTGTAACTTATACTTTTGCAAATAATACAGGTGCCACAGTATTTCCTTTAGTATTTTTATACTTATCAAATGATAACACATATTCTTCGGAGGATGTTTCCATTGGTAGTGCTTCATTAAATGTTTACACTACTACAACTACTCTGACTTCAAAATTTAATCTTCCAGGCAATACACAAACAAATAGTTATTTTGTAATTGCTCGTTTTTATGATGACAAAACCAGTTCCAATATTGTTGCAACTGCACCTATTTCGGTCACTTACGATGCATCAATTGCAAATTCTCCTATTACAATTCTAGGTGTTACTACAGATGCAACATCATATACATATTCATCCTCTTCTTCAAATATTTATATCACTGCAACTATCAATTACAACAATAGGTCATCAAGTTCTATTTATACAAATTTAACCTATTACCTTTCTTCTGATGATGTTATTGACAATTATGATAATTATCTTTATTCAAGTTATGGCTCTTCCTCCTCAACATTTGCTAGCGGATCTTCTACTTATACAGTAAGTAGTTTATACCCCTCTTCATCTTCATATTCTTCATATTCCTCTCAAGTACCTACTGGAAAGTATTATGTATTGGTAAAAGGAACTTACACAAATCCTTCAACTTTAAAAACAACTACTATTACTGGAATTTCCACTCAAATATCTATTACGAGTCCTCCTTTACCCGTAACATTGAATTCTGCTTCTCTTTCTACAGGTTCTGCAAATTCTTTTTCGAGTACCAGTAGTTTTTCAATGAATATTTATTATAGTTACTCCGGAACTTCAAGTAGTCAAAGTATCTATTTATATTACTATCTATCAACTGATTCTATATTCTCTTCAAATGACACTTATTTTGATTATTCATATGTTACAGCTTATGCTTCTAGTAGCATTATTAATGACAATGTTACGTTATCTAATTATTCTACTAGTACTATAAACAGTGGCACCTATTATGTGATAATTAAAGCTTCATTATCATCAAATAATATCACATTTAATAGCAACGATAAATATCTAAAAGGACCTAAAATAATCATAACCAAAGCAGAAACAACAGTCACAGGAATTACAATTTCTAGTTCTTCTACCTTATCGCCACAAAGCACTTTATCATTTAACGTGTATGTATCAAGTAATGTAAGCATGTCTCCCACTATTTCTTATTATTTATCTTCTGACAAAACTTATAACTCAGGCGATTTTTACTTGGGGAATGATTATACTTCAGGTATTGTTGGTTCTTCAATACTTAATGAATCATTTTCAATTCCTAGTTCTATTCCAACAGGAGCTTATTATATTATAGCAAGCTATTACCCTTCCGGTTCATCAAGTACATCGTCTACATCTTATGTTTCAAGTAACAGCACTGTCAATATATCCACCCCTTCAAGCATTGTTTTATATCGATATTCATATAATTCTTATGGTACATTAGATTTGTATATTGATAATTCATATGTATCCTCTTTTAGTTCATATTCTGGTTCTAATTATTCTTCATGTAGTAGTTTTTACAGTACAAGTGGAAGTTATTATTATAAATATGTTGGTACACCAGGAAGTCATACTTATTCACTTAAAACAAGTTCAAGTACTGTAGTAAGCAGTGGTTCATTTACTGTTACATCCGGGACTTGCAACGCTTTAAATATTTATTAACTTGTTTTGCAATCCGATGCATCAAATCCATTAAAAAGAGGTTTGGTGCATTATTTTTTCACAAAACAATATTTAACTTTTTATTAATCAGTAAAAATATATTTTTGCACCAATTATATATTCAAGCAAACTATTAATGGAAAAAGTATTATTGGCATTTAGTGGCGGACTCGATACTTCATATTGTGTGAAATATTTGCAAGATCAAGGTTATGAGGTTCATACTGCTATAGTGGACACAGGAGGATTTACTAAAGAAGAGTTAATTGATATCGAAAAAAAAGCTATTGAATTAGGCTCCAAATCACATAAAACACTCGATGTATTAGATAAATATTATCAAAGCTGTGTCAAATATTTAATTTATGGTAACGTACTGCGCAACAATACCTATCCTCTTAGTGTTAGTGCTGAACGTGTTTTTCAAGCTATGGCAACAGCTACGTATGCGAAAGAAATTGGTGCAACCAATGTAGCTCATGGCAGCACCGGAGCTGGAAATGACCAAGTTAGGTTTGATATGATTTTTAATATCATTATTCCGGATGTTAAAATTATAACTCCCATTAGAGATAATAAACTTTCACGTGAAGCAGAAATAGAATATTTGAAATCTAAAGGAGTAGTCAGAGATTGGTCTAAAGCCGCATATTCCATTAATAAAGGAATTTGGGGTACTTCTGTAGGAGGTAAAGAAACATTAACTTCTGACAAAACCCTCCCTGAAAGTGCCTTTCCAACACAAAAAACGAAAAATACTAGTGAAAACGTAGTAATTAATTTTACAAAGGGAGAATTAACAGGTGTAAACTCCGAAAAATTTGATAACCCGGTTAAAGCAATTAATAAGCTTCAAGAAATAGCCGGTCCTTTTGGTATAGGCAGAGATATTCATGTTGGAGACACAATTATAGGTATTAAAGGGAGAGTAGGCTTCGAAGCTGCTGCTCCTTTAATTATTATAAAATCGCATCATTTACTCGAAAAACACACACTTACTAAATGGCAACAATATTGGAAAGACCAAATTAGTAATTGGTATGGTATGATGGTACATGAAGGTCAATTTTTAGATCCTGTAATGCGAAATATGGAATCCTATTTGACTGATTCTCAAAAAACTGTAACTGGTGAAGTATTTGTCACTTTAGAGCCTTATCATTTTACATTAACAGGTATTAAATCTGAAAATGATTTGATGTCATCTAAATTTGGTAAATATGGAGAAATGAATAGTGCATGGTCTGGTGAAGACGTAAAAGGATTTTCGAAGATATTTGGTAATCAAACAATGATTTATCATAAAGTAAACTCAAGTGAATTTTAGACGTTAGAGTCATTTGATTACACTTAATTTCTTATATATTTGCTTTAAATCCTCAGTATGAAAAGAATAATACCATTTCTATCTCTTTTTTTTATTCTAAATTATTCGAATTATAGTTTTGGACAAACTGATATTGTTTGGGCTAACAAGCTTTTGGAACTTACAGATATGTATCAGTTTGAAAATAATAATGCTGAAATGGTATTGGGTCCTCCTACAATATACCCTAGTACTAAATTAGACGATAAGCACGATCCATACTCAGAAGGCTATATAGTTCACAAATCAAATACCCGTAAAAAAAACATAATTAAAGTAGGCTTTTCTCGTCCAGTTTCGGCTAAACAGTTAGTTCTGGGAGGTATTTTCAATATTGGAACTATTTATTCTTTAAGTGTTATCACACCTGATGATAATGAAAAGGTGGTTTATACATTGGATCAAAAACCTTCTTTATCAAAATTTACAACATTTTCTGTCTTTTTTCCATTTACTCAGGTATCAGCTGTAAAAATTGTGCTTGACCATACAAATATAAGTGATTGGAATATGCTTAGGGGAATTGGTGTAACTGCTTTAGATAGAGCCATTGATTTTAAAAATCCTGATATGGTAGAAGGTGCTATGGAAATTCAGAAAAAAGAAAAAATTGGAGAAAATATTAGTAGCAAAGACTGCTATGAATTTAATCCAAAGTTGACTCCTGACGGCAAAACGCTTTACTTCGTTAAGGAATGTCCTGATCAAAAAACCAATGATCAAGAGATATGGTACTCACAATTAAATGAAAAAAATGAATGGAGCGATGCAAAAAATGCAGGTGGTCCATTGAATAATTCAGGACATAATTTTGTGGCTTCAATTTCATTGGATGGTAAGTTTATGATATTGGGGAATGCTTACAATCCCGATGGATCGGATGCTGGGGAAGGAGTATCTATTGTTTACAAAAAATCCGATGGCAGCTGGGATATACCTCAACCGATTAAAATTCCGGGTTATCAAAACACAAACGACCATGCCAACTTCTTTATGAGCTCCGATGAACAGGTTTTGTTGATGGCGCTTCAAGATGGCAAAAGTTATGGCGATTTGGATTTATATGTTTCTTTTTATGATAAATACAAAAAATCATGGTCAAACCCAATTAACTTAGGACAAAATATAAATACGCCATTTTCGGAAGATTATCCTTATCTAGCTCCTGACAATAAAACATTATATTTTAGTTCCAAAGGGTATTTAGGTTACGGTGGTCACGATATATATATGTCAAAACGACTTGATGATTCGTGGCGTAGATGGTCAAAACCCGTTAACTTAGGACCAATGGTTAATTCCAAAGCAGATGATAAGGGATTCACTATCACATCCTCTGGAGATAAAGCATATTATAATACTGTAAACTTTGATAGTGATTTGCATCATATGGATATTTACAAAGTGAATTTGCCTAAAATTTTACACCAAAACCCACAGGTACTAGTTTCAGGTTATCTTTTTGATGCAGAAAATAAAACCACACTCCGAGGCACCATCAGAGTAAAAGCTAACAATGGTGACTTGGTAGCTTTTTGTGTATCAAGCCCTAAAAATGGCTTTTATGCAATGTCCGTGCCTTTTGGACAGGTATATGATGTCCAGGTCGATGCATTAAATTATTTTCAACATAATGACAAACTAAAGCTTGCTGATACTACTGTAGGAGTAGATGTAATGCAGAATTATATTTTATCGCATTATTTGGATTCAGGACAAACACTTGTTTTGAAAGATATTTTATTTGAAGCTAATAGTGCAAAGCTTAAAAATGAAGCTACTACAGAATTAGATAAAATTGTAGATATATTAATTCAGCAACCAGGTTCAAATATTGAAATAAGTGGTCACACTGATAACGTTGGGAAATTAGAAGTGAATAAAAAATTATCTTTAGACAGAGCTAGGGCAGTAGGTGCATATTTCGTAAGCAAGGGTATCCGTGAAGTAAGACTTAGTTATTCCGGTTATGGTTCTTCTAAACCTATTGCTGACAACAGCAAACCCGAAGGTCGAGCCCAAAACAGAAGAGTGGTAGTTACGTTCCTAAGTAAGCTTGTGCAAGAATAACAGATACAAGAAGTGAGAAATGAGATGTAAGAACTGTTGGATTCAACGCCATACACACTACACACTAAACCATACACACTAACTAGTAATTCAGTCTACAATAAATTCCAAGTGGAAGTTTTTTATTAAAACTATCTGTGAAGTAAAGCTCACCGCTTTCAATTTCTTTAAAGTTTTTAAAATGACTTTGTAAAAGCGTTTCTGTAATGATTGGGGAATAACCCATGGAATATAAGTTTAAAACAATAAATGAATTAGTTCGCTTTAAAAGCTTACTACAAATGCCAATTAATTCATTGATTTGTTCTTCTAAGTGCCATTTTTCACCCTCCGGACCTCTACCATAAGCAGGAGGATCCAAAATAATTCCGTCATACTGATGGCCTCTTTTTAATTCCCGCTTTACAAATTTCATTGCATCTTCAACAACCCATCTTATGTTATTTAAATTACTTAAACTTGAATTTTCATTAGCCCAGGTAACTACATTACGTACGGAATCTACATGAATTACATTAGCTCCTCCAGCAGCGGCAGCTAAACTTGCCCCACCTGTGTAGGCAAATAAGTTCAAAAGATTAGGTGTTTGATTTGAATTCCTTTGAATTTCTTTAGAATTATTAAAAATATATTTCCAATTGTGTGCTTGTTCCGGAAACAATCCGATATGTTTAAATCCAGTTAAACCCAATCGGAAAGTTAATAACTGAGAATCTAGTTTATAATTAATTTTCCAGTTTGGATTCATATTTGTCTTCAACTCCCAATTCCCTTTTTCGGGTTGTGATTTGTCGCGTGTAAAAATTGCATCTGCTTTACTTTTTAATTCGTTTTCGCTTAAGTTGGAATTCCAAATGGCTTGTGGCTCAGGGCGTAAAAGTGTATACTTGCCGAATTGCTCCAATTTGTAACCATTTCCACAGTCGATCAATTTATATTCGTCAAATTCAGGCCTTGCATCATTTATCATTGAGTTAATTTAATTTGTAAATAATAATATATGCTTTTTATAAAATTAGTCGGTTTTTCCATGTCACATATTAAATCCTTCCTTGAGTACCTTGTAATTTCAAACTTATTATCAATTAATAATTGTAGTTTTTCAAATTGGTCAATACACACAAAGCAACGTGAAAACAAGAAAAAAAGAAAATGTAAAAAAGATTCAACATCATTTGGTTTCCATTCTGTGTCGTAAAGCATTGCAATAGTTTTAGTTAATTCATTGTTAAAATAAGTTCTTAAGTATTTAACGTCTGTGGAAATAGAAGGAATTGTTTTAATACCATCTTTATTATCTTTATAAACATCAAAAATATCATTTCCCAATTGCATAAGTTTCCCTAATTGCATAAGCGCTTTTGTCTTTTTGTCTGTTATATTATTTTCAAATAGGCAATAAAAAAGCATTAAAGAATATCCACCTTTCAATTCGGTTATTTCTTCTAATTCATGAAATGAAATTATATGGCTTAATTGACTTTTAGTAATTTGCTGAGCTTTCAAAATTTTTGAAACATAATATTCAAAGCTTTTCCGATACGGAACTATTTTAATTGCATTAGATAGTAATTTGATAAATAATTTTTCGAAATTGTTATTTTTCTTGAATTGTTGTGATTGATACAACTTAAATACTTCGTCATAGCTATAATTATATTCATCAAACATATCATCAACCATACCTACTAAAGTGCCCAAATAGGTTGTTACTGCTCTTTCTTTACTGGTTATATTTTTACCTAACAACAAGCAATATCCTTCAGCCAGCACAAAAGTCATTCCTAAACCATAATAATTCAGTATTTTATCAATATCTGCTTTTGAAATTGAGCCATCATTGTTTTCTAAAAAAATCCTTAAAAGAGGTTTTACATTATAAGTAAGATAAAGCTTCTGCTTTATAAGGCAAACAAAACACTTAATTATAACCCTTGGCAAATTAATCAGATTAATAAACCTGATTTGCGCTGGATACTTCATTAATATAAATAAAAAAACCCAGTTGTTAACCGGGTTTTAGATTAAAAGTTAATTCGCAATTAAGATGCGTTTTTTTGGTTTTGAACTTCAGTTCTGATTTCTTGAGCTAAAGTTTTTAAGTCTTGCATACCTTTTCTTACACGTGTTCCGGCAGCTTGATTGCTTTTGTCATAAAATTTTTCAAAATCACCTTCTAGTGAAAGTATAAGGTTTTTAATTTGTTCAAATCTTTTCATTTAATTATGGGGATTTAAGGTTATAAAAGATACATTGGTTTCTTTCAAATTCGAGGCTAAAATAGTGATTAAATAAATCCAACCAAACAAAACAAAGATTTTTATTTTTAAAATGCAATTTTTAGAGTTACACCGAAACGGCATCCGGAGCTACTTCTTTGGCATATTCTCCATTTTTAAGTTTAGAAGCTATTTTTTCAAATGTTTTAATAGTATAATTTACATCTTCAAGCGTATGGACTGCAGTGGGAATAATTCTAAGCATTATAACCCCTTTAGGTACTACAGGATAAATTACCATAGAGCAAAACAACTTGAAATTTTCCCTCAGATCTTGCACTACATGACCAGCTTCATATTCTGTTCCACTTAGAAATACCGGAGTGACAGGTGATTGTGAATTACCTATATTAAATCCTTTTTCTTTTAAACCATTTTGCAATGCATTTACAATCTTCCAAAGATTTTCCCTTAATGATTTCTCATTTTTTAATAACTCCAATCTTTTCATACCCCCTATTACCAATGGCATTGGTAAGGACTTGGCAAATATTTGTGAACGCATATTGTATTTCAGGTAGCGAATAATATTCTTTGGGCCAGCAATAAAGGCACCAATACTTGCCATTGATTTTGCAAATGTCGAAAAGTACAAATCGATTTGATCTTGCACCCCTTGAGCTTCACCTGTACCAGCTCCGGTTTTGCCCATAGTACCAAATCCATGTGCATCATCAACAAGTATTCTGAAATTAAATTTTTTCTTTAAAGCAACAATTTCTTTAAGATTACCCATGTCGCCAGCCATACCAAATACACCTTCAGTGATTACTAATATCCCTCCGCCAGTATGTTCAACAAGTTTTGTTGCTCTTTCCAATTGCTTTTCACAATTTTGAATATCATTATGTGGAAATACAAATCGCTTACCTACAAACATACGTAAAGCATCTATAATGCAGGCATGACAATCTGCATCATATACGACAACATCTTGCCTTTTGAGAAGCGCGTCAATAACTGATAATATACCTTGGTATCCAAAATTTAATAAGTAGGACGATTCTTTACTAACAAAATCTGCAAGTTGCTGCTCAAACTTTTCATGTATTTCTGTATTTCCCGACATCATTCTTGCTCCCATAGGTGTAGCTAAGCCCCATTGTGCCGCAGCTTCTGCATCAGCTTTTCGTACTTCCGGATGATTGGCAAGACCTAAATAATTGTTCAAACTCCAATTCAACATTCTTTCACCCTTGAATTTCATATAAGGTCCAATTTCGCCTTCAAGTTTGGGAAACATAAAGTATCCCTCAGTATAATCCATGTGTTTGCCCAAAGGGCCAAGGTCAGAAAGTATCCTATCAAATAAATCCACGTGTTAAAACAAATTAATGATTTTCTAAAATTAAATTTGCGCAAAATTAGTGTTTCCTTAAAATAACACAAATTTAACATGGATATAATGACTAAAATCATTCAAAATTTCAATCAAAAAAGATTTATAGTTCTGATACTGTGCAATTTGGTACTTATTAAAACTTATGCACAATCAAACTCTGATAATTACGTGTTGGTTAAAGGTGGCATACAAATACCAATGGGTTCCTTTGCTTCACCCACCAATGTAAATGTAGTTAAGACCTATTCTCAAATCGCCTCCTCTTCCGGGGGAAAGGTCAATGGGGGGCTTCTTTTACCTGCAACAAGTGGGTATGGCTTGTCCATTCAGGCAAATCATTCAATTATTAACAAAATAGGTTTGGCTGTGAATGCAGGTTACGCAAATTACGGTTCGGACGCCAGTGCTGCTTCCAAAAGCTCTGAAGAAATAGTAAGCCTGTTAAGTGGGCCATTGCTTACCTCATTGATTGGCAGCCAATTAGGAGGTTCAGGAGCAGGTTCTTTTCTCAACAATTCAGGAACTTCAATAAAAACCACCTTTCAGAATAACAACTGGCAATTGTATTCAGTGTTATTAGGACCCTCGATTAGTTTGAATTCAGGGAATATTTCATTAGGAGTAAGAGCTCAGGCAGGATTCATATACTTTACCTCTCCTGAAGTGACTGCCAACTTGGATTTGACAAGCAGTTTTTTTAGTACTTCGATATTAAAAATTAAACAAGCATCGGTTTCCAAAGCTATTTTTGCAACACAATTAGGATTAGATATTCGGTATCATATTATGAATAACTTAGGTATAATGCTTTATAACGACTTTTTGTTTACACCCAGCACCTCTTTTGATACGGAAATTACTTATGAAGTACCTATTGCAGCCTTACTTGGGAATACATTTCAAACACCTACTTCTTTAAAATCGAGCAATAATATCAGTATTCAAAGTTGGAACACCGGTGTAGGCGTTTTTTATCAATTTGAAGGTTTTAATACTAAGAACAAATCCATTAGCCCAATTGAATAAATTGTTTCCTATATTTCTTAAACTAAATCAACTGGAACTACTTTTAGTTGGAGGAGGCAATGTGGGTCTTGAAAAGTTAGAAGCCATTCTTGGTAATTGTCCAGACGCAAAGGTTACCGTTGTAGCCCCAGAAATTAAAAATGAAATCATAGATCTTTCACAAAAACATCAGAATTTGAAATTGGTTAAAAGACCTTTTCTATTTGAAGATATTACTAGTAAACAATTAATTATATGTGCTACTGACAATCAGGCATTACATCAGTCAATTATCAGATTTGCAAAAGACCAAAATATACTTGTAAATGTAGCAGATACGCCTGATTTATGTGATTTTTACCTTTCTTCTGTTGTTCAAAAAGGTGATTTGAAAATTGCCATTTCAACCAATGGAAAATCTCCAACTTTTGCAAAACGTTTTAAAGAAGTTTTGAATGAAGTGATTGATACACGTGAAATAAATACATTGCTTGAAAACCTAAATAAGTACAGAGAGACTTTAAAAGGTAATTTCAGCCAAAAAGTAAAGGCTATGAATGAGGTTACAAAGAAATTGGTTGATAAATCTAATAATTAAATCCTATAATTTTTAACCTATTCTTGAAAAATTTAACGCATAATTATGTAAGTTAAAAACACGGACTTCGATTAGTGATAAAAACACTCATCAGTTAAGCATTTCAAAACCATTTACTTATTTCATACCTCTTCAAAAATTTCCGTCAAATCAATGGTTAAGTCGGGAAGTGTATGCAAGGTCACTTTATCATCACTAACATACTTTTTATCCAAATAATATTTTCCATCCTTCAATATGTATACATCCAATATTTTTTCTCCGGGATAAATAATCCAATATTCTCCTACACCAGCCTCCTCATATATTTCGTATTTAAGTGTAACGTCTTTTTTGGATGTAAAAGGCGATAATACTTCAAGCACAAAATCCGGAGCACCATTACAACCTTTATCTTCAATTATTTCAGGGTTGCAAACAATACAAACATCCGGTTGAACTACGGTAGTAATTTCTTTATTATTCAAGCTCCTCTTTAATCGCACATCATAAGGAGCTATAAAGACTTGACATTTATTCTTTTTTATATATTTCTTAACTTGAAAAAATACATTTCCTGTTATCCTTTGGTGGCTGGTATTAGGCGCAGGCGACATTTTGTAAATATAACCTCTGATAAGTTCAACCATATCGTCAAACTGCCATGTCAAATAATCGGCATAGGTATATTGCTTATTAAAGTCAAGCTGCGATATATCCGTAATGTATTTCATAATACAAAGTTATTATTTTGGAAACATTAAATATCAAACAGATTAAAATTGTTGTTTAATAAAATGCCAAATTGTCATTTTTTATTTTTCAAATGACACTTTTTGACTATTGGCACAATACTTGACTTTTAAGGAGCATTGACTTAAACGAAAATCATTCATATAATATATAAATAAATATACACAATCATGGGAAAAATAATAGGAATAGACTTGGGAACCACTAATTCATGCGTAGCCGTAATGGAAGGTAACGAACCAGTGGTCATCCCTAATAGTGAAGGGCGTAGAACTACCCCTTCGGTAGTTGCTTTTTTGGATAATGGAAATGGCGAACGTAAAGTAGGTGATCCTGCCAAACGTCAGGCAGTTACCAATTCGCACAATACCATTTACTCAATCAAAAGGTTTATGGGTAAAACATTTGATGCTACCGGCAAAGAATCGGCACGTGTACCGTACAAGCTTGAACAAGGAAGTAACAATACGCCACGAGTGCGTATAGGAGACCGCCAGTACACACCTCAAGAAATTTCAGCAATGATTCTTCAAAAAATGAAACAAACCGCTGAAGATTATTTAGGGACAACTGTAACTGAGGCCGTTATTACAGTGCCTGCATATTTCAATGATGCGGAACGTCAGGCAACAAAAGAAGCCGGAACTATAGCCGGACTAGATGTAAAACGTATCATCAACGAACCAACAGCTGCTGCACTTGCATATGGTTTGGATAAAAAAGGAAAGGACATGCGTATAGCAGTGTATGACTTAGGAGGTGGAACATTTGATATATCCATCCTTGAACTTGGTGATGGTGTATTTGAAGTAAAATCAACAGATGGTGATACGCACTTAGGAGGCGATGACTTCGATGAAAAAATTATCAATTGGTTGGCTGAAGAGTTTATCAAAGAAGAAAATATAGACTTACGCAAAGATCCAATGGCTTTACAAAGACTTCGCGAAGCAGCTGAAAAAGCTAAGATTGAGCTTTCAAGTTCTCAGGAAACTGAAATCAACTTACCTTACATAATGCCGGTGAATGGCATTCCTAAACACTTAGTAAAAAAACTTTCACGATCAAAATTCGAACAACTTTGTGAAGATTTGATCAATCGTTCATTGGAACCATGCAGAAGAGCTTTGAAAAATGCCAATGTAAATCCTTCTCAAATTGATGAAGTAATTTTGGTGGGTGGTTCTACACGTATTCCAAGAGTTCAAGATGAAGTAGAGAAGTTATTTGGTCGCAAACCTTCGAAAGCTGTGAATCCGGATGAAGCTGTTGCTATTGGTGCAGCTGTACAAGGAGCAGTATTGAGTGGAGACATTAAAGATGTGTTATTGTTAGACGTAATTCCTCTTTCACTTGGTATCGAAACAATGGGCAATGTATTTACTAAATTAATTGAAGCTAATACAACCATTCCTACCAAAAAATCAGAAACGTTCTCAACTGCTGCTGATAACCAACCATCTGTAGAAATACATGTGTTGCAAGGCGAACGCCCGATGGCTAAAGATAATCGTACCATTGGTAAATTCCACCTTGGTGACTTGCCCCCTGCACCAAGAGGTGTTCCTCAAATAGAAGTAACATTTGATATTGATGCCAATGGTATATTGAGTGTGTCAGCCAAAGATAAAGGAACCGGCAAAGAGCAAAAAATTCGTATCGAAGCTTCATCAGGATTATCGAAAGAAGAAATCGAAAAAATGAAAAATGAAGCACGCGCAAACGAAGCAAATGACAAAGCTGAAAAAGAAAAAGCTGAAAAAATCAATGCCGCTGACAGCTTAATATTCCAGACTGAAAAACAGTTGAAAGAATATGGCGATAAACTTTCTGCCGGAAATAAAACAGCTATTGAAAATGGATTGGCTCAGTTAAAAACAGCTCATCAAACCAGAGAAATAGCAGCTATAGATGCGGCAATGGAAACATTGAATGCAGCTTGGCAGGCAGCTTCGCAAGAAATGTATGCAGCTACTCAAGGTCAACCTGGAGGTGAACAACAAGCAGGTCCAACGGATGGTGGTCAAGCTAACCAAGGCTCTGGCAAAACTGAACCCGAGGTAACAGATGTACCATTTGAAGAAGTAAAATAATTTCAGTTCTTAATTATATGAAATGCCTTGCAGCAATGCAGGGCATTTTTGTTTTTAATACATTTAAGTTAACTTTGTACTTACATTTTCAATATGACCACCGCAATCCCTAGCGAAATATATGCTGTATTTTTTAAAGTTTATGGTGCCGAACAAGCGGAAACTATAAGTAAAGCATTTACACAAACGATAGAAAATATTGAGAAAAAAGCCGAAATTGTTGCTAAAGAAAAGAAAATTGAGTTAAAGGATGAACTCAGCAAAGAATTAGCAACGAAAGCTGACCTTGCCTTAGTAAAAACGGAATTAAAAGCAGAAGATGAAAAAACGCAAATTTGGCTCAAAGTGTTAGCGTGTATCATGATTGTAGGTTTTGCAACTTCACACCCATTGATTGTAAAACTAATTGAGAAACTTGTTTTTTAATCCGTTTGGATTTGTTTCTTTAATAAAATGAAAAAAGTTCTATTTGTTTGCCTAGGTAATATTTGCCGTTCGCCAATGGCCGAGGCTGTTTTTAATGATTTAGTAGCTAAGGAAAATCTTGCTGATAAAATCACTTCGGATTCTGCAGGTACTGCCAATTATCATGTGGGAGATGCCCCCGATTACAGAACTTTGAAATTATTAGCACACAAAGGAATACCTTCCAATCATATAGGTCAACAGTTTAACATATCACATTTTATGGCATTTGATTATATTATTCCAATGGACAAATATAATTATGAGGATATTTTGAGATTAACGAATGAGGCATCGTTTAAACAAAAAGTAATACTCATGCGAAGTTTTGATTCAGAAGGAATAAATAAAGACGTGCCAGACCCTTATTATGGAAATATGAGTGATTTTGAAGAAGTATATGAAATTTTAGTTCGGTCTTGTAAAAAATTGCTTGATAAAATAAAAAAAGAGCTTTAAAATTATGGCTAATATGGCCGAATCATTAAAGTTTTACAAACACATCATTGAAAATCATGTAGGCAAAGATGTAGCATTCTTTGATTTAAGAAGCGTAGGAGGAGGCTGTATTAATAATGCAAAAAAAATATCTACTTCTAAAGGCGATTTTTTTATAAAGTCAAATAGAGATGCCAAACCGGACTTTTTTGAAAAAGAAGCTCAAGGGCTTTCATATCTACGAAAACAAAAAATTATTTCCATTCCGGAAGTAATAGGCTTTGGAATAACAGATGAAACACCCTATATACTTTTAGAATTTATTAATCCCGGAAAAACCAAATCAAACTATTGGGAAGATTTTGGATCAAAACTTGCTGAAATGCACTTTGTTACCCAAAATAATTACGGATTTGAAACTGACAACTATATTGGAGGGATTGAACAATCAAACCTCCAAAATGCTGATTGGATTCAATTCTTTGTTCAAAATCGAATTATACATCAATTGGATATTGCTAAGAAGAAAAAATTGGTAAATGTCAAACTTGAAAATCAGTTTGTAAATCTATTTGAAAAACTTAATGATATATTGGTTGTTGACAAACCCTCATTGCTCCATGGAGATCTATGGAGTGGCAATGTAATGACGGATTCAGATGGATTTGTGAGTTTGATAGATCCGGCAGTGTATTATGGCAACAGAGAAATAGAAATCGCATTTACACAACTATTTGGTGGATTTGATGCCAAATTTTATCAGGCATATTTTTCGGAATTCCCTGTGGAAAAGGGATATGAAAAAAGGGCAGACATTTATAATATCTACCCTTTATTGGTTCATGCCAATTTGTTTGGAGGAAGCTATATTAAATCTGTTGAAAGCATATTACAGAGATTTGTTTAACTCAACCAACGCCTGCAAATAACCGATCTGCTATTGTTGCATTGGCAGCTTTCTTGCGATATTCATAAGCAAAACTCAAAAAAGCCTTTGCTTCTTCAAAATAAGATTTTGCAAAAGATTCTGAGGGCTCATTTTTATTGATAGCCAATACCAAATCTTTAAAACTATTAATTTGAGGGGCTTCGCCAGTTTCAACAAATGCCTTTTCAAACTCACCCATAATACCATGTTGTGAATTACAGCTAATATCTTTTGCAGTTAATAAAGCTTTGGCGGTGCTAATAAATACCCCATAACTTTGATAAATGCTATCCGCCCATACCTTAGCGTTCAATAATTCCTCCGCTGATTTTAACTTATCATCCGTTTCTTGTAATAAGGTAGCTACTAAGTCAATCATTACACCGGCACACTCTCCTACTCCCACTTCTGTTAAAAACAATTCCTCATGTCCCCAATCAATAAATAAATCTTGAGTGGCTTCTTTTACCTCTGCCAATGGTTTAAGCATGGTGTAAAAATATTTATTACCCTGACGTTGAAAATAAGCATTAAAATACTCTCCATCAAGGCTATTTGCCTCATAATCATTGAGTAACTCGCGGATAGCCTGAGGAATTCGCTTGGTTGGGAGTTTTACAACTTTATCAGAAATGGTTCCTAATCCATCTCTTGTAGGACCTCCACCTAATAGTAATTGCATGGCTGGCATTACAAGGTCGCCATGTTTAATAGAACTACCGTGCAAACCGATGCTTGCCATGCTGTGTTGTCCACAGGCATTCATACATCCACTTATTTTAATTTTAATATCTTGATTATAAATCAATTCCTGATACTCTTCCTTCATCATTTTCTCCAATTCCTTAGTAATTCCATAACTAGAAGCAATTCCGAGGTTACAAGTATCGGTACCCGGACAAGTAGTTATATCCATTGTAGAATCAAATCCGGGTTCCGCAAAACCTATTTCCGAAAGTTTATTAAACACATATGGCAATCCTGCTTCAGGTATGAATTTGATAAATAATCCTTGATTAACGGTGACTCTTATGTCGTCAGCAGCTACCTCATCGACTATTGTTGCAAATTTACGAGCAACTTCAGTGCCGATATTGCCTATTTGTATTCTGATAAAAACAGAATACATTCCACTTTGCTTTTGAGCATAAGCATTTGTTTTTCTCCATTTTTCAAATGTTTCAACATCGTTAGGCGTTACAACCGGAATATTTTTTCCTTTAAAATTTTCAACATCTGGCAAATTATTAGTATCAATAGGATAAACTTTTGATTTTAAAGCAATTTGTTCTTCTGCAACCAATCGCATAAATTCCTCCAAACCAATTTCATTTATCAAATATTTGAGCCTTGCTTTGTGCCTACGTGTGCGTTCGCCAAATCGGTCAAATATTCTTAATACTCCTTCTGAAAATGGAATGAGTTGCTCTTGTGGTAAAAACTCATGGGCTACATGAGCCAAAAATGGTTGCGCACCCAAGCCACCACCTATTAATACTTTAAAGCCACGTTTTCCATCTTTGATTTTAGGAATAAAACCCAAATCATGCATAAAAGTAAATGCACTATCAGCTTCACTACTTGAAAAAGCTACCTTGAACTTACGCCCCATTTCCTGACAAATAGGATTTCGTAAGAAATAAGTAAAAAAAGTATGAGCATAAGGTGTAACATCAAACAATTCGTCACGATCTACTCCGGCTGTTACTGAGGCAGTTACATTACGAACTGTATTGCCACATGCCTCACGAAGTGTTACATTTGCCTCTTCCAAATCAGCCCAAACCTGAGGGGTTTCTTCCAGCTTCACATAGTGAATCTGAATATCTTGACGAGTAGTTAAATGCAATACACCTGTAGAAAATTTGTCAGACACATCACATATTTTTCTTAATTGGTTGGCTGTCATTTTGCCATAAGGCAATTTGATTCTAATCATTTGCACACCGGGTTGTCTTTGACCATAAACACCTCTGGCTAAGCGAAATGCACGAAAACGTTCATCAGAAATTTCTTCATTTCTGAACTTTTGAATTCTATTTTCTAAGTCAATGATATCTTTTTTAGCTTCAGGAAGGATGCCGTCTTTGATTTGTACCGCCATTACTTTTATATATTTATTTGTTTAACAGAATAAAATTCTGAAATGTTCCGAAATTAAGACTACGAAAATAATATAATTTTAATGAACGAGATAATATTTTTTTAATTGATTCGAAATATCACTAAAGCATGAATTAATGTAAATATTCACATTAATTGTAGGTACATGTAACTAAAGTTGCGGTTTTGTCAAATATTTAGGCTTACTTTTATGTTATCTTTTCGTATATAATATTAGTTAAATCAGTCATAATCAATACATTAAAAAAATGATAAATAGTTACAAAAATATTATCGCCATTTGTTTATGTATTTTTGCTAATATATTGTGGGCTCAAACAGCTACTACTACAGCTTCCGGACTTTGGGGAACCGCTTCCAATTGGAGTAGAGGTACATTACCAACGTCCTCCTCTAATGCATTAATTGATAGAGCGATGACTTTGTCGGGAACCGCTATTACTATTACTGCAAGTTCAACAAGTTATGTTTATACTATAAATGGGGTATTAAATACACCTTCTGGAAACACATCTTCTGTTTATTTAAATTCAGGAAATGTAAGTGGTACGGCGACTATTGATTTTAGACAAGATGGCACATTTCGATGTACTTCGAGTTGTGCGAGTGGAACAAATGCAGTTACAATTGGTTCAACTGCAGGTGGAAGCGGAGGAAATCCAGTTAATAATTTAATAATTCGTTCTGGTGCCACCGTTTATGTATTTGGGGATGTGGAATTTAATCAAAATAGTTCGGTATTGATCGAACCAGGAGGTGCCTTAATCGTTAATGGAAATATTACTAATAAAAATAATTCTGATAATATTACTGTAAATGGAATATTAAGTGTTTCAGGATTAGCTTCTAACAATTCTAATGGAATTATTGTGGGATCAGGTTCAATTTCCGCTGGTTCGTTTAATAATGGGGGAGGGGGTGCAACTATTTTTGGGTCTTCAACTGTATGCGGCAGCAACTGCAGTATGTCTACTCCAATCGCCAATTGTACCAGTACTACATCAACTATTGCTGCTTCTCAAAGCATTTGCTCCGTTGCTACTCCAAGCGCTTTAACTGCAAGCGTAACTGTTCCATCAACAGGATCAGGATATTTTTTTCAATGGCAAGTATTTACAAATAGCGGATGGAGTGGAGCTCCCGGTACAAATGGTAGCATCACTACGGTATCAAGTACAAGCTTAATATCCACGTATCAACCAACTACTATTACAGCCTCAAGAGCATTTCGGTTATTAGTTACGTTTACAGGATGTACTTCTCAATTAAGTAATCAAATTACCTTAAGTATTGGAAATTTCGCTGCCAGTGGTACAGGCACTGTATCTGGTTCATCATCCATTTGTTCCGGCACCAATTCCAATTATTCTGTTTCAGGTTTTGTTAGCGCTACTGCATACAATTGGACAGTTCCTACCGGGGTTACTATTATTGCAGGAGCAGGAACTTCAAGTATTGTAGTAACTTCAACTGGTTCAAGCACAGGTTTGATATCTGTTACAGGTTATAATTCATGTGTAAGCACGCCAACTAGCGCAGCCTCTATCAATGTCACTTTGACTTCTGGGGTTTCCGGTACAGGAACAATCAATGGAAGTGCTTCTCAATGCCAAGGAACTTCTACTAATTACACCGTAACCGGACTTTCCAATGTAACTACCTACAACTGGACAGTTCCTTCCGGATTTACCATTACCTCCGGTTCGGGAACCAGCATCATCGGGGTGTCCTTCACCGGAGCCGCAGCCTCGGGCGATATTTCCATCTCCGGAAATAATACCTGTGGTAATGGAAACCGTTCTAAATTAACCGTTACTATATCCCCTACCGTTTCCGGTACCGGAACAATCAATGGAAGTGCTGCTCAATGCCAAGGAACTTCTACTAATTACACCGTGACAGGACTTTCCAATGTAACTACCTACAACTGGACAGTTCCTTCCGGATTTTCTATTACTTCCGGTACAGGTACCAGTATTATTGGTGTATCTTTTAGTGGTACCGCTGCATCAGGCGATATTTCTATCTCTGGAAATAATACTTGTGGTAATGGTAACAGGTCCAAATTAACAGTAACAATCACCCCTACCGTTTCCGGTACCGGAACAATCAATGGAAGTGCTTCTCAATGCCAAGGAACTTCTACTAATTACACGATAACCGGACTGACAAATGTAACCACCTTCAACTGGACTGTCCCTTCCGGATTTTCTATTACCTCCGGTACAGGTACTAGTATTATTGGTGTATCTTTTAGTGGTACCGCTGCATCAGGCGATATTTCTATCTCTGGAAATAATACCTGTGGTAATGGAAGTACATCCAAATTAACAGTAACAATCACCCCTACCGTTTCCGGAACGGCATTATATGCAGGCACAACAAGTTTTTGTACTTCCAGTACACGTAATTATACAGTTTCCGGAATATCAAATTTTAGTTCTTTAACGTGGAGTGTTCCCATTGGATTTACGATATCATCCGGTCAAGGAACCTCTATAGTTGGAATTACTTCTAATTCTAATGTAGGAGGAACTGTAACTCTTACTGCTATAAATACTTGTGGAAATTATATTTCGACAAATTTGACATTAACCTATACTTCAGGAAGTTGGTTAGGAATTACAAGTGACTGGAATAATTCATCCAACTGGTGTTCTGGAACTGTTCCTATATCAAGTTCAGATGTAATCATAAGTCCAACTGTTTCATTTATGCCAGTGATAAGCAGTACAGGAGCAATTGTAAATAATTTGTCAATTGTTGGAACTGGAACTATTAGTTTAAATTCAGGATTAACCCTTTCGATAAGTGGCAATTTCATTAACTCCGGCACGTTTAATGCAGCATCTGGAAGCACTGTGCTTTTCAATGGTGTAGGCAATCAATCTATTTCTGGTTCAAATACATTTAGCAACCTTTCTATTTCCAAATCATCGACTACTGTTGGTGTATTGTTAGCTGCTAATCAAAGCATTACAGGCACACTTACCCTTGGGAATAATTCTAAAATTGTCACTACCGGTTTTAGTTTAACTTTAGTTTCAAATACAACTACCACCGGTCGTTTGGCACAAGTACCTTCCTCCGCAGCTTAT
>JANRJY010000008.1:0-76420 GCA_033763735.1 Bacteroidota bacterium | reverse complement strand
ATATAATAATGAAGGAATTGGACTTTTCTGAGGTTAATTTCATAAGTGCTAAATTAAATTAAAAATATTTTCTAAACCAATTTGACGCGTTTTAATAAAGCCTTCTCCGTAGAGGGTACTAATGGAGTGGCCAAACTCGGTTGCACGTGCCTGAATATAAGCGAAATACTTCTCATCGGAAATATAGGTTTTGGGTTCATTTGAATTTGGGTTGTAAAATTGACTCCCAAATGCTTTAATGGCATCCATTTTAAGTTCAAATTGTTGCGTAATATCGATTACAAAATCCACTGGCAACAATGTATCTTGAACATAATGGAATATTTGCTTTGGTCGCCACGGCTTTTGAATTGCTCCCATGTAACTGGTTTCTATTTTCACAAGTCCGGCTAAGAAACAAGCTCTTTTGGTTAGTTCGGCTGCATTTCCATGATCAGGGTGGCGATCCTGAGGGGCATTGATGAACATAATTTCAGGGCTGCAATGGCGAATAATTTTGACAATTTCGATAAGGTGAGTTTTGTCATTTTCGAAAAAACCATCAGCAAGTCCCAGATTTTCTCTGTAGGAAATGCCCATTATTTTTGATGCTGCATCGGCTTCTTTTTTGCGAATAGCTGGAGTTCCTTTTGTTCCTAATTCGCCCTGAGTGAGGTCAAGAATCCCGGTTTTGTATCCCAATTGTGCATGCTTTATTAAGGTACCTGCACACGAAAGTTCAACATCGTCGGGGTGAGCAGCTACAGCAAGTATACTAAGTTTGAACATTAATCGTTATATTTGAAAATTATTGCCCAAATATTGTGCTAAATAAACATAGAATTTTCAAATTTTTATATGTTATTCATCTCTATGGTGGATTATTTGCTTCTGGTTTTTTCCTTATTATGGGACTGAGCGCTCTTAATTATCAACACAAATTTTTTTCAAAGGAAGTAACATCAAATTCAGTATCAGATACTTGCAATGTTGCAATAACTGCTTCAGACGATAAATTATTAGTTGAAGAAATCAAAAAGATCAAAAATATTTTTGGCTTTGATCCCGATTGGGAAAAATATACGGATAGTAATAATGTATTTCATTGCAAAATAATGCGTCCGGGTAGGGATTACACTTTGTACTTGAACAAAAATACAGGGCAATTGATTACGATTACTGAATCCAAAGGATTTGGAAGTATTTTTGTAGGTATGCACGAGGGCATCATACGCAAGCCCGAATCGTTGATATTTAATATTTGGGGATATTACGTTTTAGTTGCATCCATCACAGCAATACTATTAGTGTTTACCGGTATATACTTTTGGTTCAAAAAATCAATAAAGACTAAAAGAGATGCTTATCTCGCAATTGGTTTTGGGCTTGGATATATTTTGATTTTTGGATTATTACTATTATTCTGAAATAATGATTAAAAAATTGATTCGAAAAATCCACTTTTATTTAAGCTTGTTTTTATACGTTCAGGTTTTATTGTATTTGCTTACCGGACTTATGTTTGGGGTGCACAGTTTTATGCCTAACTCGGAAAAGGAATGGAATGCCAAAATGGAGTTTTATAAAATTAGTAACAAAATAGATACGAGTAATAAAGAAAAATCGGGCCTTGAATTGCAAAGAAAATATGCCATAAAAGGTCGAATGATGAATGCAAAATTGGAAAAAGAAAACCTATTTAAGTATGATTTCAATAATCCATTAGAGAATGTTGAGGTTTCCTATATAATTGACAAAGACTCTGTTATACTTGCAAGATCAACTCCTGCTACTTTTTTTAAACAAACGGAGCGAATTCATGTTTTACACAATTATAAAGGAAAGTGGTTTCACTTAGTTTGGGCAACGATGTTGGACGTAACAGCCGTAAGTATGATATTATTTTCAATAACCGGAATGATATTATGGTACGACATGCGCAAAAAGTTTGGCTTAGGGTGGTATTTTTTAATTGTTTCTTGGGCAATAACCATCTATACAATTATTTCACTTGTGATTTAATTTGCACTAATAAACTGAATGTATCAGATTTTTATAATATTTGCCTTCCGAATCGATAATTATGGCACAACCTGCAGAATCCCAAAAAGAAAATACATTTAAAAAAATTATTTCACACGCCAAAGAATATGGCTTTGTATTCCCTTCAAGCGAAATATATGACGGACTTGCAGCCGTGTATGACTATGGACAGTATGGTGTAGAATTAAAAAACAATATCAAGCAACTTTGGTGGAAATCGATGACTTTGTTGCATGAAAACATTGTAGGTGTGGATGCAGCTATATTTATGCATCCTTTGGTATGGAAAGCTTCCGGGCATGTGGATGGATTTAACGATCCAATGATTGACAATAAAGATAGTAAAAAACGATACAGAGTTGATCATTTGATCGAAGAAAAGGCCTCCAAATATGAAGAGGAAGGAAAAATAGAGCAAGCAAACAAGTTGGTAGCTGATATGAATGATTTGCTTAAAAAGGAAGATTATTCAGGACTAAGAGAATTAATCATAAATGAAAAAATCATTTGCAATATTTCAGGTACAGCCAATTGGACTGAGGTAAGGCAGTTTAATCTTATGTTTTCAACCAAAGTAGGCTCGGTGGCTGAAGAGGCTGATACCATATATTTGAGACCAGAAACTGCTCAAGGAATATTTGTAAATTTCCTCAATGTACAAAAAACAGGCAGGATGAAAATTCCGTTTGGAATTGCTCAAATAGGGAAAGCATTTAGAAATGAAATTGTAGCACGACAATTTATATTTAGAATGCGTGAATTTGAACAAATGGAAATGCAGTTTTTTATCAAACCGGGCACAGAAATGGAATGGTATGCCTATTGGAAAGAGCAAAGGCTCAAATGGCATTTGGCATTAGGATTTCCGGCCGATAAATTGAAATATCATGATCATGAAAAGTTGGCGCATTATGCTAATGCAGCCGTGGATATTGAGTATGAATTTCCTTTTGGATTTAAAGAAATGGAAGGGATTCATTCCAGAACAGACTTTGATTTGGGAAATCATGAGAAATTATCAAAGAAAAAGCTTCAATATTTCGATAATGACTTGAATAAGAATTATGTGCCATATGTTGTAGAAACTTCAGTAGGTGCTGATCGCACTTTTTTGGCAGTACTTTGCAATGCTTATACCGAAGAGAATATAGGCAGTGGCGAAGAACAAAAGGAACGAGTCTATTTGAAAATTCATCCTGCTCTTGCGCCTGTGAAAGCGGCTATTTTCCCATTAGTTAAGAAAGATGGATTGCCTGAAAAGGCAAGAGAAATAGTGGAAATGCTCAAATATGATTTTAATGTTGTGTATGAAGAGAGAGATTCAATTGGTAAGCGATATACCCGTCAAGATTTGATAGGCACCCCATTTTGCATCACAGTGGATCATCAAACCCTTGAAGATCAAGCGGTAACAGTACGTTTCAGAGACACCACTGATCAGAAAAGAATTGCAATTCAAGATTTACATAAACTGATTGATGAAGAATTAAGTTTTAAAAAGATACTTACTCAGTTAAAAAAGAATTAGTTGTTAAAACTGAATGAAACCGGAATTGTAAATTTAACATTCACCGGTTTCCCTTTCATTTTGCCGGGTTTCCATGCAGGCATTTTCTTTATAACCCGTACAGCTTCTTCTTCACAACCTCCTCCAATAGGTTTTATAACTTCTATATTTTTAATATTGCCTTTTGCATCCACCACAAAAGAAAGAACTACTCTTCCAGATATTTCTTCATCCATCGCTTGAGAAGGATAATTTATATTGGCAGAAATAAATTTATACATTTCTTTCATACCTCCAACGTATTCAGGCATTTCCTCAGTGGCCATATATATTGGATCTTCGTTTACTTCTTCTTTAGGCAAAACAATTTTAGTATTGGATAATGACATAATGTTAGCAATCATTTCATGAACCTTTTCTTCACGAGGAAATTGTTGTGAAAATTTATGCAAATCGTTCACTGCTTCTTGAAATTTTCGAAGGTTACAATTGACATAACCCCTGTAAAAATACCCTAAATTTACTTCTTTTGTCTTACTAATAGCTTCACTTAAATCAAGGGAGGCTCCCCAATTGTCGCTAACCATTACTTTCAATATGCCTCTATATAATAGTGCATTGTTTGATTCAGGGTTCTTTTTAATCTCGGCATTGGCCAGTCTGATAGAATATCTATATTCTTGTGCATATTCTTCAACAAACCGAGACTTAACAAACATATTTACGCTTAAATCGGCTTGCAAATCAACCGCCATATCAAAGTTCTTTTTGGCTTCTTTATACATTTTCAATTCGTTAAAAATGCATCCTAAGTAATTATAGGCTAATAAATTGTCAGGGCTTAAGTCCGTGGCAATATCTAGGCTTTTCATGGCATTGTTGAATCTTTTAAGCTTATATTCACAAAATCCTTTAAAATAATGATAATTGGATTCCTGAGGCATTATTGTTGTACAGATGTTAAAATTATCCAATGCTTCATGATATCGTTCCAATTCAAGATTTGACTTGCCTTTAATTTCAAGTGCTTCCGGCATATCAGGCTTTTCCTTCAAAACATTATCTGAATAATTAATCGCTTTTGAAAAATCTTTGTTATTAAATGCATCTTTCGCCAATTTCAAAAAATCTTGCGCATTGCCTAAAGCTTCAGCAAGGAAGAAAAATTGTACTATACCAATAATGATTTTAACTTTCATAATTTTAAAGTATCACTGTAAGTAATTGGTTTCATGCAATTTATTAATAAAAATAATTTATACAAATGTAGAAATATTTGTATATATCAAAGTTAAGGAATTGTTAAATAATATTAACATGTAATTTTGCGCATATTTTTTCAACATTGAGAAATTAACTTATGTTTTTAAATAGTTATTGATTAATCGATTGCACAATTTTTCTTTAATATTTTTTTTTCTTGTTCTGTGATTTTGTAAAATTTAATTGCAAGTTTGTACTTATAATGGTAGAAAAAATAGGTAGTTATAGGTGGAAAATTGTGGCACTATTATTTTTTGCTACAACTATTAATTATATCGACAGACAAGTTCTATCGTTGGTAATGATTGACGAGGGCTTCAAAAATGAATTTAACTTCACTAAAGCGGAATTGGGTTATATAGATGCCTCATTTAAAGCAGCTTACGCTTTAGGTTTTTTGTTAATTGGAGGATTAATTGATAGGTTTGGCACCCGAATTGGGTTTATGTTTTCAATTACGTTTTGGAGTATAGCAGCAATGTGCCATGGTTTGGCACGAAATTTTGTAGGATTTGCAATAGCAAGATTCGGACTTGGGCTAGGGGAGAGTGGACATTTCCCAGGCGCTGTAAAAACTGTATCAGAGTGGTTTCCAAAAAAAGAACGTTCGTTTGCAACAGGCTTATTTAACTCTGGAGCTAATGTTGGAGCCATCGCTGCACCACTATTAGTACCTATTATTACTATCAATTACGGTTGGCGGTGGGCTTTTGTGCTCACAGGCATGTTAGGATTTGTTTGGCTTATTTTTTGGATTATTACCTATCAAAAGCCCGAAAATTCTAAAAAATTATCACAAAGGGAGCTAAATTATATTAAATCGGATGAACAAGAAATTCAAAAATCAATTCCTTGGCTTAAATTATTGACCTTCAGGCAAACATGGGCGCTGATTTGTGGAAAGTTTTTTTGTGATCCAATATGGTGGTTTTACCTTACTTGGCTTCCAATGTTTTTTAATGAAAACACCAACCTCGATCGTCAGCTGGACTTAAAAACCGTTGGAATTCCATTTCTAATTATATACGTAATTTCTGATTTGGGCAGTATTGCAGGAGGTTGGTTTTCAAGTTTTTTGATGCAAAAAGGATGGAGTAATAATAGAGCTCGCAAAACAACTATGCTTATTTGTGCAATTTGCGTTGTGCCTATTATTTTTGTTTCATATACTCATAATTTTTGGGTGGCAATTGGATTAATTGCTTTAGCAACTGCTGCTCATCAGGCAAATTCGGCAAATGTATACACGTTAGCATCTGATATGTTTCCTAAGCATGCCATTGCATCAGTAACAGGGATAGGCGGCATGTTTGGAGCAGTAGGAGGTGTATTGCTTGCAGCAGTTGCAGGTGTAGTAATACAAAATTCAGGGTATGCATCTATGTTTATTATTGGTGGGAGTGCTTACTTAGTGTCGTTAGGGTTCATTCATATATTGGCACCTAAGCTAGAGCCGGTTATTTTAGACTGATATTTTTATTGGATAATTCCTTTCACTTTTTATTTTTGTAAAACCAACCTAAGCAATAACTCAAATGAAAAATGCAACTATTTCATTTTTTGCAGTAATTACTTTCTCTCTTTCAGCTCAAATTAGGGATACTACCTATTGGAACAAGAACTTTGAAGCAGGTTTGAATGTAAACCAAACAAATTTTAGTGCTGAATGGAAAATAGCTCAAGGAGGACTAAGTTCAGGTGCAGTAGCTGGGTTTTTAAATGCAAAGTCGGAATATGTAAAAAAAAGGTCACGATTGGTAAATGATTTTCAAAGTCAATACGGGCTTTTTACAAATGAACAAATATATAACTACAATTTAAGGAAAAACATTGATAGATTGTTTTTCGATAATATTTATTCCTATGGACTTTCAAAAGATTGGTCAATGTTTGCAAGTGCCACATTTCAAACGCAATTCACAGCAGGATACACTTACGTGAAGTATCAAAATAGCAACAGTTTGCCAACGGATATAGATAAAAGCAAAGCTTTACCTGATAGCCTTGAAAGGAGAGTTTCTAATTTTTTGGCACCAGGGTATTTGGATGAAGGTGTTGGGTTAATGTGGACGCCAACTACTTATTTTTCGGCTCGGTTTGCACCAATTGCATTTAGACAGACTTTTATGACGGATGATATTGTTTTTAATAACACCAAAAAGGAAGAAGTTAAAAAAGATGGTACAAAGGATACCGTTTCCTTTGGTGTAAAAAAGGGAACTAAGGTACGTAATCAATTTGGTTTGAATGCTTTGGTGAAATTTGATAAAGATTTATATTCTAATTTGAACTTGAAAATTTTAGGTCAATATTTTTCCGGTTATGAAAACTTGATGGTGGGAGTAGTCAGATTTGATGCTGTAATTACAGCAAAAGTCACCAAATATATAAACGTAAATTTAACAGGCGTAGTTATGTATAATGAAGATCAAATTAAATATGTTCAAGCCAATGAACAATTAGCACTGGGAATTGTATATAAAGTAACAAACATTCCAGTTAAATAAAAAGCCCGAATTTACGGGCCTTTAATTTAACCCAAATATTACTCTTATCTATTTTATTATTGAATTCTACATTAACATAAAAGGGTTAGCTTACATGTAAGCTAACCCTTTTATTATATAGTTTGGACTTAATTATTTACCCAATTTTATCTTCAAATTAGTATCCAAAGCAGTCAAAAAGTCTTCAGTGTTCAAATAATGTTCTCCAAGTTTTACGTTATTTCCATGGATACATACAGCCAAATCTTTGGTCATTTTGCCGCTTTCTACTGTTTCAACACATACTTTTTCCAGTGCCTGGCAGAAATTAATTAATTCCTGATTGCCATCAAGTTTGCCTCTGAACTCCAATCCACGTGTCCATGCAAAAATTGATGCTATTGGATTCGTTGAAGTAGGTTTTCCAGCCTGATGATCTCTGTAGTGACGAGTAACTGTTCCATGAGCTGCCTCTGCTTCCATAGTTTTGCCATCGGGAGTTACTAAGGTAGAAGTCATTAATCCTAATGAACCAAAACCCTGAGCCACTGTATCGGATTGTACATCCCCATCATAGTTTTTGCAAGCCCACACGAAATTTCCGTGCCATTTCAATGCACTGGCAACCATGTCATCAATCAAACGATGCTCATACACAATTCCTTTGGCAACAAATTTTGATTTGAATTCTTTCTCGTATATTTCTTGAAAAATGTCTTTAAATCTGCCATCGTATTTTTTCAAAATGGTGTTTTTTGTCGATAAGTAAAGTGGCCATCCTTTTTGCAAAGCAGTATTAAAACATGAGTATGCAAATCCTCTTATTGATTCATCTGTATTATACATGGCAAGTGCTACACCATCACCTTTATAATTAAACACCTCATGTTGAATTACTTCTCCATTTTCGCCTTCAAACTTGATGGTAAGTTTTCCTTTTCCTTTGGTTACAAAATCGGTAGCGCGGTATTGATCACCAAATGCATGACGTCCAATACATATTGGCGCTGTCCAGTTTGGAACCAAACGTGGTACATTTTTACACACAATAGGTTCACGAAAAACGGTTCCATCCAATATATTTCTGATAGTTCCATTGGGTGATTTCCACATTTGTTTCAATTTGAACTCTTTTACACGCTCTTCATCCGGTGTAATAGTAGCACATTTTATTCCAACATTGTATTTTTTAATGGCTTCAGCGGAATCAATAGTAATTTGATCATTGGTTGCATCTCTGCTTTCCATGCCTAAATCATAATATTTAATATCTAATTCTAAATATGGAAGGATTAATTTATCTTTAATAAATTTCCAAATGATACGGGTCATTTCATCTCCATCCAGTTCAACCACCGGGTTAGCAACTTTTATTTTTTGCATTTTAAATATTGGGGTAAGTAATTTATAATAATATTCAAGAAGCAAAGTAAACAGAATTTTGCAATTGCTGCAAATTGGTTTGTTTCTCAATTCTATCTATATGTGGAATATTCATTTAAAATAAACTTTTAGCTTTTCTATTTCATTACTTTTATTACAAATAAATCTCAGAAGTTTTTCTAACAACCGAATTACACAATTATTTAATTAAAATGTAACCGTACCTTTTAAGTTAAAAAACCGCGTGGACAAATAATTCGGAACAGCAAAATTACGTTGCTCGTAGTCAGCCACCCATATATAAGACATGGTATTGTTGAATTCAAATGCATTAAGTATATCTAAGCCAATTAACACAGATTCAACCAATTTTTTAGTTGTCTTTTTGTCGTTGTACATTATTATATATGAAGTGCCAATATCAACTCTTCTATATGCAGGAAAAGTAAAAGTGCTTCTCTGATCCGGGTTAAATGGCACGCCAAATGGCAATCCACTTCCATAAATGGCACTAATATATACTTTCCAAGCAGGTATTTTCGGAATATGATCTTGAAAAAATATAGCTACAGTCACAAATTGATTACTTGGTCTCCGAATCCAACCTTGTTTGCTTCCATCTACTTTTTCTTGCGTATTCATAATGCCAAGGCTAAACCAAGATTCTGATCCTTTTACAAATTCACCATTGATTCTGAAATCAGCGCCTGTAGCATAAGCAACCGCACTGTTTTGAGCGTAATAGCGCAATCTAATATTGTCAACATCATATGGAACCACATCCCATAAGTACTTGTAATACAGCTCGGAATTAAAATGAAATGGTCGATTCCAAATGTTGAATTTGTAATTGGCCCCTACTAAAAAATGTAATGAACTTTGTGCCCGAAGCGTAGGGTTTACAATGCCCTGAAAGTTTCTTAATTCCCTATAAAATGGCGGTTGCCTGTATATACCGGTTGCAAATTTGAATACTACATCTCTTTTCCATTTGGGGTGAATGGTATATTGAGCCGAAGGAGAAACTAAAAACTGCTTGTTCAAATCCCAATAACCTAAACGTGTTCCAATAGTTATATGTTGGATACTATCAATATTCCATTGCCACTGAACATATGCTGACACGCGATTGGTGCTAAGTTTGTTTTCGGAGTAAACAGATCTGGTAAAGTTGATATAGTCCAATGAATCAATATATTGGTATTCGCTGATTCGGTCGTATATGTTTTCGTTGCTGTATTTGGAACCAAATTCGATGGAGCTATTTTTATTTAGAAACCAATAATTTCGACTTTCGATGGTTGCAATTTGTGCTTGCAGACTATTCCGTGCATATTTAAATTGCGCTCCCGCTCCACGTTCTACCAAGCACTTATTCGGATTTTGAATGCCGGGGTCGGGGTTAAGGTCACATATTCTATATAACGCTTCAATATTTACATACTCTCGTTCTCTGGAATCCATTGCTGAAGCATATAGTTCGGTTCTGAACTTTTCGGTAACCCAATGCGATAGTTTAGCCCCTGACTGCCATGTATCGTAGTTCATAGTTTCTGTTCCATAGAAATAGGTTGTCAGATTCAATAGCTCCGTACCCGCACCAAAACTCACTTCTTGTTCTGTCGGAGCCACATAATAACGGTTGCCTGCATAGGAGGTGAGAAGTCCTAAAGTAGTCCTTTTAGAAATGGGAAAAGGTTTGCTTTTATTACTTATGTCAAAATTGATATACCCTTGAAAATCGTTATATGTTGGAAAATAACTGCCTTTTACAGGTAAAGTTCCAAGTAAGTATTGAGAGCTTTTGTTGCGGAATCCGAATAAATAACTGATTTTTTGGGTTTTATCTGTACCCCCAATATGGATAGAAGCTCCTAATATACCCCCTTGAATGGAACCTTCAAACCGCTTAGGTTCTTTATATTTTACATTCATTACGGATGAAAGTTTGTCTCCATATTTCGATTGCCATCCCCCGGATGAAAAATTAACCTCTGAAACCAAATTAGGATTCACAAAACTCAACCCTTCCTGCTGACCCGATGCTACTAAAAATGGACGATATACTTCCATGCCATTTACATAAATCAAATTTTCGTCATAGTTGCCTCCCCGCACCGAAAAAGTAGAACTTAGTTCATTGTTTGAAACCACTCCGGGTAACATGCTGATTACTTTGTTGAAATCACCAAATGCAGAGGGTAATAATGTAAGGTTTTTAGGATTAAGCACTATCATTCCAGCCTCATCTCGTTTTTCCTGATACCTGCCCTCTACGTCAATTTGGCCTATTTCTTTAGACTCAATCTGCATTAGTAAAGACATCGGATATATACCTGAACCGCTAATGGTTACAATTGAACTGGCTTCTTTATATCCAAGTAATCGGGCATTTACTTTTACAATTCCGGTTTGATTTGTAATTATTACAAAACTACCATTCTCATCGCTTTGGACCCCTCCGGCTTGATTAGAAATGGATATTACTGCAAATTGAATGGGGTTGGAATAATTATCTGATATGAAACCGGAAATAGTTGTGTTTTGAGCAAAACTTATTTGCCAAATAGCTAAACAAATAATATTAAAGAGGACTTTCAATGGAACATATAATCAGATCCAACGACAAATTAATTGATATTATTATAAATCACTTTACAAAAGTGAATTTGCAAATTCCTTTAAGTTGATGCCATCAAAATTTCCTGAACTCATAAGCAAAAGCACAGAATCCTTCAAATCTTGACTTTTGATAAAACTTGCAAGAAGTTTGCTGTCGGTGTAAACCAGTAATTTTGCTTTGTTAAATGCTTTTTTAATTTCTTCTTCCGAAATCGGGGGTAATTTTTTGTGAGCCACCGTTTCGGGATTGTAATATACTATAGCTACGTCTGCCTTTTCTAGGGTGTTTTTATATTGACCCAAAAAATCTTTATTCAAGCTGCTGAACGTATGTAATTCAATGCAAGCAATAATTCTGTTTTTGGGAAATTGTTTTGCTACTGCTTTAGTAGTGGCATCTAGTTTTGAAGGTGCATGTGCAAAGTCTTTAAATATAAATGTATTTGCTTTTGAAGCCAATAACTCTAAACGATTGGCTGCGCCTTTAAAGGTTTGAATAGCTTGATAAAATTCATTTGCCGAAACTCCAATCCGAGTGCATACTTCAAAAGCAGCTTTAACATTATATAGGTTATGTTCACCAAAAAACTTGACCGGATATTTTTCGTCCGCATTCAGCAAGTAAGTAACGCCATCTTTTATTTTCGATTTGTGTTCTGTGTATTCCACTTTAATCAAATCTTCCCTTTTGATAGGCCGGCAAATGGCTGCTAAAGTTTTATCATCATCATTATATATTAACATTCCAGCTTTAGGAGTGGCATTTATTAGTGATTCAAATTGAAATTTGTACGATTCGAAAGTTGGAAATACATTAATATGATCCCAGGCAATTCCACTTACTACAAGCATATGATGCTTATAGTGCAAAAATTTGGGAACTCGATCAATAGGGGAGGCTAAATATTCGTCACCTTCTATTATAATTACGGGTGCATCTGACAAATGAACCATGTTATCAAAACCTTCAATTTGAGCACCCACAAGGTAATCAATTGGTTTTTTACAATTGCGCATAACATGAAGAATCATTGAAGTAATGGTGGTTTTGCCATGACTCCCTGCTATTACTACTCTTTGTTTGTTTTTGCTTTGTTCATAAATATATTCAGGATAAGAGTATATTTTTAAACCTAAATGTTTGGCTTTCAGCAACTCCGGGTTGTCCGAACGAGCATGCATTCCTAATATTATTGCATCTAGTCTTTCATGAATGTTTTCTTCCGGAAACCAACCCATTTGTTTGGGTAATAAGCCATGTTTTGATAATCTGGATTGTGAAGGTTCAAAAATTTCATCATCCGATCCGGTAACTTCAAATCCTTTTTCTTGTAATGCAATTGCCAAATTATGCATTGCACTTCCCCCTATAGCTATAAAATGTACGCTTTGCATGAATTTTTTGTTCTTAAAAAACTGCCAAATATATATAAAATAACATCGATAAAAATATTGATTGATGCTATTCGTTAATATAATAATACTTAGTTGCTTAAATTAAGGCAACTAATGCTAAATTTGTATCACAACTATGATACTTTCAAATATTAAACATTGATCATTTCTATAAATAAATAATATGATTTCAAAAATTATCAAATCCATTTTTCTGAATTGTACCTTATTGTTTTTTGTATTTCAAGGATTTGGCCAAAAAGTAACCGTTGCCGAATCAGATGAAATAATTGAAGATGTCAAGCGCAAAGGATTATACACAGTTCTTGAATTAGATTTGGATGATGTAAAGCAAGGATGGACAAAAAAAATGAAAGAATGGGGCAGTTTTAAAAATAAATCAGGAACATATATAGTGGAACAAGGCACCATTGCATCCATATCATCCACATTTGTAAAAATTATTTCTAAAGTAGAAGCTACTTCTAAAGGTTCAAAAGTCTGGTTTGCAATTGATTTAGGCGATGCTTATGTAACTTCAAGCGGAGATGCATCCAAATATAAAGAGGCCGAAAAATTACTTCACGATTTTGGAGTAGCCATGTATATAGCCGATATCAATGATCAAATTAAAGAAGCCGAAAAAGTATTGGCAAGCTCTGTTAAAGATCAGGAAAAACTAATTAATAAAGGCGAAAAATTACGTTCTGATATACTAAGCAATCGTCAGGAAAAAGTAAAACTTGAAAAAAAATTGACTGATAATGCCATCGAATACAAGCAATTACAATCGGATAGTGTCACTAATTTACAGAACCAAGCTGCTGCTTCCGAGGTAGTCGAAAAAACTAAAAAAGCTGTTGAAGCCGTTCGTGCCAAAGTATCAAAAGTAGAATAAATGAAGTTGCAAATAATTTTACCTTTACTGATTTTATCTGTTATCAATCAAGCGGTTAGTCAAGTTCCTGATTCGCTATATCTTGGATTTGAAAGTGTAAATTTTGAAGGCTTTGATCCTAATATGAAAAACATAAAGTTGCATGAAGTTAAAAGCAAGTATACAATCGTATATTTTTACGATTATCAATGCAGCCATTGCAAAGATCAAATTCCGGTTTTTTCTACTAAGTATGATAGTTTGCACAAAATTGGGTATGAATATTTTGGTGTTTTAATGACCTACAAAGCTGATACCCTGATATTAAAAACAGCTATGGATAATTTCAAACTCAAAGGAATTAATATTATTCCTAAAGATTATGCAAGCATTTTTTCGATGGCATCAGGCAATTTCAACGTTACCGGATTCCCAACTTATTTTGTTTTAGACAAGAAAAAGAAATTCATTTCAGGCGCCATTAAAAAGTATGAAGATTTGTTAGTGTTTTTGAAAAAACAAAAGAAATAATCTTTATTAATCTACAATAGTTTGTTCAACTCGAGAAACATATACACTTTTTTATTGCTTGTAATTGCAAACATACTTTTTGCTCAAAAAGGCGGATTGCCATTAGCTGAAGAATATTATAAAGGAGGCGAGTATTTGAAAGCGATATCTATTTATCAGAATTTCACAACTGATCTTGAAAACGCTAAAAAGGTGTATGAAAAATACACCGATTGTTTAATCAAAACCAATAACTACATTGAGGCAGAAAAATTGGTAAAAAAAATGATCAAGTGGGATCCTGAAAATCCTTATTATAAAATAGATGCTGCTACACTTTACCTAAAACAAAACAAACAAAAAGACGCTCAAAAGCAATTTGATAAAGTAATACGCTATTCGGTTGAAAATCCTGATTATATTGATCCTATCACCCAAAACTTGAACAAAAATGGCTATTTCGATATTTCAAAGCTGGTTTTTTTAGCTGCGCGAAAAGTGCAAGGCAACGATTTTATTTATGCCCTTGAAATGGCTGAAATCAATAAAAAAGAAGGGAAAACAGCCGAAATGGTTTCGGAACTTATTCGCTTACTTTTAATTAATCATCATGATAAAGAATATTTGAAAGCTCGATTTCAAGAGTATATTGTTACAGATGAAGAGTTTAAATTATTTGAAGCAGGAATACTTGAAAAAATACAAGAAAACCCTACCCAGTTTATTTACAACGATATTTTAATTTGGATTTATTTACAAAAAAAGGATTTCCCATTGGCATTTTTACAAGGCAAAGCCTATGACCGGTTAATGAAAACACAAGGCAATAAACTCATGGAAATTGGCAAAATTGCCTTTGAAAACAAAGAATATGATACCGCAATTGAAATATATGCCTATGTAGAAAAAGAATATCGGAGTAGCCCTAATTATGGTATTGCCAGAAAGCTCAAAATTCAAGCAAAAGAAGAAAAAGTCAAAAACACCTATCCGATTGATGCTAGTAATATCAGGTCATTAATTGCTGATTATAAGCAATATATGGTAGATTTGGGACGTACACAACAAACTATGGAAGCATTGAGAAGCATGGCAATTTTGTATGGATTTTATCTGGATTCAAAAGATACCTCTGTAATGTATTTTAGAGAAATAATTTCATACCCATGGGTAGATGCCCAGTTTCTCAATCGTTGCAAACTGGATATGGGCGATATATATGTACTAAAAAACGAACCTTGGGAAGCTACACTTATTTATTCGCAGGTTGAAAAAGATATGAAAGAACAACCTCTTGGGCATGAAGCAAAATTGAGAAATGCAAAGTTATCTTATTACATAGGTGAATTTGATTTGGCAAAGGAGCATTTGGATGTGCTTAAACTTGCAACTACTCGCGAAATCGCCAATGATGCCATTGACTTGAGCGTATTTATTCAGGACAATACCGGACTGGATGATGACAGTACACATCCGGCTTTGAAAGCATATTGTCAGGCTGAATTATTATTGTTTCAAAACAAATATCCCGAAACACTTAAAATTCTGGATTCACTTTTAAAAATATATAAGGACAATGCTATTGTTGATGAAATATACTATCTGCAAGCGAAAGTGCTTAACAAAACGGGTAATTATAAAGAAGCCTTAACCAAATTGCAGACCATTGTAAGTGATTACAAAACAGGTATTTATGCCGATGATGCTGCATTTACAATTGCAAGAATGTATGAAGAAAATTTTAAAGATTCAGAAAAGGCAATGGCTTTGTATAATAAATTTTTGATTGATTTCCCTGCCAGTATTTACACTGCGGAGGCTCGCAAACGATTTAGATCGCTTCGTGGGGATAATTTGAATATTCAATAATGTTCAAGACAACTCATTTAAGGATTTTTATATTATTCAGTTCTCTGATATTTTGTTTCAATTATTGCGTTCCTCCGGAGGAAGTGTTAAGCAATGATGATTCAAAATTTATTATTGAAGATGCGTATGACAATATTGCTACTGATAGTTTGCTTTTTGATACCATTTTTACCGATTACACTTCTATTACAAAAAGAGTTAAAGTCAAAAATCCCACAGGTAATGCACGTATGATAACTTCAATATCAGTGGGTGGTGGAAGTTCTTCTCCATTTGAGCTTAATATAAACGGACAAAAAACACAAAGTTTCAGCAAAATATTCCTCAGAGGGAAAGATAGTTTGAGTGTTTTTGTAAAAGTTAATTTATCCAAAAGCAACCAACCCACTCCATTTTTATCAAAAGATTCCATTTTAATACAGCCCGAAAATGGTGCGATTCAAAAAGTATATCTAACAGCCTGGGGGAGAGATGCTATTTATTATAGTGGCGAAACCTTATCTGGAACTAATATTTGGGACAATACAAATGCCAGATTTATTTATAAAACAATTACCATTCCATCAGGTTCCAGCCTTACAATTACTAAAGGAGTGCAAATTAGAGCGGCAACTAATGCGGCAATAATAGTTTATGGAACAATCAAAATACAAGGGGATACAGGTATTAACCAAAAGGTGATTTTTTCAGGTTCGCGTAGTGATGGCTATTGGAAAGCAACTCCTGGAATGTGGAAAGGCATAATGTTAATGCCCGGTGCTGTGCAAAATGAAATCACAAATGCTGAAATTTATAATACAACAGACGCAATTTCGATAGGTTCAAGTACAGAAAATAAACAATCAACCGAACTGAAATTAAGTAATACCATAATTATGTATGCCTCCGGAAATGGCATTATTGCTCATAATCCCACCATCAAAATGTGGAATTGTGTAGTTTCAAACTGTGCCGGATTTTATTTTGGGGCATACAATGGCGGTGATTTTACATTGGTTCATAACACTTTTGCCGAAAATTTAAGTAATAATATCACTCGTCAAAAACCATGTGTTAGAATAACTCCTACCGATTTGGAAGGTGTTGGAGCAAACCCTACTAAGGTCTACTTTGTAAATAATATTGCTTGGGGCGAAAGGTTCAAAGAAGCTTATTTTGTGAATTCGGGTGAATACACGCTGTTTGAAGTAAAAAATAATGTGATGCGTGATTCAACGCAATTAGCTGACAATAAAGTATTTGTTTTTAAAAGAGACGATTTTAACAATAATCCAAGAAATTATAAAAAGTTGTTAGACACCCTTCATTTGGATTATAAATTACGACCATTGGAAAATAGTATTGTCAGAAATTCGGGTTTAAAATTAAATGAGTATCAATATGATATTCTTGGTTCGTTTAGAGGCGACACCACTGATGTTGGGGCATATCAGTACAAAAAATAAAATCTTCCATAATATACAGAAGATTTTACACGCTTTTAATCCTTTTTTCCAATTGATTCAATCATCATAAAAATACGTAGCTATATGTAATTGTTGTTGTATTTTGGCTTGTGTATTTTGATTTATGATATTGACAAGAATTAGGCTGATTTCGTTGCATATCTAATTAATAATTTTTATAATATTTTTTAATCTGCACAGAAGGTAACAATTTCCTAATATGGATTATTCGATATTTTTTAATTATTTTAACAATTCAATGAACAGATTTCTGATTGTAGTGATTTTTATTTTCGCAGCCGTTGGAATTTGCAATGGATGGGGATTCTTTGCGCATAAAAGAATTAACCGTTTGGCAGTATTTACATTACCTCCCGAAATGCTCCCTTTTTACAAATATCATATTGCATTTATTACCGAAAAAGCGGTTAACCCCGATAGCAGACGATATGCAGTTGAAGGTGAGGCGCCTCGACATTACATTGATGCCGACAAATATGGTGATAGTGCCATATTTAAATTGCCCCGATTTTGGAAAGAAGCAGTTGAAAAATATACGGAGGACTCTTTAATGATGCATGGCATAAACCCTTGGTTTGTAAACAAAATCAAATATCAACTCACTGAGGCATTTAAAAGAGCAGATGCAAATGCAATTCTTCGACTTTCTGCAGATATGGGACATTATATAGCCGATGGTAATGTGCCTTTACATACTACATTTAATTATAATGGGCAGTTTACCGGACAATATGGAATTCACGGATTTTGGGAATCACGATTGCCCGAACTATTTGCTGAAGAATATGATTATTATATTGGTCCCGCAGAATATGAACGCTTTCCGCAAATTAGAGCTTGGAAATCTATAATTGCAGCCCACACCGCTTTGGATTCGGTTTTGTATTTCGAAAAAGAATTGACAAAGCGCTTTCCTGAAGATAAAAAATATAGTTATGAAGAGCGTAACAATATCAGTGTGCGTGTTTATTCAAAACCGTTTTCTAAAGCTTATCATGAAGCACTGAGTGGACAAGTAGAACGCAGAATGCGCGCTTCCATAAAGATGGTAGGGGATATGTGGTATACCTGTTGGGTCGATGCAGGTCAGCCTGATTTGAATAAATTAATTGAGTTTAAATTTTCGGAAGATGAATTAAAGCTAATGGAAGAAGAAAGAAAACAATGGGAACAAAAACTTATTGATGCCCGCCCTGAATCATCTATTAAAGGTATTGATTCGGATGGACATCATGCGCATTCGGGCTGCTGTTGTGAATATCAGTATGTCACCTACAAGCCCCTACCGCACATAGAAAAGTGAATTCGGCTTTTGTTAAAATTTTTAAAATGTTAATAATTGATAATCACTGAATTAATTCTTGAAAGTTATCAATATTAACATCAACTCAAAATTACAACTTAGAACTTAAACACCTAGCACGTGAACACTTATTACTGAACACGTCAACACGTCAGCTCGTCAAAACGTCAACACTTCAAATCGTCCAAACGTCAAATCGTCAAAACGTCAAAACATCAGCACTTCCTCATCACCATCAACCCATCTCTTATCGGAAAGAGTACATTTTCAATGGCATCATGTTTTTGAATATAGGCATTAAATTTTAATATCGATTGCAAATCTTTATCCTTTGGATCCGGATTTTCAACCACTTTACCGCTCCACAATACATTATCAGCTATAATAAATCCTCCGGATCGAACTTTGTCAATCACCAAATCGAAATAATTGGCGTAATTAATTTTATCAGCATCAATAAAAACCAAATCAAATGTATAGTTCAAAGTAGGAATAATTTCAATTGCATTACCTATCATTAATTCCATTTGATTGCTTTTGCTAAAACTTGACCAGTTTTTCTGAATTCTTGGCCTTAGTTCTTCATTAATATCAATACTTATTAATTTTCCATTTTCATTCAAATGTTCAGCCATGCAAATTGCCGAATATCCTGTATAAGTGCCTATTTCTAAAATATATTTGGGTTGAATCATAGCACTAAACATTGCCAAAACCCTGCCTTGCAAGTGGCCGGAAAGCATACGGGACATCATCACATTTGCATGTGTATCTCTATTTATTTGTTGTAATAATGCACTTTCAGGAGTAGTATGCAGTTCCGCATAATCACTTAACTTCTTATCTATAAATTCCAAAATAATAGCCGTTTGAGGCAACAAAATTCGATAAAAAAAGAATGAAATTTTAATATTAGGAAATAATAATATTAACTATAAATCAAATCTAAATAGTCGAAAAAGAATGAAGTTAAAGAAGTAATATTATTTATTGGATCAAACACAATCTGTTATAAAATAAGATAAATTTGTACCGTAAATTATTTGGCATTTCTTGAAAAGGTACGGATTAAAAAAAGAAGATTTTGGTCAAAATTTCAGATGGGGCACTACCATTTCGGCCTTCCAAAACGAAGGAGCAGCAAATATTGATGGCAAAGGTCCATCCATTTGGGATATTTTTGAAAGAAAAAAAGGTAGCATCAAAACAGGTGAAATCTGTGGAGAGGCTTGCAATTTTTACAACAATTACCGTTCTGATATAGAACTTGCCAAAGAATTTAACTTTAATTCATTTGGATTTTCAGTTGCTTGGAGTAGAATAATTCCGGAAGGTAAGGGACAGATTAATCAAAAAGGAGTTGATTTTTATAATAAAGTGATTGATACTTTGCTCGAGAAAGGAATTGACCCTTGGGTTACATTGTACCATTGGGATTTGCCTCAAGCATTGCAAAACAAAGGTGGTTGGGTCAATCGGGATATTGTTAATTGGTTTTCGGATTATACTCAAATTTGTACCAAAGCATTTGGTGATAGGGTCAAAAATTACAAAGTATTGAATGAACCATCTGCTTTTACGGGCTTTGGATACATGACTGGGGAGCACGCACCCGGTCACAAAAGTTTATTTGGATTTCTTGCTGCAGCCCATCATGCCAACTTATGCCAGGCCGAAGGGGGGCGAATTGTTAGAGACACTGTTAAAAATAGCCATGTAGGCACCAGTTTTGCTACATTCAGTGTGCAACCCAAAGATAATCATCCTCTTAATGTAAGTGCCGCAAAGCGAATTGATGCTACAATCAACAGAATGTTCATTGAGCCTGCAGTAGGATTAGGTTATCCATACAAGGAATTCCCTGCAATGAAACTAATAGAAATGTTTTTCAAATCGGGCGATGACCAAAAAATGAAATTTGATTTTGATTTTCTAGGTATTCAATATTATTGCAGACTGGTTGGTCAGTTTTCATTGTTTCCACTTATTGCTTTTGCCAATGAAGTGCCTGCAAGTCAGCGTAATGTACCTATGAACAACATGGGTTTTGAGATATATCCTGAGGGAATGTACGATGTACTAAAGCGATATCAGGCATATCCGGGAATAAAAAAACTTTTAGTAACTGAATGTGGCGTTTGTTTGGATGATGAGGTTGTAAATGGTGAAGTGAATGATCCGATTCGAATTCGGTTTTATGAAGATTATTTGTATCAACTTTACAGAGCCAAACAAGATGGGGTAAATGTGGAAGGATTTTTCACTTGGACACTTTTTGACAATTTTGAATGGTGGGAAGGCTATAAAGCCCGTTTTGGATTGGTTTATGTCAACCATAAAACTCAACAACGCATCGTAAAGCAATCGGGTTATTGGCTACGAAGTTTTTTGAATCAAGAAGTAGTTGAGGAAATTATATAAAGTAATGTTAAATTTTGGATTTTAAATGTTAAATTTTTTTCATTTCCAAATCACCATTTAAAATTTAACATTTCCTAGTCTTCCGGGTAAGGCACAAACACAAAATTTACAAAATCCTCATATACAACAAATAAGCAGCAATATTCATCCGGGTTTTTGTATGTTTCTTCAAATTTGCTTTGCTCTGTAATCAAACTAAGTTGCATAAATTCTTCTTCCGATGAAATATAATAATTCCATTCCGTTTGAAATTCAAACTTGCCATATAGTAATTTGCCTATTTTGATATCAACCTTTGCAATAGGGAAAATTGGAAATAGAGAAATGTTTCTATTCCTTATTTGATAGGAAGCTTCTTTTAGTAAATCGGCAACTTTTACAAAATCAGCACTAATTTCACCCATGAATTTTCCATCTATCAAATCGGGTTCTGTATCCAAATGATCCATTTTTGTATCTTTAATCTATGCAAAAGTAAATGACAAATAATTTAAAAAACAGTTATTTATTTTATGAACACGAATTTAATAAAGTCAGATATTTACTTGATACTAAGCGACTGTTACAACCATTATTTCATTTTTACGTATAATATTACATGATGTAACAAAAAAAATGCTACATTTACAGGGCGTTTTTAAAGCTTTAAAATGAGTATAAGCTTAACAACATGCAAATTTTTTGTATTTCTTATATTATTTGTACATGCTGATTTTGCAATAAGCCAAAAAAGATTCTCTCTGAGAATAAAGAAAAATGCCCGACTTCTTGCAATACCTTCCGATAAACTTTTAAGCAATTCTTCTAAAAAAAGCAGGAAAAACAATACCGAAGGTTACACTGTAGCACGAAAAACACAAAGAGCTGACGATCAGGATCATAACAAGCTAGCAAGTCATAGGGTGAAAACAGTTCCATTGTGGATTGTTATAAGAAATACTTTTTGTAAAAAATGTAAAGAAAGCAAAACTGATTGTCCGGATATAACCAACCGCAAAGCAGCAGATAGTGACGATAATGTAGCACAATCTGTTTCAACCAAAGCTAATTTAATTCGCTCTACCTACTCCGTCAATTTTGACGTGATAGAACTCGATGATATTCACTTGGATATTCCCGCATTTAAACAATTCAAAAATAATATGACCGATTTCACTGCAGATGGTGAGCATGAATTCCATAACATTATTGAGAAAATAGGTGTCTTCTTGGGTACCAACTATGAAGGTAAAGGTGTGACTTTAAAAATAATGGGATCAGCCTCTCAAATTCCCACAAGTTTTGATCCACATCTGCCAAATAATAATATTAATCCGGATGGCTCATCAATAATAGGGCAAACGAGTATTGCTAATAATGTAAAACTTGCCAAAGCAAGAGCTGATGAATTGGCAAAAAAAATCAAACAAGTATTCCCGAGTCTCCAAATTATAACTCCTTCATTGGATGATATTGAACTTGGACCAACCGTATGGACTAAAGAACATCAATTAGAATTGAGCAAATGTTTTGCCAAAAAAGATAAAGCAGGCATGGAAAAAGTTTATGAGCCATTCCAAAAAGACCAGTGGGTAAAAGTGGAGTCACAAGGAAGAAGTTCTAAATCAATAAAACCAGAATCACTTAAAATGTATATGGTGTCCACAACCCCTAATCTCAAAGCTTTAATCAATGATCAGGAAACGGTGATTCGTTCTGTATTTATTATTTCCAAAAAAACATACGAAATGATAGGAGATAATCATATGTTTAACTCTCCAATTGACAGAGATGATTTTATAGATAAAATGGGATTAAAAATATTTTATCAGGTCAAAAATGGAAATATGCGGTGGTATATGCTTAATGGAATAGATGAAATAAATGCATTTAAAATCAATGATTATAATGAAAAAGTGTATCGTTTGTACGAATTAGGCATTATTGATAGTATGGACGAACAAATACTTGAAGATAAAATAGTTGCAGATTTAAGACCTAAACAATAATTCAGCGCATATATTTGTCATATGTTAAGGCTGAAAATAATTTTAACAATTTTAATTACTTTTTCTCTTCTAACTTGTAATAAAAAGAATGATTTACCGGCTCCTGCTGTAGTAAATCAACCAATTCCACTTGAATCATTATCTGTACTCGTTGACACACATTATGTTGGTAGGTATACACCTCAACAAATAATTAGTTCTATTCCGGTTGAAAAAAATATTTTTATTAATGCTATTGCTAAATTTCCCATAATCGTTTATTCAATTGAGTATCGTACAAAAAATTATAACGACTCTTTAGTAATAGCTTCCGGATTGATTGCAATTCCAGAAAATCAGCCAAATCTATCATTGTTAAGTTACCAACATGGCACCATACTTCAACTCAACGAAATAACAGCGCCTTCTCATTTTTCCCCAAATACGGAAGCTTATTTTGTTGCTTTAATGGCAACAAATGGATATCTAACCTGTGCTGCAGATTATATTGGTTATGGAAGTACTAAAAACTTGCCTCATCCGTATGAACATGCCAAAAGCTTGGCTACCACTTGTACGGATATGGTAAAGGCTACTCAAGAATTGGCTAAAGTTTTGTTTATTTCAACAAATGGAAAAACATTTTTAACCGGTTATTCCGAAGGAGGGTTTGCAACCATTGCAACCCAAAAATTAATTGAAGAAAAATATACACAAGATATTAAACTGTCAGGAGTTACTTCAGGTGCAGGCGGATACGACAACACCGCATTTGCAAAGTACATAGTGTCACAAAATAAAGAGTTGCCTTACTTAAATTATTATGTTTGGGTGCTCCAAACGTATAATCAAATTTATAAGTTAGGGAAACCTGATTCGTTTTATTTTAAAAAGGAATATGCGAAAGTATTGATTAATAATCCATTTGGAGCTGTATCAAACAATCCCTCAGTGTTGTTTACAGATAGTTTAATCAATGGCATCCTCAACGGAACAAATACTTCTTTGATGAATGCGTTTAAAGATAATGACTTGATAGATTGGGCACCAAAGACACCCGTGTTGCTAATTCATGGCGAATTAGATGATTTTGTACCTCCTTTCAATTCAAAAAATGCGTATCAAGGATTCATTAAAAATGGTTCAACTGCTGCTTCTTTGAAAATAATTTCGGGTGCCAATCATAACACTACTTTTGAAAGTTATGCAATTGAAACTTTTAGTTTTATTTCAAAATATTAGTCAAAATTTATGATTAATCTCTGTGGGAAAATGATCGTAATTGCAAGTTTTTTATTAATCATTAATAAAGCATTTGCAAAAATTGAATACAGTGGAATAACTCACAAAAGCAAGTTTTGGAGTAGAGTTTACCCAGGAGGAAATATTGGTTTGAGTTTTGGAAGAGTAACCTATATCGAAGCTTCTCCTATGGCAGGATATTGGATAACTGATAAACTAACAGCAGGTTTTTCATTAACCTATATTTATTATAGAGACAATAGATATAATTTTAGTTCTCACACCTTTGGTGCGTCACCATTTGTGAGATATTTTATTTTAAAGTGGCTTTTTGCACACTCCGAAGTTGGATTTTATAATGGAGACCGAATTACAAAAACCGATCCAATTGAATTGACCAGAAGCACTGCAATTTTCCCATTTGTAGGAGGTGGCATCAACTTTGCTTTTTCAGAAAGAGGTGGATTTATGATAATGGCATTGTACAATTTAAATTACGACCCTGATTTTTTTCTGTTTGGAAGTAGCCCTGTTTTGGTACGAATAGGCTTCTTTTTCTAATTATTTCTGAATTTTTATTTTCAATTTTCATTTGTGTTTAATTTAAAAGTGCAATTATCAAATAAAATATCAGGTTAGTGTTTTTTAAATTATAGAACATATTATTTATCTAAATTAATTTTGCTTGTCTGTTGTTGCTTTTGTAGTAATTTTAGAATTATACAAAAGAATCATAAGCCTCTTTTATAAAATAGATTTGTACAATTAAATTTTAATAAATAAACATGTTTCAAGCAATTGTTTTAGTAGGAATTGGAGGAGCTGTAGGCAGTGTTTCTAGATATCTTGTCAGCTTATTTTCTCTTAAATATTTCAATGCTAATTTCCCTTACTCAACCTTGATTGTCAATATTTTAGGAAGTGTTTTTATGGGAGCATTGATGGCTTTATTCGAAAAACAAATACATGATTCTCATGGTTTTAGATTGCTTTTAGTCACTGGTTTTTGTGGGGGATTTACTACATTTTCTGCATTTTCATTTGAAACTATTTCCCTAATACAATCCGGAAATATTAACATCGCATTATTAAATATTGTGGCTAATCTGGTATTTGGAATTGGATTGATTTGGGTATCATTCATGATAATTAAAAGTGTATAAAAAATACTTTAAATGGAATAACAAGGCTTTTAATTGCATAAATAATTTTATTTTGTTTTATTGTATCTTAAGTTTTCCAAAAACCAATAACCATTCTAATAATTAATGGACCTAATTAAGGAGCTTGTATATGTGCTTCGAATGAATCCTTCCAAATCCATACAATTGGTGCTTCCGGAGGGTTCCAAAATGCGAAAACTTTTTAATGCTATTTCAAAGGATAAAATCCATACGGATGATGAAGCTGCTGAACTGATTTATGAAAGTTCTTCTAAAGATAAAAAATACTTGATGCTCAAAAAAAACCTAAGAGACAGGTTAATTGACATTTTGGTAACTTCAGAACCATCTGAAGATGAATCAGATAAATACTTAAATGTTAGATTTAAGCTTAAAAAACAACTAATTGTAGCACAAAAATTACTGGAGAATAATGTGTTTCACAATGCTGAAAACATACTTATTGATGTAAAAGAACAGGCACAAAAAATTTTTTTGATTGATGTACTATTGGATGCATTATTCCAGCTTAGGCATATGTATATGCTTATGGGTTATCCGGACGAAACAAAAGCCATTCATGCCGAAACTGTGCGAATTACAAGTCAGTATCACTTGGAAACAGAATCAAATGGCGCATATGAATTGGTAAAAAGCAGGATAAAATTTAAAAAAGGAAATGATTATGAAACTGCCAAAATTGCCCAGGAATATGTAGAGAAATTGAGTGTATTTTTTGACATCAGTAATTCTCCATTTATCAAACTGAATTTGTTGCGTTTGCAACTTATTGTGAATAAACAAACTAATAATATTCTATCAAACACAACAGTACTTAACGAATTTAAAAAAGAACTCGCTAAGTATAATTTCTTGGAAACCAATCAGATAAAACTTGAACTTTATGTGGAATATGCTCAGTTTTATTTGCAAACCAATGACTTTAAAAATGCAGAGCATTACATTCATAAGGCCTTAAAAACCAGTAGTTTTGAGGCTTTTAATGTTTTTGAAGTATTATCCCTTGAATTTGAATATTTAATTAAGACCAAATCATATTCAAAAGCTACTGAGTTAATTGAAAAAATGTACAGCCAACCTCAATATGATTATATCCATAAGTATGACAAAGCTGCATGGTATTTGAGAGAGGCTTATTTGTTTTATATCAAAGGAAAGGAGGGATTGAGTCCTGATACATTTTCTTTTAAAACACAAATTGATGAAAAAGTACTTCAAGAAATGCTCCAACCGCTCAATAAAGACAAAACAGGTTGGAATTTGTGGTATATGTTACTGAAATTATTGTTATTACGTGAAAGCAAATCGAGTAATTTTGAAAATGAAGCAAATAACTTAAATGTGTATTCACAGCGATATATTAAAGATAGCACAGAATTCCGTACACTAACTTTTATTAAGCTAATCAGCAAAGCAGCAAAGAAGAACTTTTCAACCTCGTTTTTTCAAGAAAACTCCGACATTACTTTATATTTCGGTGATAACAACCTTGTTTGCGACAATTGCGAATTCATACCCTATCCGGTACTTTGGAAGTATTTTAAGGGGTGATATTATTCTTTTTCAAACTTCTTTGATTCTAATACTTCTTGAATTGAAAATGAAATGTTTGTTAAAAAATCATATCCTGTACGTTTTTCCAATTCATCAACAGTGGTTGTGTAATACCACCATGGACGCTCGTTAACCGTTTGATTATTAGGCATTAATATAGTAATTATTGATGTGTTGTTATTAATTCGTTGTATATCATTTTCCCCATCGGGTATTGAAAGGATTATTTTCCAAATGTAATGTGGCACAAGAATGGAATCTTTGCCAATATAATTAGCATAACCATAACTTCCTTCGCCTCCTATTCCAATTGCTCCGGAATAGATGTACAATTCATTACCTTGATCAACTAAATTTCTGCAATATTCTTCTAACAATCGCCATGTAACACGGTTGTTGTTGGGAGCTTGTGGAATCATATTAGTCATCAAAAAGGTTTCAGAATTAAGTTCTTTTTCTTTAGTTCGGTCACCTGAAGGGCACATATGCCCACGATCAAAACCTGAATCTTCATATTCGCTTGGCGCAATTTTAATCCAATTATCAGGGAGCGTTTCATCTTTTCTAAAGTTATTGGAACGTTTTACATCTCCACCTATCCAATCTTTGGACACATGCCAAGCGACCCAATTCGGAATTTTACTGGCATTATTATAAGAAAGTGCATAGGACTCCTTAACCAACAAATAATTACCCGAAGATGTCACATTGGTAATAGCTTTCGAAGGGTTTCCCAAAGTAAGATGCACTAACCCGGATATTGATTGCCCAAATGATAAAAATTGAAAAAAAACAAAAAACAGGAAATATGTAATTTGCTTCAACAACGATATGCTATGTTAAGCTTCAACTTCAGTAATTATTTCTTTAGCAAGCACAAGTGCATCATCCATTTCATTGACAACATAATGCGGGGCAGGCAAATTGCTTACCAACAATACTCCTTTCAAAATAATTCTTCCAAACACACTAGGCAACACAAAAATATATGCTTGAATATAATTTTTAATTGATTTTGAATGATCCTTCAACCACTTTCCCATGCGCACTCTTTGCTGTGTTGGCAAAATGTAATTAACCTGACTTGCATTATATATGGTCACAAATGGTTCCCTTCGGTCGTAAAATGTTTGAAGTTCGTTAAAATATTCATCCATTTCAGCATCTGATGGAGGAGAAGAACGAATTTTAATTTCCAGAACAGGCCATTGGCTATCATCAAAATATGCCGCTTTCATAATTGTGTAGTTTTGATATATCACACAATTTATTGAAATGCTATTAACAAATAGTTATGTTGTAAGTTAATATCCAAAAATGTCAGTTAAAGTAAGTTCTTGCACTTTTCCGTATTTCGACAAGGCCTTTAAATCTATTTTATCTTTGGACCCAATCACCAAAAGCTTTGTTTTCTGACCTTTGATATATTTTTTCTGGAAAGCATTAATATCTTCAAATGTTAACTTTTGGAGAGACGGAAAAATATCTTTCCGCAAATCATAATCAACGCCCACTTTTTTATATGCGTCAAAACTATACAGTACGGCCATTTTTGTAATTCTTTCTGTGCGAATGGTGTTTATCAAAGCTTCCTTTGAAGTGTTATATAACATTGCTGATTTGGGCAAACTATCCAATAGTTGCATCATAGCCTGTGTTGCTTCAGGTAATTTATCTGCTTGGGTGCCTATGTATGAAACATTATAATTCGAATAATCTTTATCACTGGTAACACTATACCTTGAAGATGAAGCATAAGCCAGTGCTTTGCTCTCTCTGATTTCCTGAAAAACAATGGAGTTCATGCTACCGCCAAAATATTCGTTATACATTTTGACGTTGGCAAGTATGTTCTTATCGAATTTTACAGATTTTGAAAGAAAAATCATTTCTGCCTGAACCATGTCATAATTTACAAAATACACTTCGTTATTAGCAAATGCTTCTTCTTTATAAACCTTATTTGTTGGAACCGGCAACGGATTTGCCACTTGTCCATGGACTTTATTTATTATTTCAGTCAATTGATTGGTTGTAATTGGTCCATAATACCAAATTTCATGATTGTAATTAGAGAGCCCACTCACTAAAGTTAACAACTCTTTTGATTGGATGTTTTTAAGTTCTTCCGTTTTTATTATATTGGTAAATGGCGACACTTTACCATATTTCGCATAGTTGACCAATGCGGCTCTTAAGATAGTTCCTTTATCAAGTTTAGCATCAGTTCTTTCTTTTAAAATCCCATCAACCAAATCTTTTAAAGCTTTTTCATCTGGTTTTGCGTCTGCAAGTAAGTTTTCAATAATCATTAATGCTGCTTCCATATTTTCACTCAAACCATTAAGTGAAATTTGTAATTGATCTTCTTGTACACTGGTATTAAACTCACATCCCAATTGATACAGTTCTTGTTTGATTTGTTCGGCAGTTCTTTTTGAAGTTCCCAAGTAGTTAATATATGCCAAAGCTAATGCCAATCGGGGTTGAGTGGTTTTACCAAATCGATATTTGAAAGACAATTCAAATAGTTGATTTTCAGTATTTTGTTTGTACCAAACTTCATTTCCGTTATTCAATTTATAAATATTCATTTCTTTGTTGAAATCCATAAAAACAGGTTCAATTGGCTTAGGATTTCCGTTTAATACTAATTTTATAAAATCAGATTGAGCATCTCTATTTACATCTACAGGAGTAATTTTGGGCTTCGGTACTTTCTGAATGGTGGTGTCCTTGCCAGTAAGCTTATATACAGCAGCATAATTATTTCCATAATATTTGTTTGCAAACTCAACAATATCCTTTTTTGTAATTTTTGACAAATCATCAATGGTTGCCATATATTGTGCCCAATCGATACCTTTAATATATGCATCTACAAAATAATCCGCTCTTGAGCCATTATCTTCAAGGCTTTTCATTAATGATATTTTTTCGTTATTTATAATTGCTTTAATAAGATTTTCATCAAATTTTCCTGCTTTTACACTATCTATTTGTGCTAAGATGAGTTCCTTCACCTGATCTAACGATTGACCCTCACGAGGCATAGCGAATATGATATGAATGGAATAATCCTTCATCCGGTACGGAAATCCTGATACATTCAATACTTTTTGTTTTTGAGTTAGATTCAAATCCATCAAACCTGCTTTACCGTTGGAAAGTACCCTTCCAAACATTTCCATAATCATGGCATCTTTGGAAGCAGCCCCAGGAAAGCGGTAACACAATACCAAACTTTGTGGAGAAGGACCCACAATTGTTTTTGTCAGAACTTTTTCAATTGGTTTTTCGGCAAATGGCACATATAAAGGCACATCCTTGGCTTTTTTACCGCCCCAATATTTGTCTATGGTTTGAATCGTTTGAGCAGGATCAAGGTCACCACTGAGGCAAATCGCCATATTATTGGGTACGTAATATTTGTAAAAATATTCTTTGATGGCTTTGATAGATGGATTTTTAAGATGCTCAACGGTGCCAATAGTTGTTTGTGAACCATACTGATGATTAGGGAAAAGCAAGTTGAAAGTGCTTTCAATTACTTTACTCATGTCATTATCCAATGAACGGTTTTTTTCTTCATACACTGCCTCGAGTTCAGTATGGAACAATCGGGGGGTGAGTTCTCCAAATCGTTCTGCTTCTATTTTGGCCCATCTTTCCAGTTCGTTAGAAGGAATATCATTGACATATACCGTTTGCTCTACCCAGGTATAAGCATTGGTCCCTTTGGCACCTATGGCATTGAGCATTTTATCATATTCATTAGCAATTGAAAGTTTGGCAGCTACACCTGATACACTATCAATTGTTTGGTAAATGATTCTTCTTTTGGCAGTATCTTTTGTTTGGCGATAGTTTTCGTATAAATTTTCAATTTTATCCAATTGAACTTTTTCCTTATCAAAATTTTGTGCACCTATTTTTGAGGTTCCTTTAAAAACCATATGTTCCAGATAATGCGCTAAACCTGTTAAACTAGAAGGGTCGTTTTTACTTCCGGCACGCACCGCAATAAAAGTTTGTATTCTTGGTGTGTTTTTGTACACCGACAAATATACAGTCAAGCCATTTTGAAGTTTATAAATTCTTGTTTTAAGCGGATCATCAGTCACTGTAGTATATGTATATCCGGCTTCATCTTTTAAAGTCTGAGTTTGATATTTTTGAGCAAAAACAGTGATTGTCAAAAAAATAAATACAGCTATTCGTTTCATAATGTTTAGTTTAAGGCGTTAATTTTCAATTTTATACACTGAAGCAATATGTTTTAATGCCTCTATCTTAGTTTTTCTCCAAGGAGAAAGGTGTTTGGAAGCGTAAGTAAATAAAATTGCTATGACAAGATTAATTAATATTTGAATTTGTAATGATAATTTTTAGAATTTTCTTTGTTTTTCGACTTATTTTGAATCGTTCGTCAATTTGAATTCCCGGTATGGCAAAAATTTGAAAATTGGAAATCATTACTGGGATTTTACTTTTTTCATTTAACGGAATTTTCTTGTCTATTAAAATATCTGACACTTTTTTGTAAGAGTTCATTCCCAAAGGAACTAATTTATCTCCACTTTCCCATGAACGAATCAATAGTGGGTAATCAAGAACATCTTCGTCAATCCATTCTTCATTTTTAGGTTTTAATGAAAAATTAATTTTTTTATGATTTGTAATGGTTTCTCTTTCAAAAAAAAGAATAGTATCTCCAAATATAACAGAAGGAGTATAAGATTGAACTATTTCATTAGGTATGTTTTCTGATATTTTTGAAATAATTATTTCTTTCCGGTCCACCAATAAAACAAACTCTTTAGAAAATAAGATTTTTCCTGACTGTTTGTTCATGATTTTCAACAGGGTGCAGGCATCTATATAATTAAAACCATATTCCTTTATTAATTCGTATATAAATGATGGATTTTGTTTCAATAAAAATGATTTCCGAAAGAATACTTTTTCTCCAATTACTTTTTTTTGTTTTAATAATGCATTTTGAATTGCCGATTCAAAAGCAAACGAAGCTTCTTTTATTCTTTTAATATTGTTTTGAAAAGTATTTTCAAGTTTTGGATTAATTTGTTGGAGTATGGGTATTACTTTGTGCCTAATCAGATTTCGAGCATATTTATCACTTTCGTTGGAGCTATCTTCTCTCCATTCCAAATTATTATTCATGGCATATAATTCAATTTCATCTTTGGAGGCAAACAACATTGGCCTAACAATATTTCCTATTTGAATTTGAATTCCTTGCAATCCTGCAATGCCGGTGCCTCTGGTAAGGTTTAACAAAAATGTTTCGATTACATCATTTTTGTGGTGCGCGGTAGCAACAAAACTATAATCAAATTGGTATCTAATTTCTTCAAACCAATGATATCGAAGGTCACGTGCTGCCATTTGAATAGATATTTTGTTTTCGTTGGCATATTTTTCTGTTTCAAATGTGGTTGAATGAAAAGGGACCTTGTATGTTAATGAAAGTTTTTTGACAAATTCTTCGTCTTCATCGCTTTCTTGTGCTCTAAGTTTAAAATTACAGTGGGCAATGGCGAAAGGAATTTGATGTAAATAAAAAAGGTGAGACATCACAACAGAATCAATTCCTCCACTTATGGCAAGTAGTATAGGATTTTTAGTTGCTGATTTAAAAAATGGTTTAAGGTTATTTAAAAATTGTTTTTCCAACTATTTAATATTTTTTCACAAAGTTGACAATTTTCAAATTGAATTAATTCAAATTGAAACAATTGGTGAAATTTAAACCAAAAAATCTATTTTCTATATATTACTGTTGGAGAAGCTTGTGCAGCAGCAAGAATGGTCAAATCGGCAATAGTAACATTTGCTGGAGCTTCAACTGCATATATTATAGCCGAAGCAACATCTTCTGGTTTTAGTGGGTCAAAACCTGCATAAACATTTTTTGCTTTTTCAGTGTCACCTTTGAATCGAACCAATGAAAAATTAGTCTCTACTGCCCCGGGAGCAATATTAGTCACTTTTATTCCATGCTGAGTTAAATCAAGTCGCATTCCTTCGCTTATAGCTTCAACTGCTTTTTTAGAAGCACAATACACCGCCCCATTGGCATAAGTGGTTTTGCCAGCAACAGAACTGATATTCACAATATGTCCCGATTTCCTTTCAATCATTTTGGGAATAACCAATTTAGATACATATAAAAGACCTTGCACATTGCCATCAATCATAGCGTCCCAATCGGCAATATTACCATCTTGAATAGATGATAAACCATGTGCGTTGCCGGCATTGTTGATTAATATGTGAACATTTTTAAATTCCAGCGGAAGCGAATTCCAAGAGTTATTTACTTCCTCAAAATTTCGAACATCAAATTGCAAGGTGTATACTTTTGTGATTTCTTGAAATTCTTTTTCAAGTTCATTTAACTTATCCATATTGCGTCCACATAATACCAAATGATATTTTTTTTCTGCAAACAAATATGCGGTTGCAAGACCTATGCCGGAAGTGGCTCCAGTAATTAATACAATCTTCATTTTAATATTATAATAAGTAAATTAATTATTTTAAATTGATATAATATATATAATGTTTGTGAGTGATATATTTTAAATATTATTATTAACAAAATGATTAATGCTGAATTTTAACTAAAGTAAATTGTTAAGAAATTTTAAATATCCTTTTTTGCTTTTTGTTTGGTCAAAAAGTAAACAAAAACCCCACCACGAAAACCAAATCCAAGTTTTTTTTTGCCGCACGAACCCACCTTAACATGCCAAAAAACTTGTATTTCGCACTTTTCGTGGACAACCCACCGCACATGGTTTGCTAATCGTAATTTATTTTATCCCCAACTTACGTTAAATAGTCAAAATATTTCTTGATTATATCCAATTATATTCAATTGAATTATTACTTTGCAATTGTAAACTTTTATAAAATTATTATGAAAAAAAATGCTTTTTACTTCCTAATTATTGCTTCTTTTTTGTGTAATGCACAATCTATTGATACTGAAAATTATACCATAAGCATAACAAAGGTATCAGCGTCAAAAAATTACCCTAAAATCCCATGGTTGAAACCCGGTGACAAATCATGGATGCAAGGTAACCCAACATTTACAATCAAGCACGAATCATCAGAATTGGAAGCCAAAGGTTATATTGGTATGACCGATGAAGCACTTATGTTTAAGATTGATGTAACTGATGATAAACATCTCAACGACAAAGAATTGGGCGATATTTGGAATGGTGATGCTATTCAAATTGGTCTTGACTTAGAAGGACAAGGCTCAGGCAATATGCCCAAGGATACGCCCGGAATGGTAGGTAATGATGATGCCGGAATAGGATTTGGATTGGGGAAAAACGGTCCAGAAGCGTTTGCCTGGTTTCTTGGAGGCACATTTACTTCCATTCCATTAGATAAAAAAACAGTAAAAATTGTTCGTAACGAAAAATTAAAAACTACAAACTATGAAATGTCGGTTTCGTGGAAAATCCTTAAAATCCAACCCGGAATTTATCCTACATTTGGAATAGCAATTCAGATTAACGACAGCGACCCTGATCGTAAAGAACAAAACAGGATTTCATGGGGTAAAGGTGCAGGCGGTGCATCTACACCCGGACTATTTGAAAAACTTGCCTATTCAAATCCATTTAAACCTATATATGCCTCTTACAAATTAAATGAAACCATTTGGGCAATAGGAGATGTAGCTGAAATGTGCTTTGTGGCTACTGATAAAAATTCAAACTACTTAACTATTTCAAGTGAAGGCAAAAAAGTGATAACCACAATAATGGGTTCGCCTTTGATGGAAAACAGTACTTATTCGGTTCAAATCAAAGCAAAAAACATAAAGAAAACCATACAAGTTTCAGGAGTACTTACCGATAATAACGGAAACACACTTGCCCAAAGTCAAATTATAACGATTATTCCAGAATTAACGGCAGCTGATTTTTTTAGGGGAATTGATAGCCTAATTGCTGTGCCCGACAATCATCCTTTGTTTCTCAGACACTTACAATCGGTAAGGGCACTCGTTGCCGTAGAATGGGGCAAATCAATTGTTTACAAGAACAATCCTCGATTGTACAAAGAAACTTTTGATTACATATACAAAATCAATGAAGGATTAAAAGGCGATGCTGCAAAGTGGGAAAGTTATTTGTCCAATGAACGCACACTTACGATGTCATTTATTTCCAAAAGAGATAATACACTCCAGTTTTATTCATTGGATTTACCCAAAAACTGGAATGTAACTAAAAAATACGCACTGTTTTTTGAATTGCATGGCTCCGGCAATCAAAACCCAATTGCCACTTTGGCTTCACAATTAAGTGCTTCTGCAACCAGCTTGGATTTAAGAGGGTACACTTCTGTAAAATCATATTCTCAACAACAAGGTCTTGGCTATCATGTGGCTCCTTTTGGGAGAGGGAATACCGGATATAGAGATATTGGCGAAATAGATATTTTTGAAGCTTATTCGGATGCCCACAAAATATTTTCGATTGATGAAGACCAAAGATATTTGTATGGCTTTTCTATGGGAGGTGGAGGTACCTGGTCGGTAGGGTTGCGCACTCCGGACTTGTGGGCAGCTATTGGCATATTTGCAGGTGGTGTATGGCGCGAAAAAGCAACTATAAGTTTGGGCAAAAACTTAAGTACCACTCCTGTATTTATTTGGTGTGGGGATAAGGATGGACTTTTTCCAAATGTAGAAATTATGCAAAATGAACTCACCAAATACGGAATCAAACCGGAAGTAAGAATCACTAAAGGATTGGATCACAAATATCCCGATTCGGTTCAAGCGATTGGAATCAAATGGATGACCCAATTTACCAGAAAAAGGCCGAATCAATTTTCATTTACAGCTGATAAAGATGAACACACAGGGGTTTGGGGCATTTCCATGAACCGTGATGAAAATGTTTCGGGTTTACCATCTTTTGATTGCACCATTGAAGGACAAACAATTAAGATAGACAGTAAAGGAACAGAGGGATTAAAGATTAACTTAACAGATAAAGGACTAAAAATGAGCGGGATTGTGAAAGTAATTTGGAATGGCAAGCAAGAATATGAAGGAGATGCGAAGGAAATAACCATTGGTAAGTTTCCAGGGAATTCAAGGTTTTAAACCCAGTTATATCAATTTAAATGTATAAATTGTTGCGCAGCAGGGTTTCTATTATAGAACCCTTCGTATGAAACACGCAGGGTCTCGAACCGAAGACCCTGCTGGAAAGAAACGTGCTTGAGTTAATTGAACTTTTAGAAACCATCGGAGAAAAAACTCAAATTACACCAACACATTTCATTAACCGAGACCCAAAGGATAACTTCCTTTTAGACTTAATTGACTTTTCAAAAGCCGATTATTTAGTAACCGGTGACAAAGATTTATTGGAACATAATCCTTTCAAATCGGCAAAAATATTAACTCCTGCAGAATTTGAAATTCAACTATTGAAATAAATTTTAATTTTTGGAAGATCCTGGAAGACCTTTTCTACTTTTTTAATGAAAATTCAATGACAAATTTTTTACGCTAATTTTCCTTTAACATAGTTTTTTATAATTTAAGCATCATTATTAATCATATTTCTATATTTTCAATAAATTTTATTGATTGAACCTTAAAATCTCAAAACCATGTCCAAAAAACTACTCGTTCTTACCGGAGGGGGTGATTGCCCCGGGTTAAATGCTGTAATCAGAGGTGTATGCAAACGTGCCCAAACCGAAGGTGATTGGGAAGTGTGGGGTAGCCTTGAAGCTTATAATGGCGTACTTAAAGATCCTATGGAACTCGTTGAGCTTAAGGGTTCTATCATATCAGGGATACATGTCAAAGGTGGCACAGTAATAGGCACAACTAACAAAGGTGGTCCATTTAGCTGGCCTGTTATTAATCCTGACGGTACTTGGACAACCATTGATCGGTCAGATGATCTAATACAAAGGCTCAAAGACTTGGGATTTGATGCAGTGATTAGTATAGGTGGCGATGGTTCCCAACGTATATCGCAACAACTTTTTGAAAAAGGTATGAATGTAGTAGGCGTCCCAAAAACTATTGACAATGACCTTAGTTGCACCGATTTTACTTTTGGATTTCAAACGGCTGTTCAGATAGCTACGGATGCATTTGATAAGCTGGTTACCACTGCAGAAAGTCATCATAGAGTAATGATACTTGAAGTTATGGGACGCTCTGCAGGTTGGATCGCATTGCATACTTCTATAGCGGGAGGTGCGGAAGTGTGCTTGATTCCGGAAATCCCTTATGACATTAGTAAAGTTCTGGAACGTGTGAATAAGCGATACAATAATGGAAAAGGTTTTGTAAACATTGTGATTGCTGAAGGTGCACAACCCAAAGATGGCGTATTAGTATCGAAAAAAAGTAAAGAAGTAGGTTACGAAAATGTACGATTGGGAGGCGTAGCATATCAACTTGCTGAATTATTAATGGAAGCAGGCTGCAAAGCCGATATTCGTGAAACAGTATTAGGTCATGTACAACGTGGCGGTTCCCCTGTAGCATTTGATAGAGTACTGGCTACTCAATTTGGTGTAAAAGCCTTTGAAATGGTACTTGAAAAACAATTTGGTCGAATGGTAACCTACACCCACAATCAAATTGAACATGTTACTCTTAAAGAAGCCATTTCTAAATATAACCATATTGATACCAATTCTTATATCGTAAAAGCTGCCAAAGGCATCGGGATATCGTTTGGGGACTGAGTTGAGTAACGATTAATGAGTAATTGACTTAATACATTAATAATTAAAATCCCAACCCAACTCTTACTCCATAACTAAATGGAATTTGATCGCCTTTGGAAATAAAATAATCGGCTCTGAAATATTGGAATATATGTTCAAATCCAATCCCAAATTCTGCATAGTTGCCTATTTGTGGGGTATATAAATAATTCACAGAATTAATCATTTGCCACTTAAGTTTTTTGAATAATGGAATGGCATTAGTGATGTATCCATTCAAATGGTGTTCCCAATGCGCTTCCAAAAAATAGGTATTGGTGCTATATCTGTAATAGTCCAAAAGCATAAATGCATTTGAAAAATTGGGCTTTATTATGATAGTTTGATTACCATTAAAATGCTTATAATCAGCAAAAAATATTTGATTGCCAGATACAAACCCACCCGGCTGAATTTCAATTTCTGCCCTACCTGCTTTCTTCAAATCCAAGTCATAATACATTTTGCCGGTTACATAATCATAATCAGCATTTGTTCCTAAGATACCCGCAATTGCTTTTTTGTAAGTAATACTAAGAATCGGATATTTTGATCCTAACCCAAATTTCCGCTTTGGATACATAATATAGTCTTGTTTGAAGGTAAATCGAGCTGTTACTCCTAAAGCTAAAATTTTGTTATCACTGAAGTAAGGTGCATTGTAAGCAGCAGGGTTATTGGGTGTATATTTTTGGTCAGTATTAATAATGCCAAATTCTGTGGTATTATTCATGGCTCTTCGTGCTGCAATCTCTGCATTGGTAGTAATAAATACGCCATTAATAACTTCAGAGGAATGGGTTATTTTGAAATAGTCTTTTTCGTAAATTTTCAAATAATTCTGATGTAAAAAAAGGGTGTAAACTGAGTTGATAAATGGCGTAATGGCTTCGGATGAATTAAAATCAAAGACAAATCTGCCTCCTTGAGCACTGATTTTGGCCCATCTTAAAGGGTCGTAATAATATTCGGCTTCAAGCTTAAAGTGGAATAATTTGTTGGAAAATCCGTATCGGAAGTAAGGAGATATTTCAAAATTTTGACCTGATTCATAGGTCTTTTTAAAACTAAAGTTTGGGTTCACCACCCATCCTTCCACAGAGTTAAACTGAATGTTGTTTAACATGGGTCGGAAAGAATAACTTGTTCGTTTAAATGAATTTCTATACGTATAACCAAAAATCAAATCAAGAACTTTAGGTTTATTTAATCTTTTATCGGTGGTGTCTTTATATATTTTTGTTTGATGTATGACTTCAATACTATCTTTTTTATTATAATCGTTATTTTCATCAATTGATAATGGCACAGGTCTAATTTCATTCCAGGCATTCGAGTCGAGGGTATTAGCAGTTTCTTCAACCACCAAAAGCGCAGGACGTTCTTTTATAATTTTTTTCTTGGCTTTTTTCTTAGTTAATGTTGGTGGTTCAGATTTTTTTTGGATTGATTCATCAGATTTAAGTTTGTAATCCGAAAACACTGCAACAATATACCCACTGGCATCTCCTTTGGCAATTTGGAAATCAGCGGATATTTTAAGCTCGTAATTATGATTGATAGGCACCCATATGCTATCTTTTAAGGGTGCAAATATTTGTTGCACATGCAATGTGTCAACATAATCGATACCTGATGACTTGTCCATATAAAAATTCACTGAATGTATTCGCCACAAGCCATCCACAATGTAAATTTCTCCTTTAAAGCATGGCGTTTGATCTCGAATTGGTTTTACTGCAATTTTGTGAATGGTGTAGTTTTGTTCATTGAATGTTTCAATCAAATGAAATTTGTAATAGCTGAATGAATTATCGGCTATGGGTGATATAATAGGTCGTTCATAAATATCGGCAATAGGTAGTTGATTATTATAAAAATTTACCTCTGAAAGCATGGCATGGCCAGTACCGAAACTGTAACTTTTGGTCTGCCCGCTCACTCTCGAATGAAGCATTTTTTCGGTATACTTATTTTTTGAGTTATAAGATATTATTGAAACGGCCTCAGATAAATATATAATTTGATTTTGCGATATTTTAGGAAGATCAAAAAGCTTTAAACCAAATAATTTATTCTTGATATCCAGTTTTCCTACTTTCCCTAGACTCTTAACATAAGCTTTGCATGTAAATTCTTTCAGCTCTTTGTTCAAATAATAATCTCGTTTGAGCTGCGCTTGCTTTATAATTGCATATGCGGGGTCAATATTATTTTTACTCACGACCACTTCTGATAAGCCATATTTATCTTCATACATTACTTTATTAATTTCTATCGTTTTACAAGATTCTTCCACAACAATCGGATAACTTATAAGTTTGAAGCCAATTAATTTGAAAATTAGAGTATAACTTCCTGGCTCTACGTTGAGTCTGTATCGTCCATCGGGATTGGTTGTGGTACCGTTAGTTGATTTGTCAATATAAATACTTACAAATTGCATTGCAGAACCGGTGGAGTCCGTCACCTTACCTTGTATGATACAAGCAAAAGTGTTGGATTGAAAAATTATTAAAATAAAAACTACCAAAAGGTATTTTTTCATTTGAGATATTCGCCTGATTAATAAGGCCATTAATTAAATAAAAGTAAACTAACTAACATATTTGTTGTGCAAGTAACAATTAATTGACAATAATTTAACATTACTTTACGTTAAAAATTTACTGTTATTTATAGATTTGAAACATAATAAATCATTATGAACTCCTTTTTCGAAAAGATATTTATTCCCGAAAATAACGATAAAATAGTTGACATACGAACTATGGATTATTTTTACTTAGTATCTGAAGAGAGCGATTCAGATGAATACCAACAACCATCTTCCCAAGATTCCAGCACGGACATAAGACCCAAAAAGTCGAAGTTGAAATTGGTTTTTGAAAAATAATTTTATTTCATATTTAACCATGCGGGCTTTGAAGCTAATATTTTAGGAAATATTGGGCAACTTTCTACATGTGCTCCAGGCAAATATCCTGTGCTCATTAAAAATTCATTTACAATTTCACCTCCTGTAAATTTAAAGTGCTTTTTAAAAATTTTCACCCATTCTTGTTTGGTTCTAGGATGGTTAGCATCAAGCCATTTTTTAAATGAACCATATTCTTTTTGTAAACTTTTGATCACCTTAGCATTGTGAATTGCGGCATTAATTTTCAATCGATTTCTAATAATATTTGTATCATTTAGCAATCTTTCAATGTCATGTTCCGAATAAAAGGACACTTTTTGAATGTCGAAATTGTTGTATGCATTTCTAAAACCTGACTCTTTATTTAAAATGGTAGTCCAACTAAGACCCGCCTGATTGATTTCCAAAATTAACCTTCCAAAAAGTTCGTTATCATCATCTATTGGAAACCCGTATGCATGGTCATGATAAGCAATGTGTTTGCTATCGGGAGCCATCGATAATATAGCATTACAATACGACATTTGATTAGCTATGCTTTTTTCAAAAATTCTGTCCTTAGCACGATACTACTTCCATCAATTCTGCAATCAATTTCGTTTGAGTCATCTGTTAGTTTTATTTTTTTAACTAATGTGCCTCTTTTTAATGTTAATGACGTTCCTTTAACTTTCAAATCTTTTATTATCGTTACCGAATCTCCATCGTTTAACAAAGTGCCGTTGCTATCTTTAACTTCCATATTTTTATTTACAAAAATAAAAAGGCTGTACTTTTCAAATACAGCCTTTGATTGAACTAATATGTTAATATTTAATAATTATTTGTCAATTGAAAGCAATTCAACTTCAAATATCAAGGTAGTATTTGGGCCAATTTTAGGACCTGCACCATTAGGACCATAAGCCAATTCTGAAGGTACAAATAATTTCCATTTGCTACCGACTTTCATTTCTTTCAAAGCAATTTGCCATCCTTGAATCACACCATTAACAGGAAAAGATGCAGGTTGACCTCTTTCAACAGAACTGTCAAATACTGTACCATCAATCAATGTGCCATGATAATGTGTAGTTACTTTGCTGGTATCCGCAGGTTTTGGACCGGTTCCTTCTTTAAGCACAATGTATTGCAATCCACTTGGATGCTCAACAACACTCGGTTTCTTTTTGTTTTCAGCAAGGAATTTTTTGCCTTCTACTGAATTTTTATCACCGGATTTGCTCTGTTGTGCTTGGAAATAATTTTGAATAATCATTTGAGATTCTTCCATTGAAATGTCTAAAGTGCGTTTTTTAAGCACATCTTCAATAGCTTTAGCTAAAAAAGCCACGTTAACAGAATCGTCCAATCCTTGTTGTTTGATTCCTTGAGCAATGTTTAAGCCTATGCAATAAGAGAATCTGTCGGATTGAGTTTTCATTTTTGAAGCAGTTTGAGGTTTGGAAGAAGTAGTTTTTTTAGGAGCCGGTTTTTTAGTTTGTGCCAATGTAATACTGCAAACAGCTACACTCAAACATACCAGAGAGGTTATTTTTTTAAAATAATGGTTCATGATATTTGGTTTTTTTATTAAAAGAAAAGCAAATATATAGGAATTTGGATTTCAGGTAAAATTTTATTCATTTTTCAACACAATTATAAATGTTGTTCCAATTCCAAAGGAACTTTTCACACTTATTTTACCACCAAGTTTTTCTACTGATAATTTTACTATATATAATCCGAGTCCCGTGCCTGAATTGTCGTTTTTGTGACGATAAAACATATCAAATACTTTATTCATTGTAATATCGTCCATGCCTATTCCATTATCCGAAAATTTTATTTCAACACCACCCTGAGTTTCACTTATATCGATATTCAAATAGCAATATTCTTTTCCAGTGTCTCTATAACGAATAGCATTTTCAATCAAGTTTTGAAATATGGATTTGAGTAAGGAAGTTACCGAATGAAATGTTAAGGATTCTGAATTATTAACTTTTATATCAAAGGCAATTTCTTGTCCGGCCAAAAGCTCCGTTTTAATATCAGAAATCATTTTCTCAAATTTTATTAACTCTTTATCATATTCCGAAACATGATTGATTTTGCCAATTTCTAATATGTCATTTACAGTTTTATCTAAAGAGTTAGCACATTGTTTGATAAGCTCCAAATATTCATTGAGTTTAGATTTGTCTTTTTCAGCAATAGAAATATTTGCTAAACCAATGATGGATTTAAGTGGTCCACGGATATCATGTGAGCTTTTGTACACAAACAAGTCCAATTGCTTATTTTTATCTTCCTATTCAGTAGTTCGTTCTTTTACTCTGAATTCAAGCTCTTGAGCTACTTTTTCTTTTAGCTTTTCATTTTCCTTAAGCTTTAAAATTAACTTTTCTTTTGCCTGTACTTTGTATTTTTCGAGACGCTTTACTTTATATGATAACATTAATGAAAACAATGCAATTCCGGTGATTACCGAAGCTATATATACATTTTGAACGTTTGGATACTCCAGATTTGAAAATCCTAAAAATGGCAAACTTTTATAAGTCATTCCAATAAAAATACTAAAAATGGAAAGCAAGAAAAATACCGGCTGATTTCCTTGTTTGTTAATTAAGTAATACCCGCCAATCAAAGAAGGAATTAAGAAAGCTGCATCAAATATTGATTCACGCAATATAGGTAGATGTAAATTTCCGGAAATAAGGAAAACTATTTTCAAACATACAAGGATTACGTTTGTCCAAAATATTAAGGGCAAATATTTTGTAAGTTGAAGTCCATTATTGATGTATAACAATAAAAAAATGGTACAAAATGAATAGGGAATATTGTACAATGACAAATAGGTATTCCAATCTGGTTCCATCCACCATATAAATCGATTGAGATATCCTAAATCTTTAATTTCATAAATACCGAATGAAACTATAAATAAGCCAAGAAATAAATAATAACGTTGTCTTAGTCGTCCAAACAAAACAAACGAATATATGGCAACAAGTCCAATAATTCCGAATTTAATTCCGATGAGAATTGCCTGAATATTTTCATAACTTACATAATACGACAGTGGTTTAAATGAAAAATAAATAACTCCCGGGTTGAGTTTCAGTACCCTTAAATAATAAGTAACCGGAAATTCCGATCGTGGAATATAAAAAGTTTCCACTCTTGAAGTTAGTTTTTTGTATTGTTGTTGGTAATGTAAGCCCGAAGTATCAGCGGTGAACTTACCACCAGAAATAGGGTAAAACAAGATTGCCCATCGTAAAGGCAAATGTGTATCAATCAATATTGGTAATGTATTGTGGTTGGTAACGGTAAATCGGACCCAATAATACGATTCATTTGAGCTAAATTCATCAGGTGATTGATTAACGAATTGTTGACTGATTTCAGGTTTTAACACATCATATATAGTTAAAAGTCCTGCGCTATCTTCAAGATATTCAAAGTTTGATGGATCAGGAAACGTAAATGAATTTATATTAAGATTAATTGTATTTGCCGCATTCAGATAGGCTGCATTAGAAAGAAAAAAAATTAAAAAACTTATATTTTTCAAATGATAGAGGGGTAACAAAGTTTGTTTTATAATTTTGTGATTAAGTATGTATTCAAAAAGTAACCTAATTTTATTATCTATTTTGTCGGTGTTATTTTTCATTTCACCTGCTTATGCTCAAAATAACGAGTTTATCAGACAGTTTAATTTAGGAAAAGAGCAATTTAATTTGTCGAAATATAACGAATCAACTGCAATTTTTTCGGAATTGATTAAAAAATATCCTGCCAATGATCAAATGCCGGTTGTACATTATTACTTAGCACTTTCTTATTATCGAAACCAAAGTTATAAGGATGCTAATTTTGTACTCTACCTTTTGATTTCAAAGTATCCGAATTGGAAAGACTTAAGTTTAGCATATTATCTAAAAGCAATAGTTCAATTCGACTCAAATAATCAAATTGATGCACTCACACTTTTAAATAAAATTACTGACCCTCAGATTCAATTAATAGCGGACCAAGCCAAAGCAAATTATCTTGATAAATTAACAACTGACAATATAGATTATCTTACAGAAAGATTCCCTTACGACCGTGTTTTACAACAAATGCGAACAAATCGTCAGGCTTTGACCATACAAAAAGAAATCAAGGTGGCATTGTTGCTACCTTACGAACTTGCATTTAAAAATAACTTTATAGCTGAATTATATTTGGGTATACAATTGGCCGCAGATTCACTTAACAAACGTGGTTCAAAATTGAAACTTTATCCTTTTGATTCCGGAAAAGATACAACTAAAGTTTTAGAATTTGTGAATGATACTAATTCTAAGAATTTTGATTTAGTTATAGGACCTTTATTCGCGGTGCAACAACCTATTATTAGTCGATTTTCAAAAGATAAAAATGTAATTGTAATTAATCCATTGAGCAATAATGCGTTCAATTCTTTGTTTAACCCCAATTATTTTTTATGGAAACCAGGGTATGAAACTATGGGTAGAAATTCGGCAGACTTTGCATTTCAAAATTTTACCCGCAAATCTAATTGTGTTATTATTTATGGTAATGAATTGGCTGATTCGCTAATAGCTAAGGCATATCGATCGGAATATGAAGCAATAGGAGGCAACGTTTTGCTTTTCAGAAAATTACCCAAAGAAATCAGCAATTATTTTGGACCTATTATGAATAAGCTATTCCCTGTGATTGACACTGTAGGTCATGTATTTGTTTCTTCCTCAGATCCAACTTTGGCTGCCAATATATACACTTATTTTGAAACGGTTTTGGTTGAACGCACCGCCACTTATAAAGACACCCGTTCTGATGAAGAACGCAAAAAAGAAGAAGAAGACAAAAAGAAAAAAGAAGACCTGCTCGGACCAAAGCTAACGGCCAAAGATATTCCAATTATTGCTCCTGCCTCTTGGCTCGATTTTGCTTCGATTAGTCCTGGACAGTTTGCACTTCACAATACTCATTTTATTGCCCCTGATTACATTATGCGTGATAGTGTACCAAATGCATCATTTTATTATAATTATTTTGACAAAATGGGTCTTCCTCCTTCTTCATATGCTTATTTGGGATATGATTTGATGTTATTTTATGGCAAAAATCTACTTAATCAACCTAATAATATTACTTCAAATACAATACGTGATGCCAAATTACAAAAGGCGTATGCATACAGTTACATTTGGTATAATGGGCAAAACGACAATGCATTTGTTCCCATTGTAAAAATTGAAGATTATAAACTTATACTGGCAAATCCTCCAAAATAATTGAATGAATAGATTAAAAAGTGCAGCATATTTTCAAAAATCACAAACGATAATTCCCGGAGGAGTTAATTCTCCTGTAAGAGCATTCAAGTCGGTTGGCGGAACGCCTGTATTTATGTCAAAGGCCAAAGGACCGTATTTGTACGATGTTGATGGTAATAGATATATCGACCTGATTGGCTCTTGGGGACCAATGATACTTGGACATGGATTTTCGGAAATTGAAGATGCCATTATTGAAGCTGTAAAAGGTTCTACTTCTTTTGGTGCTCCCGGAGAACGGGAATATGCAATGGCTGAATTAATTATTTCGATGATTCCTTCAGTAGAAATGGTACGAATGGTGAATTCAGGCACAGAGGCATGTATGGCGGCCATTCGATTGGCAAGAGGATATACAGGCAGAAATAAGATAATAAAGTTTGAAGGATGTTATCATGGACATGGTGATAGTTTTCTGATAGCCGCAGGCAGTGGAGCAATTACCAATGGAGAACCCGATAGTTTGGGAGTAACTCAAGGAGTTGCTAACGACACTTTAACCGCCCCATACAACAATCTTGAATTTGTAAATCAATTAATTGAGGCAAATAAAAGCCAGATTGCTTGCATTATTGTTGAGCCGGTAGTTGGAAATATGGGTTGTGTACCCCCGGAACCAGGTTTTTTGCAGGGACTTAGAGATTTATGTACGAAAAATAATATCTTATTAATATTTGATGAGGTAATGACGGGTTTCAGACTTGCTCCGGGAGGTGCTCAAGAGTTATTTAATATTACTCCGGACCTTACAACAATGGGTAAAATTATAGGAGGTGGACTACCTGTAGGTGCTTATGGAGGCAAAAAAGAAATAATGCAATTTGTATCACCGGTTGGCAAAGTATATCAAGCAGGTACACTATCGGGCAATCCGGTAGCAATGGCAGCTGGATTGGCTATATTGAATTACTTAAAATCGCACACTGAAATTTATCAGATCTTAAATAAGAACACCCAAAAACTAACTTCCGGAATTACAAAAGCCAACAAGGATGCAGGCTTAGATTTTACAATAAATCAAGTAGGTTCCATGTATAGTCTATTTTTTACGAATCAAAAGGTTACAAATTTTGAAACTGCCAAAACCTCAGACTTAAAATTATTTGCAAAATATTTTAATGAAATGCTGGACAAAGGCGTGTATTTGGCACCCTCGCAGTATGAAAGTTTGTTTGTTTCTACTGCAATTACAGATGAAATCATTGAAGAAATAGTGGAAGCACATACCAAATCCATTAAAAATTTATAATTGTTTCGATAAGGATGTTTTTAAAGTTTCAAATAAATCTTTTAATTTGCTCACATAAAATAAGATAATGATGAAAATCACACAAATCGTATCCCTTACTTTTATTGCTACACTTACATTTTCTTGTGGCGCACAATATGCAAAACTTAAAATTGACGATGCCAGACCTGCCGACAAATATGTGTATGGTGATATAGATGGTCCTCCACGCCAATTGGCAAATAAATATCCTGATGCAACTGCTGAAACCGTGAAAAAAGCTTCTGAATTCAGAGCTAATGTAGTTGAAGCCGAGTTGGTAAGTGGCAAGTAATCAATGAAATGCTGTCCGATGCCTCTCATACAGTGTATATAGGCTTAGGAAGCAATGTTGGCGACAAACAAGCCAATTTGAATAAAGCCATTTTACTGATTGACCAAAAATTAGGAAAGGTTTCTAAAGCATCGCACTTATATAATACCAAAGCCTGGGGTAATACGCACCAACCCGATTTTTTAAATCAGGTAATTGAACTTCGAACATCTTTTAAGGTCACTTTTGTATTACATGTTTTACTCGAAATAGAGTTAAAATTAGGTCGAATACGAACAGAAAAATGGGGCCCGAGAACGATAGATTTAGATATTCTATTTTTTGACAACACAATCATTAATACCCCTGATTTAATTGTGCCTCATCCGGAAATACAAAATAGAAAGTTTGTTTTACTTCCCCTTTGTGAAATTGCACCTGATTTCAAGCACCCAATACTTAAAAAAACAAATAAGAAATTATTAAAAGAGTGCCTTGATCCCTTGGAGGCTGTTAAAATTTAGAAATTTTTAAATGGACATATAATCTATGCTTGCTTTTGCAGTCGCAGATTAAATTTTTGCTTTCGTGGTTTTGATTAAACTTACTTGAAACTTAGAAATACTAAACCCAAAAAAGCATCACTCTGTATTTTATATAGTTGTAATTGAATTTATCAATTTCAGGTAGCGCCTACTTCCCTTGCATTTCCAAAAACTTAACCTTTTCTTTTAAAAGTTTGATTTTATCCTCATAAAGCGATTTTAATTCTACAGGAAAGTAGTTGTGGTTGATGTCAATAGCTTGTCTGTAATTACTAAAAAAATTAGCGGTAGTAAAGTTTTCAATATCTTCCGGAAACAGCATGACTTTGATACCTACCGCCTCCGGCATTAATAACGTCAATATTGTAGTACGAGCGATTAATGGTTGTGGTACAACTACTTCTGCGGTGTTTACATTTACCGAATTTGAAACACCCGCTCAACCCAATGTATCAGGTCCACCTAGTATTTGCATTAATACCACAGCTACTTTTACAGGCACGCCTAATTATGGCTATTTCCGCAATATGTGGTCTGTTAATGTTCCATATACCATTTCACCTATATGGTCTGGATGGACAAGCCCTACCAACCAGTCTATTTTAGGAACTGCTTTATTGCAGCCCACAACCGTTTTGGGTACAGCCATTATTTCGCTTTACAGCGACAATGTTGCACGTACAGCTTGTGCCAGTGCCGTTCGAACCGTATCTTCATTGATTATTAGTGGAACATCCACTGCCCCAACTATATCAGGCAGCAACCAGTTATGCTTGAACCAGTTAAGTACCTATTCGGTAGCATCACTTCCGGGCGTATGGCACAACTGGAGCATATCGGGCAATGCTTTAATTACTGTCAATGGCAATAACCTTTCGGTGCTTCCTACGGCTACGGGTGTAATAAACATTGTAGCCAGAAATATTAATGGATGTGGTACAGTGACAGGAGTGGTGTTTAGTGGTACCATAAATGGCACGCAAAACCTAAGTTCCATATCAGGGTCAAATATTACATGTAACTCTAAGTCAAATACATATATGGTTAATAGCATATCTGGTGCTACTTATACTTGGAATGTTACGGGTGCAGCAAGTTTAGTTTCGAGCAATGGCAGATATGCCAATATTACCGGAAATACTGATGGCACAGCCACCATTACAGTAAGTATTACCGGAGGACTTTGTACAGGAGTTACAAACCAAAGTAGGGTGATAAGCGTGAGTAGTAATATTTGCTGTGGTGATTTTTACAGCAATACTACGCTGCCAAGTACTATTGGCAATGGTACTGTAGTATCTACAATAAATGCAGGTGGAAGTACAATCGTGTTTAATGGTAGCTATCAAGTTAATGGCAATGTAACTTTAAGTAATGGTAACTTTTTATTGCCATTTGGTTCATCACTGAATGTGGGACCTACATATAATATTAGCCTTGACAATGCCGTTTTAAGCATCACTGGAGGACAAATTGTAAACCTATGTCCGAGCCCTTTTTGGGGTGTATATATAACTTCAAATTCAGGCATTGTGATGACTTCTGATGTTGTTACAGGAACGCCTTCTTTGGTAAAGGGTGGAATTTATTCAATATATACAGACCCTCGCTCATTAATTAGAGTTGAAAACTCTGTAATTCAAGGAAATGACCACTCATTTATTATTAAAAGTACTTATCCCACTACCATGGGTGGAGGCAATTATATCCGTAATAATGTATTGGGATGTGATAATATTTTGATACCTTGTATTTCGGTAACAAGTTCAACATTACTTCGATTTGAAAATGCAGACACTCAATATATGACTGTTTCAGGAAATTTATTCAATAAAGGAGAGTTTGGAGTAAGATTTTATGGAGCAAGTCGCATTAACTTAATCAATAACACATTTGATATTTGGCGATATACCATTAACTCGTATAACCCGGGCATTCCAAGTTCATATCTTGTAGGCAATACTATTAAGCTTGATTACAACGCCAATTCGGCATCAGGCATTTCTCTAAGGGCTATTGATTGTTTTGGAGATTTTCACATTGAGCGCAATTACATATATAACCCAGGAACAGTGCCCACTGATGGCTATTCTCCATATGGTATCGACCTTACTTGTCCGGGTGGTACCCCATTTTACAATGTATTTATCGAACACAATACAATATCAGGTATGTACAAAGGTATGCTCAATCGAGGATGTAATTTTGGCTTGATACAGGTAAAGCAAAACTATTTTGTCAATAACTTTATTGCCATTGATGGTACGGATTTATATTGCAAAGCACAAATAACTTGTAATACATTCAAAAACACCACCTATGGTTTTGTAACCTCTACCACGGGTACAGTGCCTGGCTTTGCCAACCAAGGTAACACAACAGTACCTGCTGCGAATGTGTTTATCAATGTGCCATTTCAATTATATGCTGCCACATCACTTACTGGCAGCTGGAACTATTATAGAGCGAGTGATGAGAATAGTGGATTTGGACAAGGAATAGGTAATGCTTCAATAAATGTCTTTCCTTTAACCATTACTACCTATCAAGTGTGTGGCACAACTACTCCTGGTTTAAGATTGGAAGCACCCGAAAATCCATTTGAGTATAATAATGAATTTTCAGTGTTCCCTAATCCATTTAATAATGAATTGAATGTGCGGTTTGAGTTGGGTAAGGATGAAAGTTATACTCTTTTCATATTTGATGTCATAGGTAATCTGGTTTATACTAATTCCGGGCAATCCAAAAATGAAGGAATGAATGAAGTAAGCGTAACGAATATTAATTCGCTTGGCGTATATACGGTTAAGCTTATTAATCAAGGGAGTACGCAAGTCAAAAAAGTAATTAAGCAATAGTTCGTTTGACCAAAATAGCTTACATATGTAAAAGCAAGTGGATAATTATATTCACTTGCTTTTCTTTTTATTCAAATGCACAATATATTAACAATGGTTCTTTAGAAGGCGGATTTTTTGCTTGGAATTATACCCCAATTCCATTTTGGTCTGTTTGTGCACAAACTCCTGATTACCAACCAGCATCATGGTGTCTAAATTTACTTCCAAATAATGGGATTCAGTATATAGGTTTTTTTAAAGGGGCTTATTTAAATGGTTCTGAAACTATTGGTCAAAACTTATCTAAGGCACTAAATAAAGATAGTATGTATTTTGTGAGTTTGTTTGCTGCTCAAAGTCAATCTTTTTGCGCGAGTCCCCCCAACACATCTTTTCCTGGTTTTATTTATGTAACAATGGGTACTAGTAATTGTAGTCGTAAAAACTTTGTGTATAAATCAAGAGATGTCGTCAATTACGACATCTGGAATCAAAGTTGTGGCATTTTTAAACCCGATAGTAATTACAACAGTATAGCTTTTACACCTTGGGGTTACGATTCTATATTAAATAATTCATACACTAAATATTTACTTATTGATAATATAGACCTTGGCAAAATTGAAGACCGCCTGAGCTACACCCTTTCAGGGCCTAATACTGCATGTGTGGGTCAAACGGTTGCTCTTACCCTTACGGGCTTGCCTACATGCTTGGGGGTGGGGTTTTCATGCCCCTCCCTAACTTTAAGCCCCACCCTGGCCCTCCCTCCCGAGGCAAGCTCGGGACATGCTTCCACCGCACGCTTACTTACCATTTTATGTAGTATTCCGGGAGTGCATACCATTAGCGGTTATGCGCAAACGGGTACGGTTACGAGCTGGCCTGTATATCATGTGGTTACGGTAACCGCTTGTGCTATTCCACAAATCGCTACCATCATAGGCCCAAATGTGGTATGTGCAGGGGCTACGGCTACATATTCAGTAAGTACTCAAATAGGTGTAAATTATAAATGGTATGTAAGTACTGGCACCGGCACTCCCCTTTCTGAAGGAGAGGGGGCGGGGGTGAGGCTGCTATCCACCTTTGGAGAGGGGCCGGGGGTGAGGCTTTTGACCATCACCGCCTTCAACTTCAATGGTACAATATCAGGAACTAAAAATATAACGATTATTGATTGCAGCCCACCTGTGCAACCTACCATTGTCGGTCCAAATACGGTTTGTAGTGGCACTTCTTCAACATATTCGGTTATTACTCAAATAGGTGTAAATTATAAATGGTATGTAAGTACAGGCACCGGCACTCCCCTCTCTGTAGGAGAGGGGGCGGGGGTGAGGCTGTTTTCCCCCTCCGGAGGGGGTCAGGGGGAGGCAATAATTACCGTCACCGCCTCCAATCTATATGGAACGGTAACAGGCATTAAAAGCATAACCATAGTTTCATGCCTCCCCCCTAACCCATGTACCATCAATAAATGTTACCCAAGTTATAATTTCTTCCAAAAAGGCGATACAGTTACCATTGCCAGCTATAGTGGCTGCGATCCTGGGCTAAGTATAACTGGCATTCGATGGCTGGTAATTAATAAATATTCAAATGAACCTGAAGCATCTTTTATTTTCAAAGATACCGCCAAAGTAACAAGTGGGGAGGTAATTATTTCAATAACCGGCAGCAATGGATGTGTGTATTCGAAAAATCTGTTACAATTCACCATCGACCGAACCAAGCCTACAAATACTTGTATTGGAGCCAATTGTGTCATCCAGAGCCTGTCGAAGGAAAATCAAAAATCTGAAATCGTTAATCGTCAATCTTCAATCAAGGTTTATCCAAATCCTACAAAAAGCGAACTCACCATCGAAACCGAAACTACAGGCAGTTTTATCCTATATAGTATGTATGGCAACGAAGCAATGCGATGGGAAATAACAACCAAAAAAGAAGTTGTGAATATCAGCGATTTACCCAAAGGTATTTATTTTTATAGGTTTGATGTATGGAAAGGGAAATTGGTGAAGGAGTAGCTTAATTGGTATCTAAATAATTTTTAAAACAGGTCACTACAATCTAATACACACACCTTCCTTTTCCAAATATTCTTTCAAATCCACTATACTTATTTCCTTAAAGTGAAAAATACTGGCTGCAAGTGCCGCATCGGCTTTACCTTGTTCAAACACTTCTTTAAAATGCATCATATTTCCTGCGCCCCCTGAAGCAATTATTGGAATGTTAGCTTGAGTTGATATGATTGATGTAAGTTCATTTGCAAATCCATTTTTGACGCCATCATGATCCATTGAAGTGAGCAAAATTTCCCCGGCACCTCTGTTCTCCACTTCTTTGGCCCATTGGATAGTGTTTAATGATGTGGGATTACGTCCGCCATGGGTATGAACCGTATGTATTCCATTAACTAATTTTGTATCAATAGCAACAACAATACACTGACTACCAAATTCTTTGGCAAGTACTTCTATTTGGTCCGGATGCTTAACGGCATGCGAATTTATTGATATTTTATCAGCACCATTATTGAGCATTACCGATACATCTTCAATGGTGGCAATGCCACCGCCTACTGTGAATGGAATATTAATTTGTTTGGCTACTTTTCTTACCAGCTCGGCTAAAGTTTTACGTTTTTCGATGGTTGCTGTAATGTCCAAAAAAACAAGTTCATCAGCTCCTTGTTCGGCATAATAATGACCCAATTCTACAGCATCACCTGCATCAATTAAATTTAAAAAATTGACTCCTTTCACGGTTCTGCCATCTTTGACATCGAGGCAGGGTATAATTCGCTTACTTAACAATTTATTAGTTTTTTACCAACCGATAAATTCTTGAAAATTCATCGTTCCATACTTTAACAAAATACAATCCCGAACTCAAAGATTTGATATCTAAGTTCAATTCATTGGAAATTTGTGCGTTATTAATTACTTGTGAAAAAAGTAAAGAAGCAGAAGTATTAAATATTTCAATTCTATATGTTTTGCCTGTGTCGTTTTGAGTTACGCCAAATATAATTGGACCAGTAGTGGCAGGATTAGGGTATATATTGGCAGAAACACTGGCTGCATACAATTTATTTTCCTTTGCCAAATAAGCAATTTTGGCTTTGGTATAGCAAGGAATTCCCCAACCGGACTTATTATTAGGAGCAGCACTTAAATTGGAGCTTTTCTTAATCAAGTTAATCAATTCGATGTTATTAAGCTCTGGAAAAGCCTGCCACATCCCAGCCACAAATCCTGCTGCCACCGGTGAGGAAAAAGAAGTGCCGTTGCCAGTACTTATAGTGTTGCTTGATTTGCCAATAGTGGTACCGGAGCCTTTAGCAGAAATGTCAGGCTTTACTCGATTGTCAGATGTAGGTCCAAATCCACTGAAGGCCGAAGGATTACCATCTTTGTCAACCGAACCAACAGTAAGTATTGAGTCCGCATCACCCGGTGAAGAAATGTAATTCCATGATTTACCACCTTCATTGCCGGCACTGTTAACTACTATCATTCCCACTCGAGCACAATGGGATGCTGCACGTGCTACTATGGTTGTTTTGCCATTCAAATCTTTATAAACGTAACTCAAGGCTCCATCATCAAAAGTAGTATAGCCTAGCGAAGAGTTAATAATGTCAGCACCGGCACTGTCAGCCTTTTCTGCTGCTAATAACCAGTTAAATTCTTCTATTGGGTATTCCGTAGCCTCATCTTCAGTACGATATAATAAAAAAGAAGCCTCATACGCGGTACCTATTAAACTACCGGGAGCATATGCAGCAATTGTCGATAACACACTTGTTCCATGTTCTGAATCGCCATCGTCAAATACGCTTCGGTTTCTATCAACGAAATCGAAAGTGTCAATAATGCGTTTTTGCTTGTACAAATGATCGAAATAATATAATCCATTTCCGTTTCTAAATCCACCATCAAACACTGCAATAAGCATGTCTTTACCCTTGTATCCTTCTTCATGCATTTGGTCGGCACATAGCATTTGAATCTGGTTGGCCGATCCACCATATTGGCTTGTGGTAATCCTAAATTTGCTCGGTCCTTTTGATTTTCGTTGCGAACGACCATTAACTTGAATGGTGTCTATACTGTTTTTTAGAATTTGAATTTTGGTAACAAAACTTAGTTCCTTTATTTTCTTGATTTCTTCACTATCACATATCACATAAGCTGCATTGAACCACTTTGAAGTGTACCACACTGCTGCATTAAACCATTTGAGCGAATCCAGATAAGTTTGTGAAACAGGAAGGTCTTTTTCAGTGATGGGTATATTTTGCTTTAGCCTTCGTACCAATGCACGATCACTAAGAAATTTTTTGGGTTCTGAAACAGCATATGAAGTTCCCTTTTTGTCTACAAAATAAACTGCATATTTAAATTTAGGTAGTTTCGCATACGTAGTTAAGGAAAAAATAACCAATATGATACTTATTAATTTAAGGTTTTTCAAACCCATGTGCTATAATTTTTTGTGAATATATGATTCCTGAAGCAATTTTAGCGCCCGGTACACAAGGTTTATTTTCAAAATTATATTTGCAGGCATCATCAAATATTCTTTTTTCAATAAAAACCAAACCAATATCTTGTCCATATTTTTCTTTCACAATATTTCGTTCAAGTGCATTAGAATCAGCACTTTGGGTTACTTCTATAACGTTGTCAACCACTATATCACCGAAATTGATTTTAATGCCTTTTTTTGAAATTTTAAAGTTTTGTATCTTTTTGGTATTCAATGCATTACCATTCCATGACTTGCCTAGTTCAATCGGATACGAAAGTTTAATGTAAGGTGTATTGCTTTCAAAAACCACTGTGTTAAAATTATCAGATCTGAAATTCCAAACCGAATCAACTGTCCAACTAGAGTCCTTTAGTCCAGAAAGATTAGATTTGTTAGTATAATATCTTTTATATCTCAACAGTGCATATCCAATATTTCCTTCCAAATCGGTAAAAGTATCTCCTACTACTTCTTTTAATTGATAAATTTGCGTATCATTTTTCGATGAAAATGAATATTTAATTTTGCTTACATCATATATTACAAACTTGCCCTTAGTAATGGGATAAAAGTATGTTCCAAGGTCGGTACTTGGATTTAAATCCAACTTTTTGGAACAAGCAACAACGATACATCCTATGAAGGCAATTGCTATTACTTTTTGTAACATAAATTATTTTTTGAATGGGAAACGCATTCGATAATCCACCTCAACTTTACCTTTACTGATATTTGAGAGTTTTCCTTTAAGAATTTGTTTTTTCAGTGCCGGTAGATATTCCACAAATAATTTCCCTTCCAAATGATCATACTCATGCTGAATAATTCTCGCCTGAATGCCATTGTATGTTTCATCGAATGGTTTAAAATTTTCGTCCAAATATTGTATTCGAACATTAGGTTTCCGAGAAACATTTTCTCTGATACCCGGAATACTCAAGCAACCTTCTTCATATATCCAAGGTTCGCCTTCCTCATTAATAATAATTGGATTTATAAAAATTTTTTTGAACCCCGCATCCTTTAACGATTCTATGGCACTGCCATCTGTTATAAATAAACGAATGTTTTTTCCCACCTGAGGTGCTGCCAACCCTACGCCATTAGCCTCGTACATAGTATCATACATATTTTGGATCAATGTAGACAAATCTGGGTGACCAGGTTCAATATCTAATGAGCGTCTTTTTAAAATTGCATCGCCATATGCAACAATTGGTAAAATCATAATATTTATTTAACTTATAAATTTCAAAATTACTTCATTAGTTTTAATTGTACCATTTTTTATAGAACATTGTGAAATTTTAAATAGCAAATCAATGAAAAAAACATCCTATTTTATTCTTTCAGGAATAATATCTTTTCTTTTTACAAATGCACAAATTACGGATCCTAAAGCTACGGAAGTATGGGAACCACAGCCTAGGGTAGTTTCAGCAAGTGGCAATAATATGCCTCCTTCAGATGCAATAGTTATATTTAATGGCAAAGATGCAAGTGCATTTACGCACCTTGATGGCAGCCCAGCCAAATGGGAAGTGAAAGACGGTGCTTTAACGGTGGTAAAAGGAACAGGAGATATTAAAACCAAACAAAAATTTGGTAGCATACAGTTGCACATTGAATGGCGTACCCCAGCAGTAGTTGAAGGTGAAGGACAAGGCAGAGGTAATAGCGGTATATTTTTGCAAGAAATATATGAGTTGCAAGTGCTTGATAACTACAATAATAAAACGTATAGCAATGGTCAAGCAGGGTCTATTTACAAACAAACGCCTCCGCTTGTAAATGCATGTCGCAAACCGGGAGAATGGCAAACGTATGATATTATTTATACAGCGCCTACTTTTAACAAAGACAGCTTGCTTACTTCTCCGGCACGAATCACAGCCATTCATAATGGTGTAGTGGTTCAAAATAATACCGAAATTAAAGGACCTTCGATGTACATTGGGTTGCCTGTGTACAAAATGCATGACAAAGCACCATTTAAGTTACAAGATCACGGCAATCCGGTATCGTACCGAAATATTTGGGTGAGAGAACTCTAGAAAATGAGTAAAAGAAAACACAAACATACTATACATGCAAGTAAAAAATCAGGACAGGCTCCAGGCACTATATTTTTTGTAGGGAGCCATTCTGATGATATTGTAAGTTATAGACTCATTAATTTCTCATCCGATTTCACAGTAGAAAAGACTGGGCATGATGTGGCTGAATTAATTACTACTCTTCCAAGTAAAGGTATTAATTGGATAGATATTAATGGCTTACATTCGGTAGATAAGATAGAGAAAATTGGCAAATTTTTCAATCTTCATCCTTTGGTACTTGAAGATTTGGTGAACACCACTCAAAGACCTAAAGCAGAGACTTTTGAAAATTATATATTTGTGGTGCTCAAAATGCTCACTTTTAATAAAGAAGAGAAAAAAATGGAAACCGAACAATTAAGTATTGTTTTCGGCAAAAATTATGTGCTTACCTTTCAAGAAAACAAGCCTGGCGACCCATTTGAACCTATAAGAAATCAACTAAGAACTAAAAAGGATAGGATTATTAATGCAGGCCCTGATTTTCTGGCATATAGCTTAATAGATGTAGTGATTGACGATTACTTTACAGTATTAGAGTGTCAAGGTGATAAAATTGAAGAACTCGAAAACTCGGTTTTACTTAAAACAGATAATAAATTACTCTTGGAGATATTCCGAATGAAGCGTGAAATGATGTTCATGCGCAAATCCATTTGGCCGCTGAGAGAAATTGTAAGTGAGTTACAACGCAATGATAGTGAACTTATTACCAATAATACTACCATATATTTGCGCGATATTTATGACCATACGGTGCAACTTATTGATTCTATTGAACTATATAGGGATATGCTTGCAGGAAGTATAGAAATATATCTTTCAAGCACCAGCTATAGACTTAATACGGTAATGAAGGTTCTTACCGTAATTAGCACAATTTTTATTCCTCTTACCTTTATTACAAGTATTTATGGCATGAATTTCGAATATATGCCTGAGTTAAGAAATCCGTATGGATACATAGTGGTATGGGGAATAATGATAATTTCAACTTGTGGAATGCTTTACTATTTCAAAAAGAAGAAATGGTTTTGAATTATTCTACCAACAATCGCCTTATTTCATTCTCAGAAGTTTTGATTAGGTATATCCCGGAGGCTAGAGTTCCAAGTTGAAAATTGTCAACTAAATAGTAGGAGGCTATCAGATTTCCATAAATATCAAATAAACTAAAGCTGATTAATTTGTTGAAATAAACAGTAGATGCCCTTAACACTGGATTTGGGGATATTAGTAAGGTTTCAGAATCTTCACTTTTATTGATATGGTTAATGCCACCGAGGGTATTAATACCTAAGGTTGTGTCAGGTCCATTGTTGTTGCCTGATATGGATGATACTCCGGGTGTTGTATTTACACCCGGATTGGTATTATTTCCTGGAATTGATATGATAATCCCTTGATTTACAGTTAAAATTTGATTAATATTTAATCCAGATATTGTAAGAATTACAGTCCTATCAGAACTCGTATTGTTTGAATTTACTGTTAATATTGGGTTGGCATTTCCTACACCACTTTGTGGTTGAATTGATAACCAAATAGGGATACCGATTATGCTCCAACTACTGTTCGAATTAATTTGAATATTTTGAATGCCTCCTTCACCAGTAACGGAAACATTATTATTACCAATGGAGAGACTTTCTGATACACCCGTTTGAGTAACAGAAACGATACAATTAATAGAATTTCCAGAAATTGTGACCATTCCGGTTCTGATTCCTACAACCGTATAATTCGATGCAGTTACATTTATCAATTTATTTCCAAAACCACTTAATGTATTTAATGAAATCCATGAAGTATTGTTGGACACTGACCAATTAATATTACTTGTAATACTTACAATAGTAGTACTTCCGGTTGTTAAATAACTTAATGCGGAAGGACTTACAGTCAAATTTGCATTTGCCCCTGTTTGAGTAACATTAATAAATTGAGTTAATCCACCTCCAGTTAAAGTTATTGTAGCAAGTCGGGTACCTGTAGAAGTATTAGCTAAAGCTGTGATAGATAAACCTCCTGAACCGGTTCCTGAACTCACATTCAAACTCAACCAAGTTGCATTTTTGAACAAAGTCCAAGAAATATTAGAGGAGATATTTCCGGCAGTTGTTCCTCCTGCCGAAGTATAAGAAATATTGGCTTGATTAAAGCTCAAATTAGGCGTTACTCCAGTTTGGGTAACGTTTATTAATTGAGTGATTCCTCCTCCCGACAAAGTGATTACACCAAATCGGGTACCTGTAGAAGTATTAGCTAAAGCTGTGATTGATAATCCTCCTGAACCGGTTCCTGAACTCACATTCAAGCTCAACCAAGTTGCATTTTTGAACACAGTCCAAGAAATATTAGAAGAGATATTTCCGGCAGTTGTTCCACCTGCCGAAGTATAAGAAATATTGGCTTGACTAAAGCTTAAATTTGGTGTTATACCTGTTTGGGTAACATTTATAAAGTTATTTATTCCACTTCCTGATACTGTTATTTGTGCTACTCTTATTCCTGTTAATGTGCTATTTGAAGCTGTTACCAAAATGGTACCATTTCCGGTTCCGGTAATAACAGAAGTAGATAACCAACTTGCGTTTTCAGTTACAGTCCAATTGATGTTACTAGCAACAGTTAATGTTCGTGAACTTCCCGTACTTGTAAAATTCAGAATAGTGGGACTTACTGATAGCGTTGCTATGTTAGGGTTATATGCGTTTAAGGTAACTACACTATATGCTTGCATCGATAATGTGAGGGTATTCCCAACATTAGTTACCACCGAACTAGCCCACATGCTTCCATTACGACTGGTATATGCATTAAATGATTGTCCATTGATGACAGAAGTAGGCACATTTACCGTTACGTTTTGCGTTGAATTATTTGAGTTAATTAAAACAATTGTCAAGTCATTGCCTATATTATTCACATAGGCACTTGCTAACACATTGCTACCTGTAATCGTTGAACTTAGTCTAACAGAATTAGGTCTAATAAATCTTGAAAAATGCTTGAAAGCATTGTACTTTGAAGCTGTTGCTTGATCAGAGGAACCAGATAAAGTTGCTCCTGATGAATTAGACCCTCCATCGGCCATTTGCCAATATACATATCCACTTTCATTGCCGGTAGTAAGTGCTTGATGAATGTTTAATGCAACACTAAATCCACCATTATTTGGAAACCCACTAGATGGAGATAGCCATGCAGGATCTTCACCTGAGGTTTCAGTCATCCATGATTTTTTGTTGTAAAAGTTAAATCCTTTCACTGTATTTGGAATAGCACCACCTGGTGAAGAAGTCCAACCGTTAGCCCAACGTTCCCATGATAATGGATTAGCTCCTGCTGAACTTACCCCATCAGCCGCATACCCATGAATACAGAAAAAGTCAACAGCTCTTGAGGCAGCAGTATCGGCACCAATATTTTGCAAGTATTGTAGATTTTTGTGTACCGTTGTAGAGCCTCCACCATATTGCCAAAGTGCATAATCAGCACCACTAAGCAAATCCTCAGGTCCCATTATTTTAATATGTTTCAAATCGGCATATTTATCCAATTCTCTCCTAACTGCCACAGCTGCAGCAATATATTGTGACGAAAGAGGATAAAACGAACTATGGTAAAAAGTTTCGAAATTCAATTCGTTTTGAATGCTAATTGCATAAAACTTAACATTATTTCGGTTTTGAAATCCTCTTAAATAGGCTGCGGTACTACGGGCATATTGCGTAAGGGCACTAGTATTTTGTATACCATCATTGAATATCGCAAGTGGTGTATTGCTCACATCAAGTTTGCCTCCTACAAAGTTTCCATTCCAAATAAATGGATATGGAGGGCTGTTCACTGGCAATGGCCAACTATTTCCTGTATTTACATTTCCGGACGAAATTTTAAGCCAAGGTGCCGGTGACCACATAGAGCCAATCAATTTAAAATCACCCAATTGTGATTTTCTATTCTCACCTGCAACTGCCATAGCACTTGCGACTCTTGGTGCTTCAAAATTATAATCAAATAGCAAAACATTGTTGTCAATATTAGGTCCCATTACTGCAATTTGAGCATTTCTTCCTGCAAATAAGCGGGTGTAGTCCGATGCGCCAGTGTAAGTTCTAACATTATTATTTTCTGGTCCGGGAAGGGAAGGATTATTGTGAAACCAAGGAGAATTGTAGGTGTAATCGGAATAAGGCGATCTAAAAGTGGGTGTGATGTCGAACCTTAAAATGGAACATTTTGCATCATCGTAATACAAGTTTTGAAACCATGTTTGTTCACCTGGCGTGCCATATAAGCAAGTTCCAAATCCATCAATTACTTGTCGTTTTCCCGAATTAGATGCATCAATTGTAAGCGTTTGAGCAGAGCAAACTATTGATATAAGTGATAAACATAGAAGGCTTTTTTTATATAATAATTTTGTCATTTTTATCCATTTAGATTGAAAATAGTCATTTAAAAAATATTAATATTCTAATATATTTTATTGAATTTCTAATAAAAAAATGTTTTTTCAAAATTTATGACACAAGTATTTTGAAGATGTTAAATATGAAAATTTTAATAAATACACTTTTGTAAATAATATTTTCTAATAGAAAATGGTACAAAATGCATGAAATAAATCGGTGTATCGTGTTTATCTCATTAAAAAAAGTTAAGCATCAAAAACTTCGGTTACGCTTTGATAACAATTTCGTTTTACAAAATTATTTTCTGATTCCAGCCTCTTTAAGCATACTTCCAATCTTATTTGTTAAGAAAATAGAAGCTTCAATTTCCTCTTTGCGAATGGCTACACTTTCAACATTGAATCCAAAGGGCACAGATTTGGATGAGCAATATTTTATTAATTCTGCAGCAATTTCAATACATACTTCAAGCGATTTCGCAAGAATATTTTCAGAAGCTTTAAGTTCACTTTTCAATGGGTCTGGAATATGAATGCCTAACCACTCCATAAACTCTAATGTTTTGATAGATCCACAAGCAGTGATTGTAAATATGATTGTTGGGAGTTCTTTCCCATGCATTATGCAGGATGCACTTAAATCTTCAATTACTTTTTTGGCAAAATCAACATCAAAAACGCACTGAGATACAAAAAAAGATACACCCGAATTCATTTTGTCCATTATTCGAATGTCTTCGTCTTTTAACACTGCATGACGTTCAGGAATAGTAACCGCTCCAATTACTGAAGTACCTTTATTTTTGCTCCATATTTGATATGCTTCAGTTAAACTTGTTTTAACTTTAAAATCAGGGGCTGGAACTCCCACAAAAACCGGATAAAAATTATGTTTATGCAATCCATCAAGCCAGGCAGCAAGTTCATCTTTTGTAAATTTACCGGCCGGTCGATATATGATTTTTGAAATTTTAAGTGTGTGTAGGTGATTTACTGAAAACTCAAAAGGATCTAATGCGGTTACAAATGGAAAAGGTCTTTCTTCCGTTGTACGAGCCGATTCGTCTTGAACATCATAAACAACCAGTGCATCTATATCCAAATTATGAAGCCTCTCGAGTGTTCTTTGGGCTATTTCTACAACTTTTTCAGGGGGTGTTTGTGACTTAGGAGGGGTAATTCCGTACAACAATACGCCTGACTTCCTTTGTTGAATTTTATTTAAAAACATGCTTATTAATTACCAAAATAAAGGCGTAAAGGTAATCAAATATTGGAAACGACAATTAATAAATCCGTTTCAAAAAAATCTTAACAATTTTACTTAAAAAAATAATAACCGTTTTATAAAAACCTAAAAAGTCCCTCTCCATTTTCGAAGAGGGATTTAGGGTGAGGTATTAAATGCAAATTTCCAAATTCTAAATGGTATAACTGTCAATATTAAATCATAAAAATTAAGTCAAAGAAATATATTTGACCAACAGTCTTTTGGCAATAGGAAGCAAACTCTCATTAAGAGGACAATACACCTGACTTTCAAGCAAGTATGCAGCCGGATTGGGTTTGTCGCGATATTCTTTTGCCAATTCTACTTTCATAAGTTCGTAAGAAGTACCAAGTCGCAATCTTCTCGATTCCAATAATCGAGTATGAATACCTCTATATTTATCTACTGGACTTTGAAACAGCGTAACCTGGTATTCATAGATTTTGGTTTCTTTTTTCATATGTTCGGTTACAAATAAATAACCTTCATCTGTTCGTAGTGGTGTAATTCCAATAGGAACTATTTGCATTTTGCTTTCAAAATATTCGTATAAATCTTTGCCTTCAGCAAGGAATTTTTTAAATTCAGGAATCGTAAAAGCCATGATATCTTCAATTTCCTTCATTATTTCATCGTCCTGCACTATGGTTTCATATACTAACTGAAGTTTTTCGAAGTCAGTTGTAGTTAATCTTTCGGGGAAATTTTCCTTCATCAAGTCTTTATTATCTTTTAAAATGGATAAATTTTGGTAATGAAATACTAAATCTTGAAGGAAAGGGTATAACTTTTGTTCATCAAAATTTTTCTTAACATCCTGTAAATAAGCCAATACCATATATTTTTTGTATTCAAAATCGATCCAGCCTTCAGTAAGCCAGTTTGCAGCTAAGTTTCCCATGACTTTAAATGTTTAATTATCTATTAATACTACTATGTTAACGAATTGTAAACAAAATTTCAACATTAAACCTCAAAAAATTATTAACATCTTCAAAAATTAGAATTAAATATTAAATTCATACAAATATCTAAAATAAAAAATAGGCATATTTATTCAATATCATTGCTTTTTTAAAATATATATTCAATATTTAAAGGCAGAATTTAAAATAACCCTAATTTATCTATTTATATAGAGATATTTTTATATTGATGTATAAAATTGGTAATTAAATTAATGTCTATGAAAAAAAGCAACCTAACTCTTGATTCAAATATTTTTGAGGGATATCATGTCCTTGACAAACAATTTGACGAAGTGTATTTGCAACAAAACAAATCACGTCCACACTACCAGTCATTAATTATAGATTTTGCACGGCATTCACTTGAAGACTTTCGTGAGTTAAACGAATATGCCCGCGATTCGTTTTATAATCAAGGCATAACATTCAATGTGTATAGCGATAAATCAAAGGGAGTTGAACGAATTTTCCCATTTGACCTTTTTCCACGAGTTATTCCATTTCAAGAGTGGCAAATGATTGAAAAAGGTCTTTTGCAAAGAAATCAAGCAATCAATTTGTTTTTATATGACCTATATCACGATCAAAAAATATTGAAAGACAAAATTGTGCCTTCTGAATTGATACTAAGCTGTGCTTTTTTCAATAAACACATGATAGGTATTGACCCTCCCGGTGGCATATATGTCCATATTGCAGGCACTGACCTCATACGTCATTCAGATGGTGACTATTATATATTAGAAGATAATGTTCGTTGCCCTTCGGGAGTTAGTTATGTGCTCTCCAATAGAGAAACCATGAAACGAACCCTGCCTAATTTATTCCTCGACCACTCTGTGCAATCGGTTCAGGAATATCCGGAAGAACTGCTCAATATCATGCATAGTGTAGCTCCAAAACAGTCAGGTGATAATCCTACTTGTGTTATTTTAACTCCAGGTGCTTATAATTCAGCATATTACGAACATTCATTCCTGGCTCTTTGGATGGGAATTCAATTGGTCGAAGGCAGAGATTTGTTCGTAGACAAGAACTTTGTATATATGAAAACCATATACGGGCCTAAAAAAGTAGATATTATTTACCGCAGAATTGATGATGATTTCCTTGATCCGCAAGTATTCAGACCTGATTCAGTTTTAGGTATCCCCGGAATTATGCAAGCATACCGTGAAGGAAATGTAAGTATACTGAATGCACCCGGAACAGGGGCGGCTGATGATAAGGCGGTTTATATTTATATGCCTGAAATTATTAAATACTATTTGAATGAAACACCTATCCTAAAAAATGTTCCGACTTACAGATGTGAACTTGATGCTGACTATAAATATGTTATTGAAAATATGGATAAGTTGGTTATCAAACCTGTTGATGAATCTGGTGGATATGGTGTTGTAATAGGACCCAATAGCACCAAAGAGGAACTTGAAAAACTTAAAAAAGTTGTAGCATCCAATCGTAGGAAATACATCGCGCAACCGGTCATGAACCTTTCCATGCATTCCACTTATATTGATGAAGATGGTTCGTTTAGCCCAAGGCATGTGGACTTACGTACATTTTGCCTCATGGGTAAAAACAGACACTATGTTTTAAAAGGAGGTCTTACAAGAGTGGCACTTAAAAAAGGCAGCTTAATTGTGAATTCATCACAAGGAGGTGGTTCTAAAGATACTTGGATTACTTCAAACTAACCCAAATATATGTAATTGATTAATAAGGAAATAAAGTTTAAGAATATGTTATCAAGAATTGGAAATAGTCTTTTTTGGACCGGTAGATATATTGAAAGAGCTGAACATATAGCGCGCTTTACCAGAGTGCAATATCTGTCTTCTTTGGATGCTCCTTTAGCACAAAAAAAACACTATATTTTGGAGTCAATATTGGATATGGTAGGTTACCAGTTCAATAAACTTATAGATGAAAACAAGCTTTCTGAAGAAGAAGTATTGTTTTTTGTTTGCCTCGACCCTAACAATCCGAATTCAGTAATCGCATCAATCAATTATGCTCGTGAAAATGTACGAGGTGCACGTGACACCGTTTCATCAGAGTTTTGGGAGATTTTGAATAAATATTATCATGAAATAAATGGCTATTCACATGAAGAATTTTTGTCTGAAGGGCCTTTTGATTTCAGTGAAATGATATATAGAAATAGTTCTATTGTAAAAGGATGTATTGACAATACGCATATTCATAACGATCCTTGGGCTATATTGAGTATGGGTTTGCATTTGGAACGTGCAGTGCAAATCACCAGAATATTAATTGCAAAATTAAACGACATCAGAAAAATTGAAAAAGGAACAAAAGCACAAGCCATAATCAATTATCAAATTGGGGCTTTACTCAAAAGCACAGAGTCATTTGACATGAGCCGGAAGTATTTCAAAACGATTCCTTCACTAATTAATGCTTTGGACTTTTTGATGCTGAACGTAGAGTTTCCTAAATCACTTTCATTTAACCTAACCCATGCAAGTATTTATTTAAACAAAATTAATTTGGGAAATCCTTTAGATAGAACCACCCCTGAATTCCGTTTAGAAAAAATTGCTAATAAATTTAAATACTTAAGTGTAGAAGAAATCGAAAAAAATGCACTTGGACTTCTGGAAGAAACCCTCAATGAGCTTTATGGCATCGGTGCCATGATAGAGAAAAAATATTTATCGTTTTAACTTTTTGGAGATTTGATGATTTGATGGGATAGGTGTTCAAGTGTTATGTGTTCAAGTACCTAATTATCATTACAAGGTTTTAAAATTTAGTATCTGCTGGTTATAATTTGGACTACTTATTTAGTGTCTCAATGAGTTTTTATTGATTGAAAGGTTTAAATTCCGTTTATTAAATTATAATTTCTAAAAATAGAGCATGGACACATAGCACTTGAACACTTTCAATTAACTAAAAACTACTAACTACCAACTTAACTCCACCAACTACGAACATTTTGTTACTTTTACATCATGAAATTTATTTATGGTGAGGTTATTAAGAAGGTAGAAATACTGGACATGACTGTGGAAGGTAAGTGTGTTGCCAAACCCGAAGGCAGAGTGGTTTTTGTTACTGGCGTAGCTCCCGGTGATATTGTTGATGTTAAAGTATTTGGGCGCGACAAAAAGTTTTTGGAAGCGGAACCTGTATTTTTTCACAAATATTCCCAGATGCGTACACAACCTGTTTGTAAGCACTTTGGCACCTGTGGAGGATGCAAATGGCAACATATCCAATATGAATCGCAATTATTTTTCAAAGAAAAACAAGTAAAAGATGCTTTGGAGCGAATTGCCAAAGTCCCTTTTCCGGACATAAAACCCATAATTGGTTCAGAGCAAACGCTTTTCTATCGAAATAAACTTGAATTTACATTTTCAAATAAACGATGGTTTGAAAAGAAAAACGAAAACAATGAAGATGCCAATGCATTGGGCTTTCATATACCAGGACGATTTGACAAAATTCTTGATATTGAAACCTGCTATTTGCAAACAGAATTAATTAATACTATACGAAATGGTTTAAAACAATTTGCATTGGATAATAAACTCACTTTTTTTGATGTGAAACTTCAAAATGGTTTATTGCGAAATGTTATGTTTCGGACTGGCAGCAATGAGCAACTGATGGTAATGGTGCAATTCTTTGAAAATAATTCATCACAAATTGAGCTGGTTTTAGAATATCTTAAAACATCTTTTCCTCAAATTACTTCATTGATGTATGTAGTCAATTCCAAAAGAAATGACACATTTCACGATTTGGAAGTAATCCGTTATCATGGTAATGACCACATTATTGAACAAATGCACGAGCTTAAATTCAAAATAGGCCCTAAATCATTTTTCCAGACCAATTCCAAACAAGCATTACTCCTTTACGAAAAAGCGATTGCATTGGCAGAATTGAGTAAAGAACAGGTACTTTACGATTTGTACACCGGTACAGGAACCATTGCACTTTTCGCTGCCAAATATGTTAAAAAAGTTGTTGGAATTGAGTATGTTCCTATGGCAGTTGAAGATGCAATTATAAATTCAAAAGCCAATAATATACTTAATTCAAGCTTTTTTTCGGGTGACATGGCCAAAATTTTGAATGCCGATTTTGTTAATAAAAATGGCAAACCTGATGTTATTATCACTGATCCTCCTCGGGCAGGCATGCATGATGATGTCATCAAAATGTTGCTTCAAATCAAAGCCAAAACAATTGTATATGTAAGTTGCAACCCTGCAACGCAAGCCAGAGACCTTTCGTTATTACATCCCGTTTATAAAATTACTGAAGCGCAACCTGTGGATATGTTTCCACAAACGGCTCATGTAGAGAATATTGTAAAGTTGGAGTTGGCTAATAGTTAATTTTTAATGGTTCTTAAAAAAAAGACAATTGAATTGTATTTCAAATAATAACCTCCTGAATATTTGGGGATTGATTACTTCCAATCGTCAACAACTCAACACTTCCACACCTCAACACTTCAATACTTCGACACGTCAATGCCCACCGCCACTTTGCATATTGTCAAAGTCTAAACCTTGATCTTTCAATACTTTCTTCACTCTCAAAGCAAAAAATGCAAGGTAACCAAAACCCAATAAAGGAACTATATAGGACAAATGAATACCAAATGAATCGGAAATAGCGCCTTGCAAAGGAGGAATGATAGCCCCTCCCAAAATCATCATTATTAAAAATGAAGCACCCTGATTCGTATATTTACCTAATCCGGCAATTCCTGAAGGAAATATACAAGGCCACATTACCGAACAACAAAGTCCACCGCTTATCAACGCATAAAGTGCAAATTTACCACTAAAAAACAATCCTATTCCCATTGCTGCCATTCCAAACCCACTTAAAACCAACAGCAAAATAAATGGTCTGCGATTGGCAAAAAGAATTCCTGCAGCAAGCAATATTACACAAAGTATATAAGGATAAAACTCGCTTACTTCATTGCCATTGAGCATGTTAACCCCTAATATCAACAAGAAACCTATAATTGGCACTAAAAAAGTCAATACATTTTGTAAACCTTTTGAAATATTAAATGCACTCAATGCGCCTGTCATACGACCAATCATGAGACTTCCCCAATAAAGCGATATAAATGAACCAATTTGAGCAGTTGAATATCCTCCAAAAGCCTCTTGTTTAAGCAATTCGCCCATATTACTTTGAATGGTGACCTCTACCCCAACATATACAAATATGGCTATCATTCCCAATACCAATTGTGGGTATTTTAGGGCGCCAAGCCCTCTTTCAAATGGTTCGTCATTGGTGATTTCAGGTAGTTTTGAGAACCATAGCAAAGCAATTGCAGCACCAAATACTATTGCCAGCACTACATACATGGTGTCAATAGATGTGATAGAAGCACTTGTATTTGCAGCGCCCACTTTTCCAAAAATTATAAAGCTTACTACCAATGGTCCAAGCAATGTCCCTATAGAATTAACTGCTCCGGCAAGACTTATTCGGTGGGTACCACTTTCCGGTGGCCCCAAAGCAATAATATAAGGCTGAGAAGCGACTTGTTGCATGGAAAACCCAAGTGCTACCACAAAAAAGGATAATAATATTAAGTTAAATGATCCTAAATGAACGGATGGTATAATTCCCAATGCACCAATAATTGAAATTCCCAATCCAAGAATAATGGCATTTTTATAACCCAATTTGTTTAAAATATCAATGCCGGTAATTTGTGACCATAGCCATAATATCAATGATCCAATAAAATATGCACCATAAAAGGCAAACTCAATTAATTGAGATTGAAATTGATTGAGTTGAAAATGACTTTTACAAAAAGGGATAAAAACCCCATTAGAAGCGGCAACAAATCCCCAAAAAAACCAAACTGTACATATAGTATATAGTGCCGAAGCGGCAGTGGCAGGCGAAATATTTGAGTTTTTCATGTAACAAAGGTAATTGTATTATTAATATCAGAAATAACACAATGATTTAATTTTCTGACACTAAATTTAAAATCGAAAATAAGTTAACCTAAACTTAATAAGTATTTACACCTAATCAACTTGCAGCTTCAATCAAATCCAATACCTTTGAATCATCAATGATTATTTACACATGAAAACAAAAGATGAAATTGTTAACAATTGGTTGCCTCGATATACAGGCACACCGGTGGAAGTTTTTGGTGAATATATTATCCTTACTAATTTTTTAAATTACCTTGATTTTTTTTCTGAAAGATTTGGTGGGGTTGAAATATATGGCAAAGATCGTCCGATGCAGACTTGTACTTCACAAAATATTACAATAATAAACTTCGGAATGGGTAGCCCAATGGCAGCAACAGTTATGGATTTGTTAACTGCAATTGAACCCAAAGCAGTACTTTTTTTAGGCAAGTGCGGTGGATTACGCAAAATCACAAAACTAGGAGACCTTATTTTGCCGATAGCTGCCGTTCGTGGTGAAGGCACAAGTAATTCGTATATGCCTGCCGAAATTCCGGCCTTGCCTTCTTTTCGTTTGCAAATGGCCGTGTCATACACCATCAAAAAATATGATTTGGACTATTGGACGGGTATGTGCTATACCACCAACAGACGCGTTTGGGAGCATGACGAAAAATTTAAAGATTATTTACAAGAAATACGAGCATTGTGTATTGATATGGAAACAGCCACAATATTCATTGCTGGTTTTGCCAATAAAATTCCTCATGGGGCTTTACTTTTGGTTTCGGACAATCCAATGGTGCCGGAAGGCATCAAAACAGAAGCCAGCGACAAAGCCGTAACAGCTAACTTTGTAAAAAATCATATTAACATTGGAATAGATTCATTAATTGAACTTAGGGACTCCGGGGAATCAGTAAAACACTTAAAATTTGAACCAGTAAACGAAAAATAAATTACTGAATCACAAGTTTGGTTTTGTATCCTCTAATAGCAGTAAATATCCCCGTACCTCCTTGTATATTGCTAACTACCTTTTGAGGTTGGGAAAATGGGTTAATATTAGCCTGAAATGCACCTCTAGCACTTCTTTCAAAGTCGTAATACTCCTTGTTGATACGATATATTGCTACATGAACGGTATCATTCAATTTGTATCGGGGTGTGCTAAAAAAAGTTACTTTGCCCTTATTAGCAAATCGATCCGTGACTTGAATATCTAACTTAGGAAAATACAACGAATCTTTGTTGACATTCACCACCACTCTGAAGTAATCTTTCAGCAACGAATCCGCTTTTATACTCATTATCAAATAATATCGCTCGTTGCCGGCATATCGGTAATACAAAGTGTCCAGTTGAATTGAATCAGGGAAGGAGGTAATTGATTGGACATTAGCGCCCATAATTAATGATTGGGCGCTGAGCATAAATGCACCTTTGTAGCCAGTATTAACCAAACCAGTACTGGTATAATTATAAAATTTGTTGGCTAGTGTATCTACAACAAAAGCAGGTTTTAGTGTATCAGTTTTGCCATTGTAGCTGATGTATACTTTTGCCCCATTCACAAATGGAAGAGTTACTTTATCGTTCACCAATAATAGCGATGACAGCAAGAGTTTAAATGGCTTACCTTCCTCTATATAACATTCAGCAACTAATTGTTTATTGTAAGCAGGTGCTTCCAATTGGATTTCCGTTTCGGGAGTCCAACATGAAGTACAAAATAAAAAAATACAGGCAATATATAATGGTACTATAAATTGTATTTTCAATTTGTATGATGTCAAATATTTCTCATTTGAAAAATCGAGGATCAAAGCTAATAGGTTCTACTTTAATTATTCTAACTTCACTATAGTTTTGATGATGAGGATTTAAAATAATATTTTTCTCGGTAGGTGAATGAACTGAAGGTACTTTAAGTGCGATACTTTTTTCCTTTTTTTTCCATTCTTCTACTTTTTGTGCCAATTTTATCGGATAAGGATTGTGATTCCAATCATTTGGTAATTCTTTAACCGAAATTTCATCAATCATCAATTCCAGAGGAACATCTATATAAGCCACATACATCTCTATAGGCATTCTGTTGGCATTGGCAAGTACTTCCAACTTAGCTAACGATATAGTTTCAGATGTGTATAATATTTGAGTTCCTATTTGGTGCCATCGGCCTGACTCATATTTGCATCCAGTGCCTTGCAAATCATTGATATACAATTTTTTGCTGATTCGGTATACAACCATATTATGAATATATACCCCACTCTATGCGGTTGAGAATAGTCATTACATAACGAGTGCCTATAGAGGACGAAAGCAAATCAATAGGCTTCTTGTTGCCTAATGCAAAATTAGTCTCATATAGCCAATCTCTGAAAATATCAATACTTCCAAACACATCTTTTCCTTTTTTGATTAGCTCCGTAAGCTCAATTGTTTTTTCGGAAGCATCTGCATCTAATACGGCTCTTTTTTTGTTCAACCTTTGATAGGATGTTTCTGAAATGTGTAATATGTGACTTACTTCTTTGTTAGTAAAACCCATTCGTTCTTGAATTTTCTGTATGGTATCAAATGGCAAACCCGTTTGACTCATTTGAATGTAATAAAGCGGATGAGGCTCATTTAATATATTATTGGATAATATTTCATCTTCCGTAACGGTGTATTTTTTCATTTCATTTGACTGTTTAAAAACATTCAAATGTATGTATTTTATTTGGATTAAAAAAATGCTTTTTCAATTCTTTAAAGTTTTGAAACTAAATTATCAAACGTTTTACTTCCAAACAAAATCTTCAATTGCTACACCTTTTCCTTGTTACTCCGAGGCATGAGGAGTCTAATAATCTTACAATCAATTTCATTCCAAACTGACTTGGTCATTTTAACTACAGATTCCTCTTCCGCGAAAAGCGGAATCGGAATGACAATGAAGCATTTGTACATTTATTGCTCCACTGCTTAAGTTCAAAACATGATTATTTTTTGCAAAACCTTTCATTGTCACTCCGAGGCACGAGGAGTCTAATAATCTTACAATCAATTTCATTCCAAACTGACTTGGTCATTTTAACCATAGATTCTCATATAGCCCAACCTTTTTTCCTAAAAAAATCTCAAAAAAAGTACTTACTTTTATCCCCCCAATCGGATTAATGAATGTAAACCAAATGTATGCGATTTAATATCAGATTTTTAATACTTATCTTATTCCAATTTATTTTGTTGGATAGAATTTCTGCTGCTACTATCACAGCCGTAGCAAATACTTCATGGAATACAACCTCCACCTGGAGTCCGGCTCAGATTCCTACAGCAACAGATGATGTGATCATACCCGCAGGAAGAAACATAAGCGGGCTCACTGTTAATTCTTCATGTAACAATGTTACCGTGAATGGAACACTTACCATGGGTATCAACAATAATATTACTTTAAGTATTAACGGCACGTTAAATGGTTCTGGCAACATTATATTCACTGCGGGTCAACCCAATAATACCATCAATATTGCGGGCAATGACAATTTCACAGGATTCGTTACTTCAACATTGGGTACTATTGGCTACAATGGAACTGGCGCCCAAACAATGGTTACCAGAAGTTTGAATAATTTGGTGATTTCAGGTAGTTCAACAAAAACATATTCTAACACGGGTATCGATAATATTACCATTTCAGGTAATATTAATATTAGTTCAGCCACAGCAACTTTTAATTTAAGTGCCTATACAAAAGACATAATAATTAAGGGCAGTGTATCAGTAAATGGCACTTGGAGCTTTGGAACAACCAACACAAAAAACGTAACTATCGAGGGCAACCTTTCAGGTTCTGGAAGTATTAATATGGGTACTTCACCAACTACAAATACCCTCACCTTGCGAGGAGCGAGTAATGCCATTGGTTCGTTTTCAAGTATCATCGGACATACAGTTACTTATAACAGGGCGGGAAACCAAACGGTGTTTGGAAGTAATGATTATCCTACCATCAGTTTTGAAGGAACTGGATTAAAAACAGCAACGGGCAATATTACTTGTACTGGAACTGCCGGAAATGGACCTTCAGTATTCTCATTGGGTACATTGCCATCTGGGTCACTATTCAATCCGAATTTTTTGTGCACAGGAGTGCATGGAACGTATGCAACTCTGGATTTTGGCAATACGTCAGCCAAATACGTAGATTTAGTAGGAGGCTGTACATATGGAGACATCGCACTTACAGGTACTGGAATTGCACACTATATTAGATTTGGAGATTATTCATATCCTAATAATTTGTTTATTACAGCGGGTTCTAGTTCAACTGTTGAATATTACGGGGCCAACAATTATGGTTTATTAACTACAATTAGCACTAATTATGAAAATTTAGTTATATCAGGTAATGGGGTCAAATCGTTATCTGTAAATACAAGAATCAATGGTCGTACGCTAATTAATACAGGTGCAACCCTAAATGTTGGTTCCCGCGAAGCTCGTTTCCAAGGTGGTATTACCGTGGATGGTACTTTAATGGACGACAACGATTTGCCTTCTACTGGAGTAGGTAACTACATCAATAGCTCCAATCCACTTTATGTATCTGCTACAGGCAAAATACTCACCAATAATGCCACTATTTTTTACATATATGGTTCGTTAACCAATGATGGTATTATAAGCATTGCCGGTGCTTCAACCATTTATGCCAGCAATACAAGTACCTGGACCAATAACAACATTATGCACCTCAAAAGGGATGTTACTTTAGTGTCCAATAGAACCTTAGCTGGTAACAGAGGAATTTTGTTTGGAGGAGATGTGAGTATTTCCGGTACTTCAGCTATTACAAATAATATCACAGATGTTACTACAATATCTGGTGACTTGGTAGGTCTTTCTGCGAATTCCAGATACATCAACAACACTTACACATTATACCAAGGAGCTAATATTCCAATGATTCCATCAGGTGGTTTATTCACTACAGTCGCTGGCAACACGTTCGAGTATGGTCGTTCCGGACAGCAAACGGTAGCAGGGGTTTCGTATGGTAATTTGGTTATCAAAGGAGGAGGTGCCACAAAATCAATGCCTTCCAATATACCTTCCATTACCAACTTAACGATTACCAACGCTACGTTAAACGTATTTAATACCGTAACAACCCCAATAAGCATCACCGGCAATGCTTATATAGCCGGTACTTTGCGTCTCAACACAGGTTCCAACAAAGTAATTATTGAAGGCGACCTGGCTACCAATGGGGGTAATGGAGTCTTTGATTTTTCATTGGGTACAGGCCATGAATTGTTGTTGTTGGGTGTTAACAATGAAATGGGGCAGTTTCCTAATGCTTGTGCAACATGTAAAGTAACACTGGGCAGAAGTGGCGCTCAAAATTTCACACCCACCCCAAGCACCTTTGGCGATGCTATTCCGGTTTTTAATGTGTCGGTAGGTGGATTTAAAAGAATTTTAGGAAACACACTTCAAGTACTTTCTGTTACTGGTTCATTAGGCTTATACAATGCAGGCATCGACCTTAACACCCGCACGATGGTACTCGGCCCCACATGTACTATACTACCCGGTGCATTTTCTGCTACTAATATGATTACTGTAGGTGGCACCGGTTGGATACGAAAACGTTTTACAGAAGGATCTTCAATTAACATAAATAATATAGTCATTCCCATGGGCTCTGGTGCCGATTATACACCTGTGTATTTCAATGCACTGAGTGCCACATTTACCAATGGCAGCAGCGGGTCGGTCATGTTTCGACCCATGCCAGGTGTAGCACCCAATCAAAGCGACCCTTCCTATTCACTAAAACGACATTGGGTAATATCTACCGTAGGAATGACCTCTGTAGCGAATGCCACCATTACCGGGCAATATATAATAGGAGCAGATCCTAATCCTACATTTCATAATATATATACACAGGCATGGTATCCCAATGGCCCACCTTGGGCTTTTGGAGGCTATATTCGCACCACCACAGGTCTTGTAAGTGCCACATTTTCAGGTGCTACCAATTTGACAGGTACGCTTACTGCAGGTATCAGAGGTGCTTTCGCAAATGCC
>JANRJY010000109.1:0-33584 GCA_033763735.1 Bacteroidota bacterium | reverse complement strand
TAATTTCTTAACCAATGATGAAGAAGCTTCGGGTATCATTGATGCATCGGATATATTAGGCAGAGGCTATTATTTATTGGTAGATCAAGCTCATTATCCTATTGCCGGTTCGGTATATGAAGGAGGACAAATATTGGCTTTGTATGTACCTAATGTTACTACTACATCCTACGTAACTATGGCAACAACAACTCTGACAGGTGTTGAAAATGGTAAAGCATCGGCATATGCGGTACAAATAGCTTCCAATGTACTAGGAGCTCCGCTAAATGTGAAAGCCCCTGCCAATATAATGGTGAACAACCTGCCAATGATAACCTTGCCAGGTGCAGGTGGTGTAGTTGATATTAGTGCTAACACAGGCGCAGTAGGTACGACTACATTCGTGATAACCGTAACAGCTGTTAACACAGACTATTTGTTTACGCATACCCTAGTAACCAACCCAAGAGTGAGTACACTCACAGGAGTTTGGACACTTACTGGAGCTTATTTGGCATCTAAACCTGAGTTAAAAATTGCTGATTTTACTCAAGGAACCGTTACAGGAACTATATATGAAGGGGGGTTCTCTGGCTTACATTATATACAAGGAACCAATGGATTAGAGTATTATACTCTTGGAGATAGAGGTCCTAATGTAGATGCCAATGCTGCTGCTACTGCTAAGTTGTTCCCTCAACCTGCATATGCACCTAAGTATCATAAAATCAAGCTAATGCCCGATCAAACTATATCAATAACTTCCTCGATTACTTTCAAAAGACCTGGAGGAGCGAATGTATCTGGATTGGTGCCGCCAATTTCATTAGGAGGTACTGGTGAAATAGCTTTGGATATCCCAAGAAATACTTTGACTGGTGACGATTGGGGAATTGATTGTGAAGGTATAGTTGAAGGTAAAATGAATGATCTGTGGGTATGTGATGAGTACGGAGTGAATGTGTGGAGATTCAATAAAAACGATGGAACTTTAATTAACAGATATTCTCCTTTTGGAACCATAATTGGTGGTAACTTGCCTTTACCTTCTAGCTATCAATTCAAACGTGCCAACAGAGGATTTGAAGGTGTTGCAGTAACGCCAAATGGAATGGTATATGCACTAATCCAGTCACCAATGTTCAACCCTACAAGTGCTGTTCAATCAACTTCACGTATTCATAGATTGTTACAACTGAACCCTGCAACAGGTGAAGCCAAAACATTTGCTTATGTTAATGATGGAGCTAAAGCTAATACCAGAGTACAAGATTGGAAATTAGGTGACTTAGTTGCTGTAAACGACAATGAATTCCTTGTAATTGAGCACACAGACAGAACTCCATATAGTAAAAACGTTTATAAAATAGATATTTCTGCTGCTACAGCACTTACTGTAACTTCAGGTTTTGTTAACGGAACTGCTACTGGTCTTACATTAGAACAGTTAACCAATACAACTGGTTTAACAGCTAACGCAATTGTTCCAGTTTCTAAAATGTTAGTTGCCGATTTGCAAGATTATGGTTATGATCAAAACTTAGGAATGGACAAACCTGAAGGATTAACTATTGTAGATGCAAACACAATAGCAGTTACTAATGATAATGACTTCCAAGTGAGCAGCCCTAATACAGATGGGAATATAGTAATGACAAACAAATTGTGTTTTGTACATCAATTCAAATTGGCAACGCCACTTAATTTTGTACCAGTTACTATATTGGCGAATCCTACTATAACATTTTCAGGAACAACTATTACAGTTGGTGGTGCTTCATTGAATTTGACAAACTTACTTACTTCCAACTCGACAGGTGCCAAATCATTCATGATAGCCTCGGGATCAGCTGCTTCACTTTCAGGTAATAACTTAGTTGGTGTAATGGCAGGTTCAGTAACCGTAACAGGAATGGTAGCAACCGCAACAGGATTTAATTCAGGAATGGCTAATGCAGTGTTTACAGTTGTAACTGTAGCAAGTGTAGTAAATGTGAATCCAACAGTTTCTTTCTCAGGTGCTACTATCACAGTGGGTGGTGGTTCTTTGGATTTGAGTACATTACTTACTTCTAACTCGACAGGTGCCATATCATTCATGATAGCCTCGGGATCTGCTGCTTCACTTTCAGGTAATAACTTAGTTGGTGTAATGGCAGGTTCAGTAACCATAACAGGAATGGTAGCAACCGCAACAGGATTTAATTCAGGAATGGCTAATGCAGTATTCACAGTAGTAACAATTGCTGGTAACACCACTACTACATCTGTTCCAATGATTACTGTGAGTCCATCAATTACCGGAATATTTGTCTCAGAGTCAAATGCTACTTCGCCAGTTCAAAGCTTAACCGTATCTGGTAGAAACCTTACAGGAAATGTTACCATTACAGCATTGGGTGGATTTGAATTCCGTTCACTCTTAACTACTATTAGTGGATCGACCATTACAGGTACTAATTATTTAACTTCTTTAGAAATAATGGTAAAAAATGGATCATTCGATGATGTGTGGGAAATAAGAATGGCTGCTACAACCATAACCGGAACGATTACTGGATTGATCAACATAAATACTCCTGGAGTGGCAATTGAAGGTACATTGATAGGAACCAACTTTATTACAGGAATTTCAAACATTAGTTCTAAAGTTGCTCATTTAACTGTATATCCTAATCCTAACAATACAGGTGTAGTACATTTCTCTAAAGCAGTTTCATTTGAAATGTATAGCCAAACAGGAAATGTGGTAATGTTTGGTACAAATGCTACTGAAATAAATATATCTCATTTGGCAAAAGGATTGTATTTAATCAAAACCAACGAAAAAGAATTGGTAAAATTAGTGATAGAGTAACTTTTCAAATTATATACATTAAAAGCCTCGTGAGTTCACGAGGCTTTTATTTTATAGTTTTGGTAAGCTTAATCAAATTTATATTGTTTAATAAAAGATATTATAGCTAAAATAATTTGAACAATCTCTGTATTGAATTTATTGAAGCCCTACATAATTAATTGAGATTTTAACCATTGATGAAAAAGTATCATTTTGGTATCATTATATTTTTAATTGTAAATGTTGGTTTTTATTCGTTTATATCATCAAATGCGGAACAGGCATATCTATCTCGTTATACCAAAAACATCAATGAATTTGGTGCAAATCAGGATGATTTACTGAAGTTGATTGCACAATCAAACATCCATTCCAAATCTGATTTGGATAATATAAAAACCCAAATATTAGGGTCGAGAAAAAAGTTAAAGTCTATTGATTTTTGGATTAGGTATTTGGAACCATTGGCTTATAAAAAAATTAATGGTCCCCTACATGTAGAATGGGAAACTGAGGTTTATGAAAAATTTGAAAAACCTTACAAAAGAGAGGGTGCAGGACTAACTTTAGCAGCCTTGTATCTCGATGAAAATGAAATAATTAAGGATACATTGGTTCGGTTAATTAGGTCATCAATAACTGCATCGCAAGTATATATTCAGGATTCCATTACCAACCATTTAGCTACCCACCATCATTTTTACTTATGCAACCGACTTTTTTTACTTAATCTGGCTACCATTTATACCACAGGATTTGAGAATCCTGAACCGGAAGCTATTATTCCTGAGCTGCTTGTGTTAATGAAGGAAGTCAAATCAATATACCTTGATTTTAATGTAAGTTTCCCAAATGAGTCGTTATCTGATCAGTACTTGAATCTGTACGACCTATCAATTTCTTATATCGAAAAACAATCTAATTTTGATGATTTTGACCATTTTACTTTTATCAAAGATTATGTAAACCCACTTTTTGCAATCAATCAAAGTTTGATTTTGCAACATAAAGTAAGTTCGCGTAGTAATGTTGATTATTCGCTCAATAAAAAAAGTACTTCTATTTTCAGCAAAAACCTATACAGAGCCCAAAATGCAAAAGGAATATATTATAGAGTGGAAGATCCTAAAGTAATCAATGAAATTGACAAAATAGGGAAATTACTTTTCTATGACCCAATATTATCTGCTAATAACCAACGTAGCTGTGCCTCGTGTCACAATCCAAAACAGTACTTTACAGATAACACAGGTGCAACTGCTTTGCATTTTGATAAAGTGAGCAAATTACCCAGAAACACACCCTCGCTTATAAATGTTGGATTTAATCATTTAATTATGCTAGATGGCAAACACATATCTTTGCAAAATCAAGCCAAAGAAGTGATTATCAATCCGGATGAGATGGGAAGTCCTGAAAAAGAAATGTTAAAAAAAGTATTGAGTTGCTTTGAATACAAAAAAACCTTTGAGCAACTGTTGAAATACACACCCACCGAAAAAGAAATTGTATATGACCACATAGTATCAGCAATTACTTTGTATTACATTAAATTCAGTAATTTCAATGCCCCATTTGATGAGGCCATCAACGAAGGGAAACCGTTAGATGAATCGGCCAAAATAGGTTTCAACATTTTTATGGGCAAAGCCCAATGTGCCACTTGCCACTTTGCACCCCAATTTAATGGTGTTAAACCTCCTTATGTAGGTTCTGAGTTTGAGGTATTGGGGGTGCCTTCCGACACAACCTATAATCAACTTAGCAATGATAAAGGCAGATATAAAGTAAATCCGGCAAAAGAAACAATGAAAGCATTCAGAACCGGAACACTTCGAAATATTGAGCATACACAACCATATATGCACAACGGGGTATTCACTACACTGGATCAAGTGTTAGCATTTTATGATAATGGTGGTGGTTTAGGACACGGATTGGATATTGAAAATCAGACCTTATCATCGGATTCGCTGAAATTAACTGAAACAGAAAAAAAACATCTTATTAGTTTTCTTAAATCATTAAGTGAAAAAGTGGCATTTGAAGTAGCGCCAGGTAAACTCCCAATATCAAAAAATAAAACATTGAATAATAGAAAAGTTGGAGGTGAATATTAATTAAATGGTATGAAAATGAGAATTACAATTTGTATAATAATATTGTCAGGTTTAATTATTACTGTGTGTGCTCAAACTAAAGTATCCTACGATTTTCCAAAAGCTATGTCAGAATCTACCAAAAAAGCATTTTTTGAACAATCGGAAAAAGGAAGGATACTATATGAAATGAGTTGTGCCGGTTGCCACAATTTTAAAGTAAAACGGAATGAATATATCCCCGATTTTACACCCAACCAACTTTCAGGCTATGTACTGAGAGTACTCAATACTGAACATGAAATGGGTATTCCAGAAGAAAAAATAACTTCTGAAGATATGGGCTTGATTATGACTTTCTTAACCTATAAAACAAAGCATGGATTAAGACCTGAAAAAGGACAAGATAGTAAAAAAGCTAACTAATTAATTAATCAAAATAGTAAGAATTTTTATTTTGTATTTATTATATTGTATATTCACAACTCATAGTTGATGAATGAAAAAAGTATTACTTGTTGATGACGACCCTATTTTTAATCTGATAGGTAAAACGTTGATACAAAAAGTGTCTAACTCTTCTTGTGAAATCATTGATTTTATTAACCCATACGATGCTATTCAATTTTTAAAAGATAACAAAGATAATAATGATATATGGCCAGACTTGATTTTTCTGGACCTTAGAATGCCAATGTATGATGGATTTGAGTTTTTGTACGACCTCGACAAATTTATTGACGAAGTAAAAAAACAAAATACTTCTTTATACATTTTATCATCCAGTATCAACTTAATAGACATTGAAAAGTCAAAAAAACACAGAATTGTAAAGGACTTTATATCTAAGCCACTTACCGAAACCATCATTAAGCGATTGCTTTAAAAGTTGGCATACATTTCGCTTTTTGCTTTTTCCAATTGTTTTTCAAATGCCTGAAATTCTTGTTTTGAAAGCATATCTCTGAGATTGTTTAGCCCATTATCTGCAAAACTTGGTATGCCAAATGCTATTGCTTGAAGGCAATAAGCTTTATAAAGTGCAACACTATATTTATTTAAGGTAATTCCATTTAGCAAAATATTGAATGCTTTTTCCGACTGTTTGGCGGTATTTTGTAAATAGTTAGCTGACTTAAGAAGTATTTGCTCATTAAATGGATTCATTCTTGCAGCAATTGTAAACTGTTGGATTGCCTGCTTTTCATCTTTTTCAAGTTCTGCAATTCTGCCTTTTATAAATGCCAATTTGCCTTTATCATTTATAACAGTGTTTTGAAATGCCATTTTGAGTTCATCTTTATCGTTGATGGCTTCAAAGTATTGAAGCATACTCCACTCGTATTGCATATTTTGATATTTATCTTTAGAAATAGGTTTCAATTCTGATAGTATATCTGAACATTTGGCATAATCTTTATTTTTATAATATTTATCAAACAATAATATTCCAGTTTTAAATTTAAAGGTATCGGACTTAATGCTAAAAAAAGTATTGCCTAAGTCATTGTCGTTGAGTTCATTCATTCGATAATACAGAAATGCATATTTCAATGGATCATTACTTAAGTTCAACATATTTTTGTCTTTTATTGAAAATATGATTTGGACTTTATTTAATGACTCTTCATAATCTTTATTGTTTTTGATTTCAGGTCGATTCCAAATATTCACAGCTTCATTAAACTTACCTGTTTCGCACAAGCTTAAAGATTTATTAAAAAGTGAATTGTTATTTCCCTTATCTGCTGCCAATTGAAATATATCAGAAGCAAATTTGGGTACATTATTTTGCAATGTCCATAATCCTAAAGTATTCAAATAAGTGCCTGCTTCATAATCACTTCCGAGTTGCAAATCATCTACCGATTTCATTGCTATAAGTACATTACCGGTATAATAATTGGCAATTGCCTTTAGGTAAAATAAATCAGAACGATATACCGCATTTGTGTCTTTAATAGCCAAGGCATGAAGGGTGTTTATAAAATTGGTATCGAGCGCATTGAGGTTAGAAAGTGTATAATTGGTGAGATAATTAAAACTTTCATTGTTTAATGCCGAATCCGGTTGAATAAATGAATTTTTAGATTGTGTTTGATTTGCATTTGAAAGTAATTGAAATGCCATTTGATTAGTCAAATAAACTTTATCGTTACTTTGCAACGTTTGAAGCAAATCGGTGTTAACAACGCCTAATTTTGTAAACAATGCTAATTTGTTTGAACGAGGCACATAAGGGTCGGTAAACAACTTTTCGGCTTTATTGATATAAACAATAGATGAATCGTAAAAAGTAAGTTGTTGAAATAATACAGCAATATTGTTATGCAATTCTCCGGATTTTGGAAATTCTTTGATACCTTCTCTTAGCGTAAATAAAGCATCAAATTTTCTATTAATTTCAAAACTCAATAATGCCCAGTTGGCGTATGCAAATGGAGTAGCTTGTTTTAAAGTTGCCTTTTTGTAGTAATTAGAAGCTTCAAAGTTTTTTCCTGACTTACGCAACATAGTAGCTAATGCATAATTGGCTTTGTGATTTTGAAACTCCCATTCAACAGATTTTTTGTAATAATCTTCAGCCAGAACATCTTGTTTGTCAGCATAATACGAATCACCTAAGGCACTGTAATAACCGGCAATGGATTGGTAATAAGGAAACATATTTCCATAAAAAAACATGGTGATAAACACTACAAAGCCGGCACCCCAAACGGTTAAAAAAGAGGAACGTGGATTGCTGTATATCAGCTTATTTACAGGCAGATCTGCGTTTATCCAATCGCGATAGAGCATAAATACGTACAAAAAAAGCCCAAATCCGAATCCTATGTGACTGAACAAAATGGCATCTTCAAATACCTCGATCATCGAATCATTGGCGGTTGAAAAGCAATATCCAATTGTTGTAAGGCAAATAGCAGCCCAGGCAAGGTATATTATGCCTCCAAATGGGTAAAAGGGTAGCAATTTTTGATACATAACCGTTCTTTCCTTAATACCCCACATTCCTAAAATTGCTGAAAAAAGTAATATGATAAAGGGACTGATAAACACAACATCCCAATCAATTTGCCTGGTGTTTTTTAGGTAATTAAGTAAAAGGTTTGACAGATATAAAATGGTGATTATTATAAAGTTACGTGTACCATTTCCGTTACCTGAACTTTTATTATTACTAATCAAATAGAGAAAAAAGTATAGGATTTCATATGCTACAAAAAGTATAAATAACAAACTGATAATCAATGCAATTAGCAAACCATAGTTTAATAAAAAAAACGCGGGATTAGCTATTGTATTGGAAAAATATCTAATAGCCCCAAAATACACCACATATATTAGTAAAAAAACAACCAAACGATAAATGAACTTTACTTTATGATTGTAAGCAAAGAAATAATAACTCGGAAGCCCAAAAAGAACAATTGGAGCAATTTTGAAAAAGTTATCATAATTAAAATCATCAACAAGTACAGTAGGTTGCTGAAAAACAAAAAATAACATTGCCACGGAAGTAATTAAATAATACAGCCAATTGTTTAAAAATGAAGCTGTTGTAATAATTACAAGTAGAGAAAATACAATAATTGCATAACTTAATATGGCTCCCGATTGAAATATTTGAAAGTCGGAACCGGAAAATTGCCTGGTCGTAATATATGAATCTGCTTCAATATTAAAAGTAAAAATTCCTCTTGAGAAAGAATCAATAACAACAGGAATCTTATCAGACTCATACTGAAAAACCCATTGATAATTAAGCTGTTGACCAAAGAAAAAGTAATAAAGAAAGGATACAATTGAAATACCAAAAACAAACAATAATACCCAGTAGGCATATCTTGATTCACTTTCCCATTTTTGCCAGAAGAACATTTTTTTAATTATTAATTATTAATGAGTAATTGTTAAAATTAAATGTACTTAAATGGAATAACATAATATGAAAACAACTCCTTGTATTAATCATTATGCATTACACATTAATCGTTAAATTTTATTCAATCACCTTTGGTACTCTGAAATAATCAGAATCTTTTTTAGGTGCATTGAGTAATGCCTTTTTATGATCGAGGTGCTCCCCTACTTTGTCTTCTCTAAACACATTTAATTCAGCCGACATATGAATGAGTGGTTCTACATTAGTTGTGTCAACCTCATTAAGTTCATCCATCCAATCCAATATTTTGGACAATTCCTTAACCAGTTCTTTTTCTTCAGCATCAGTATATTCCAAACGGGATAAATGAGCAATTTTCTTTACGGTTTCTTGATCTATTTTCATTTTTTTAAGTTAATGAGTTGATGAGTTGATGAGTTTAAAGTTAAGAGTTTAGAAATGGTTTTATGATTTAGTCTGAATTTATCATTACTCGTTAATCATTATACATTAGTAATTACTATTTAGAGTACTATATTCACAATTCGGCCAGGTACTACTATTACTTTTTTAGGTGCTTTACCTTCTGTCCATTTTACTATTTCCTGTGATGCAAGCACTTCTTTTTCCACATCGGCAGGAAGCGTATCCAAGCTAAATGACATTTTGTGTCTCAATTTGCCATTGATGGATATTGGATATTCGTATGAATTTTCAACCAAATAGTCAGGATTGAATGTTGGAAAAGTGGCATACGCGATTGATTTAGTATTGCCAAGCTTGCTCCAAAGCTCTTCTGTAATGTGTGGCGCATATGAAGTCATAAGGATCAATAAGTCGCTCAATACTTGCTTGTTATGGCATTTTAGGTCATTTAATTCATTAACACAAACCATAAAAGTACTTACCGAAGTATTGAATGAAAAACGCTCAATATCTTCTTCTATTTTTTTAATGGTTTTATGCAAAATTCTTAGGGATTTTTCGTCCGGATTTCCTTCTGTTACTACCCAATTTCCTTTGTCATCATAGAACAATCGCCATACATTTCTTAGAAAGCGTGATACCCCACTAATGCTCGCTGTGTTCCAAGGTTTTGACATTTCCAATGGACCCAAAAACATTTCAAACAATCGTAATGTATCCGCTCCATATTGATTGATTACATCATCAGGATTGACTACGTTGAATTTGGATTTGGACATTTTTTCAACTTCTGATTTTGTTAAAAATGGTATTGGATCAGAAATAGGTTCATCTTTAAAAAGATGAAATTTAGAATTTTTCCAATAACCATTTTTTACAATTAAAACTTTGTTTTTGCCATAATTTTCATCTTTTAAAAATTCATTGATATCTAAAATACCAGTGTTAAAATCATTGTTGGAAACAATGTTTATATTGACAGGAATTAAACGATAATTTTTATCGGGATTTTGACTAATATAATCTTCAATTTTACTGAAATAATCATAACTGTAGTAAACTGAAGCAGTCATATCACCAATGGTTATTACTTGTTCGTTATTATGACCAGTGTATATAGTATTTGTTTCATGAATAGATTTTTTCGATCCATCATTATCAAAAATTGGTCCTGATACAGTTAGAATTTTTTGAGATACTCCACTAATCATCCCCTGATTAATCAATTTTTTGGCATATTCTTTGGTTTTTACTTTACCCAAATCATACAAAAACTTTTGCCAAAATCTGCTGTACAACAAATGTCCGGTAGCATGTTCGCTTCCTCCCAAATACAAATCTACTTCTTGCCAATAGTCTATAGCTTCTTTTGAAGCAAATTCTTTGTCATTGGTATTGTCCATGTATCTGATAAAATACCAACTGGAACCTGCCCAACCCGGCATGGTACTGGTTTCATATTTCCAACCTTCAGCTCTTGCCAATGGCGGCTCACCAGTTTCGGTAGGTTTGTATGCATCTATCTTAGGAAGTTCAAGCGGCAATTCACTCTCTTTCAATACATATGGCATGCCATCTTTGTAAAAAACAGGGATGGGTTCGCCCCAATATCGTTGACGACTGAATATAGCATCTCTGATTTTGTAGTTGTACTTACCATATCCAACCCCCAATTCTTCAACTTTACGAGTCATTGCCTCCAATGCTTGAGGCACTGCCATTCCGTTCAAAAAATCGGAATTAATCATAGTTCCTGCCTTCGGGTCGAAATCTTCTTTAGTAATATCTGTGTGCGATCCCTCTTGTACAGCAATGATCGGTAGGTTAAAATGTTTTGCAAAGGCATAATCTCTTGTATCAGAACTTGGCACTGCCATTACAGCTCCTGTTCCATATCCCGCAAGAACATATTCGCCAATCCAAATGGGTATGAGTGCGCCATTCAATGGATTGATGGCATAAGCGCCTGTAAATGCCCCTGTTACCGTTTTGACATCCGCCTGACGATCGCGTTCTGATTTGTTTTTGGCATAGAGAATATACTTAGCGATGTTTTCCTTCTGATCAGGAGTAGTAATTTGGTCAACCAATTCGTGTTCAGGAGCCAAAGTTAAGTATGTCACACCGTAAATAGTGTCTACCCGAGTAGTAAATACTTCTATTTTAGCATCCGAATTCTGAATTTTGAATTCCAACATGCATCCTTTCGATTTGCCAATCCAATTTCTTTGTTGTTCCTTGATAGGATCAGGCCAATCAACCAAATCCAAATCATTAATTAATCTATCTGCATAGGCAGTTATTCTTAGGCTCCATTGTGGCATTTCTTTGCGAATTACCGGATATCCTCCTCTCTCAGAAACACCATCTTTGACTTCTTCATTGGCCAATACGGTACCTAACTGTGGACACCAGTTCACAATTGAGTTGGATTGGTATGCAAGTCTGTATTTCAAGGTTATGGCATATTTTTCTTTATCAGAATATTTATACCATTGATCTGCTGTAAATATCTCTATATCAGCATCACAGGCAGCACCCCCTCCAATAGCTGAGTATTTTTTATTGCCATCTTTTTCAAAAATGGCAATTAAGGTTTCAATTGGTTCTGCTTTGTCTGAAATTCTGTTATACCAATGATTAAACAGTTGAATAAAAATCCATTGTGTCCATTTGTAATAGGTAGGATCAGAAGTACGCACTTCCCTACTCCAGTCGTAACTGAAGCCTATATTATCCATTTGTTCACGATATCGATTGATATTGTTTTCTGTAGTAACAGCAGGATGTTGTCCGGTTTGGACCGCATATTGTTCGGCAGGAAGTCCAAATGAATCGTATCCCATTGGGTGCAATACATTATAACCCTTTAATCTTTTATAACGAGCTACAATGTCAGTAGCAATATAACCAAGTGGATGGCCTACATGCAATCCCGCTCCGGACGGATAAGGAAACATGTCCAAAACATAATACTTGGGCTTTTGAGAAGGAAACTCAGTTTTAAAAGTTTGATTTTGTTTCCAAAATGCTTGCCACTTTTTCTCTATTTCTTGAGGGCGGTATTCGGTCATGGTAATGTTATATGAGCACTATTATTGCAAAAGAAAGTGCGAATATAAGAGAAAGGAATGTTCTGATGATTATTCCACTATAATCTTGTTGAAAGAATTGTTTAAGATTGAATGCATACGATTCACTTTAATACGATGCTAATGTATCATCTAATCAATTCCAACCAACCATTTATCTTTTTTTTGTTTGTTTCAAACAAATAGTAATATATTCCATCGGATTGATTGACCGGACTCCAAATGCCGGTATAATTTTTGGCTTGATACACTATTGAACCCCACCTGTTATATATTTTTAAAGAGTTTTCAGGGAAAAGTTCAATATTATAAGAAGTTAGTTGATCATTAACCCCATCGTTATTTGGTGTGATTACATTTGGGAAAATAAGACAATCATTAAACTTTCGAACAAATACATTTTTACTCGCAATATTTCCATAACAACCATTATTGTTCTGCTCTTGAGCAGTAATAGTGAATGAATTACCATCATTAATGTCTAGATTGATATTTGACTGATTTTCAATAGATGGATTAGCAATCCCTACAAAAGTCCAATTATGAATTCCATTTATACCTGATTGAATGTTATATGGAATTTGCTTTTCGCCTTCACATAAGGTGTCTTTCCCAATAATTGAAATATCTACCGGTAAGGAATAGACAACTGCATTTATTGTGTCATTTTTTGAGCAGTATGTAGTATCATTTTTAATAAACACTTTAATGGGAATTTGATGTTTTCCTTCATTCAAGTTATTGATTGTGAAACTATTAGATATTAAACTATCCGAATTCCAATGCCAAACCGCATCGTATTTGAATAAAGAATCAGTTTTTAATATCAAACTTATAGATTGTTTAAGACAAATCTCTTTTAATCCTGTAATTGAATAGTTACTTTTTGGAAATGAGCTAGTTCGTGATACTCTTTTGTAAAAAGCGGTATCACTAGTCTTTAATATCCCTGCATTTATTGTTTCGTTTTGCTTTATATACACAGGATTTTTCTTGCAGTATGTGGTATAATAGAGTGAATCTCCCAATCCGAAACGTGTTTCAAAATTCTGAGTAATTCTAAAGGAGTCAAGTATGCTAATATTACACCCTGTGCCTGTTAATAAACGCGATTTAGTAAAATAGCTATACTTGGGTATATTTTTAGTTTTGAGTGTTTGACAGTCATAAAATACAGCAATTGCATAATTTAAAAGTGGCACAACAGGTTTTGAAGTATTATAATGAACTTCAAATTTGTTATCAGTATTTCCGATGATGATATCAGGTAAACCGTCAAAATTCAAATCTCCCACATCCATAGAAGTACAATTAGTAGTTCCGTATTCAATGCTTTTATATAAATTTCTGTTATATTTTACTGAAGCTGAATCATTAAATACATCAAAATAATTCCATGATTGATGCGCCACTACAATTTCATTTAATCCATCATTATTAAAATCGGTCATGGCAATTTGTTTAGGAATTTCTCCTCCATCGAAATATGCAAAAGAGTCACTTAATTTGCCCGAGCTATCAACTGCAATTTGGTAATTCACACTTTTATTACCTCCTGTGGTAATAAAAATACTATTATGTAAGTCTTTTCCGTATCTGCCTACAACTATTCCATTGAATGTTTTATAATAATTGGTATGCTCATATTTTTTATTCACTAAACTTATCTTAGAAGGATCTGTTTTAATATACACAACCGAAACACCCATATCAGTCAAAGCTACGATGTCCTTTATGCAATCGTTATTTACGTTTGCTAGTTTGATCTGAGTTAAAGAGTTGCCGCTAATCGAAAAATTTTGTTTAGTAAATGATTCATTTGTTTGCTGATAATAAACACTTAATGTTAACTCATTGCTAATATTTGATTTTCCACCGATAACAATATCTGTTAGTCCATCTTGGTTGATGTCTCCTATATCCATTGAATGTATATATGGAATTTCTGACTTGATTGTCAATGAGTTGGTAAATATTCCTGAAGGATCTTGATATATTATTTTTAAGGTATCTCTGAATGTAAGCGCGATATCCTTTTTGCCATCACTATTGAACTCACCTACTTTTACCACGCTGTAACTGAAACTATACGAATTGGATATTTTGTAAAAAAACTTTTGTGACAAAATCAAATTGCCACTAGTTGTTTGACTAAAAATTTGAATTGTTCTCGAATTTTGAGGATTAGGATCAAAACTATTCATTATCAGAACATCATTTAAACAATCATTGTTAATATCTGCGATGGTGACACTCTCTATGTTTTGTTGACCGGTTTCGTATTGAAGTTTGTTGTCAAATTTTATTTGTGCATGAACAAATGAATATGCTACAATAATAAAAATTAGCAATAAATTGTTTGGGTTAAATTTCCTTATCAAATTTTTTAAAATTCATCAATAATTATTCAAATAATCTAGCCAAAGGTAGTATAAATTAAAATTTAATTTTGGAAAACAATGAGGGTATTAATGGCATTTGAATTTAAATCTATCAATTTTTAGCCGAGCACTTTTTAAATAAATGTAAAGAATAAACTTTGAAAAACATTTAGTTCCAATTTGAAATAAACTTTAAAAAACATTAATCAGAATAACTGAAATTACCATATAATTCTCTAAATTCATTTCTGAATATTCTTCATTCTTTTAAAATCAATTTTTAATTCTTAGTTTTGAAAAAATGAGTAATTAATCAATGCGTAATATCCTGTTTACTATTACTTTGCTAGTGATTGCGCTTCATTTGAAAGGACAGGTTTTAATCACTTTACAGGAGTCAATCAATCGCTCTAAAACCAACAATCCATTTTTAAGAACGCAACGCTATGAAAGTGAAATTGCAAAGTCGGACATCACTTCTGCTAAACTTCGCTTAAACCCTGATTTTCAGGCACAAATCTATATGATTCCTCAATCACAGTATTGGGCCAATAATACAGGAATTTTACATCCGGATAATACCCAAACTTGGTATCAAATTGGTATGCCTTTCCGACTCAAACCCATTAGAAAACTTGCCACTGACTTTGCAACAAAAAATTTGAGTTTTACAGAAAATAATGTTTTAGAATTTGAAAGAAACCTTGTTTATGATGTTTCAAATTTATGGTTAGATATTTGGGCACTTCAAACGAATCTGGAAATTATTCAATCAGCCAAAATCAATATTGACACCCTTGTTGAAATTAATGAAAACAGGTTAAAAAATGAAGTAATTACACAAAGTGAATTAATTAGAACGATTGTTCTTTCAGAACAATATGCATTGCAAATCAGGGATATAGAACAGCAATATATTAACCAAACCCGTAGGCTTAAAGTAGCCACAGGTAGTAATGATAGCATATTAATTAACCCAAATGACCCATTTATTTTTAATCAACAATTGCCTAATTTAGATTCCTTAAATAAAATAGCACTTCGTTATAGAACCGACCTACAATCAGCTGAAATAGGAATCACAGTTGCTAAAAGCAATCAAAATTTGCAAGAAGCCTTGGTTTATCCTAACTTGTATGGAGCCACTTTCTTTAATCCGCAAAATGCGGTACCATATATAGGATTTATAGCAGGAATTCAATTACCAATATTTGACAGAAACCAAGGAAATATTGAAAGATCTAAATCAATTTTAAAACAAACCGAAAGCAGAGTTAATGCTATTAAGACAAGTATTTTAACTGATGTTCAAAATAGTTACAATGCATATGTTATCAGTAAAGGCAATTTGCAACGATTTCAAAACATTATGATTCAATCAGAAACAGTATTAAGCACCGTTAAATATAGATATTTAAAAGGAAATACCACTATAATTGACTTTCTTGAAGCACAAAGAACCGCATTGGAAACCAAAAAGAAATATTATGACGAAGTGTTAGCTTATCGCAAAAGTTACTTAACATTGCTATATGCATCCGGATTAATTAATGAATTATAAAAACAATGTTAAGGCGAAATTTTAAATATTTGATTTTCATAATTTTTATTTACTCATGCAACATCAAAAATGAAAGCCAATCTGATAAACCTAAAGATTTTAAACCTATAGTTTCAGATAATGGTGAAACCATAGAATTTATTGAAAAGCTCAACCCACATTTTGCGACTACAGTAATAACCAAAGATTCGGTAAAAGGCGAATATTTGGCTCCTGCTACAATTGTAGCAAGTATATTAAAACCTTCCATGCCTGAGGCAAGTATTATCATTCTGTTTGAAAATGAAGAACTTAATCAGTTATATACCTCTTATTTGTCGAGTATTGCACATTACAAAAAAGATACGGATTATTTACGCAGGGTACAGGATATGTATGAACATCAAGCCACAACGGGAGCAGAATTACGGGAAGCAGAAACCGGTGTAACTGATGCTGCAACAGAGCTTGCCGAAAAAGAAGGCAGATTTCGAATGTTGGGATTTGACCCTAAAGAACTTCAAAGAGCCCAGCCCGGATATGTATGGTTAATGTCTGATGTTCCTGAAAGTGTACTTAATAGCTTAGGCAAAGGTCAAAACTGCGGAATCGAATTCACATCATATCCCGGAGAAGAATTCAAAGGAAGAATTGATGCATTGGGAGAAGTGCTTGACCCAGCCACACGTACCATTAATGTCAGAATCATACTTACCAACAAGGACAACAAGTTTCGCTCAGGAATGTATGCAAGGGTACGTTTTAATTTAAAAGAGAAAAATGCACTATCAGTTCCAGCAAATGCCGTAGTTTCTGTTCAAGGAAGAAACTATATTTTCAGAAAAAATGGTCGAATTGTGAAAAGAGTGCCTGTTGTTACAGAAAGTCAAATAGGAAATAGTCTTGTTGTTTTGAAAGGGATTGCTGTTGGGGACACAATTATTTCTGAAGGAGCAATGTTGCTCAAAGGATTGAGTTTTGGATATTAACCATCCTAATAAATGATTGATAAAATAATATCATTTTCAATTCGACATGGAATCATAGTTATTCTAAGCACTATTTTCGTGTTTGGGCTTGGATTATGGGTGTATACTTTGCTTAAAATTGAGGCTTATCCCGATATTTCTGACACCAACGTAATAGTAATAACCAAATATGAAGGGAGAGCTGCTGAAGAAGTTGAACAGCAAGTAACTATCCCAATAGAAAGGGCTTTGAATAATGTACCGGGTGTATTGGATAGAAGATCCAGAACAATATTTGGACTTTCGGTTGTTCAACTAACATTTCAGGAAAACGTTACTGATTTTTATGCAAGGCAATATGTTGCCGAAAAACTTCAATATGCCGAACTACCTGATGGAGTTACTCCGGAATTGGGTCCATTAACTTCACCTACTGGAGAAGTGTATCGATATGTGTTGCAGGGTAACGAGAATTTCACTCCAATGGATATTCGGACTTTTAATGATTGGACAATCAGACCTAAACTTTTACAAGTACCCGGAATAGCAGATATCAGCACGTTTGGAGGGCCAATTAAGCAATTTCAGGTATTAACAAGTCCGGAAAGGATGCGAAAGTACAATATGACTGTAAAACAGCTTATTGATGCCATTGAAGAAAATAATTTGAATACAGGTGGAAACATTATTGAAAGAGGGGGACAAGGTTTCGCAGTAAGAGGAATAGGTGCTATCAAAAGTTTAAGAGACCTGGAAAACATTGTAATCGCTTCAACCAATGGTGTACCCATATTTTTAAGGGATGTAGCAAGTGTGGAAATTGCCCCTCCAAGTCCTTCAGGAATAATGGGTTATACCATACCGGATAGCAATATCAATGTTGATGCGGGCACGGAAGGAATCATATTACTCAAAAGAGGTGAAAATGCTAATGAAGTACTCAATGCACTCAATGAGAAAATTGAAGAAGTCAAATCAGAATTACCTGAGGGCATCAAATTGCACATATTGTATGACCGATCTAATCTGATAAAATACACACTAAGTACTGTTTCTCGAACATTGGTTGAAGGAATCACCATTGTGGTTATAATCTTAATCTTGTTTTTAGGAAGCTTTAGGTCGGCAATTGTGGTTGCTATTACCATACCAATTTCCTTGTTATTTGCATTCATTTTAATGAAAATAACAGGTATTCCTGCTAATTTGCTTTCATTGGGTGCAATTGACTTTGGAATAATCGTTGATGGGGCCTGTATAATGGTAGAACATTTAATTCGTACCATTAAAACCGCCAAACCGGAGCAACGAAAGTTGGGAATATTTAACTTTGCTGAACATTCCGCTCAAGAGATTGGAAAAGAAATATTCTTTTCAGTTACCATTATCATTCTGGCCTATTTGCCCCTATTTACGCTGCAAAGGGTGGAAGGAAAGCTATTTTCGCCTATGGCATTTACTCTTTCATATGCCATTCTTGGGTCAATGTTATGTGCATTAACCATTATTCCGGTACTTATATCATTTGTTTATAAGAAAAGGTTTGAAAACCTGGAATATGATTTCAACAAGAATAGAAACATACTTTTTGGTTTTTTTGGTAAATTATTCAAAAAGAAAGAGGTTGAACTGCTGAAAAAACCTTCATACAACATATACGAGTGGTTTTTGGACAAATTTTTAAGTATACCTTATTCAGGAATAGCGTTAACTTTTGTCATCGTTTTCTTGTGTGGTTTTTTGGGTATGCGAATGGGTTCAGAGTTTTTGCCCCCTTTAGATGAAGGGTCTATATTTTTGAGGTGCAATTTGCCTTCCGGAATATCCATTAAAGAAAGTGCCAAGATATCCCCTCCTATCAGAAAAATCATATGCAATCATCCTCAGGTCAAAAATGTATTTACTCAAACCGGAAGAAACGATGATGGTACGGACCCATTTGGAGCCAATAGAACTGAAATTTTAGTAGATCTCAAGGATTACTCAACTTGGGTAAATGATACTTCCAAACATGATTTGACAAACAAAATCAAGCTGGAGCTTGAAAAAGAGTTTCAAGGTGCATATTTCTCTTATGGTCAGCCAATTATTGATCAAGTAACGGAAATTGTCAATGGTAGTGCAGCTGATTTGGCCATAACTGTAGGATATGATAGCTTACCCCGAACCAGAGAAATAGCAAATCAAATAGCCAAAACCATCAGTCAATTGAGAGGTGCAAGTGAAGTAGGAATTGAACAGGAAGGACCTCAGGCACAAATAGTTGTCGAAATTAAAAGAGAAAACGCTGCCCGTTATGGAATCAACATATCTGACATACAACTAATGATTGAAGCTGCAATTGGGGGCAAAACAATCAGTACTGTGTATGAGGGAACAAAGAGATTTGATTTGGTAATCAGATTTTTACCCGAAAACAGAAACACCATTGATGCTATACGCAAAATGTTGGTTCCTTCCTTGAATGGTTCCCGTGTACCTATGAGCGAGCTTGCCGAAATCAAGATGATTGACGGCCAAACAAATATTTACCGTATAGAGAGTAAAAGAATAATTACAGTCAGGAGCAATATCAGGGGTCGTGATCAAGCAGGATTTGCAGCAGAAGCGAGTGAGAAAATTAAGGAAATGAATATTCCTCATGACGTCAAAATTGGACTGGGAGGACAATTTGAAAATCTGACAAGAGCTAGTAAACAATTAGCTATAGTGATACCGCTTACTTTGTTGATAATCAGCATAGTATTATACTTCATGTATCGCAATATTTCTGATACTTTAATGACCATTTTGTGCTTGCCGTTTGGCATATTTGGAGGGGTTTCTGCACTGTTGATTAGAGGATATTACTTCAATGTATCGGCAGGGGTTGGATTTGTGTCCTTATTTGGCGTATCAGTAATGGCAGGTGTTTTACTTATATCGGCATACAGTAAAGCTTTGATACATGAAACCGTGTCTGTAAACGAAACCAAAGACTTTGAATCCATGAAAAAACATTTGAAAAATGTAATTATTGTTACTTCTAATGAACAGATCAGACCTATATTGATGATGATAACTGTGGCAATGATTGGATTATTGCCTGCTGCAACCAGCAAAGGAATTGGTTCGGATATTCAACGTCCTTTATCTACTGTAATCATAGGAGGATTGATTAGTTGTTTGGTTTTGGTACCTGTGTTGCTACCCAATGTATATTACCGATTTGCAGTCAAAAAGTTGAAAAAAGAGTTTTCAAATTAACATTTGCTGAAAAAGTATTTATTTTGGCAAAAATTAAGCCTACGTTGTTGTAACATCTTTATTTTCACTTATTAAAATTCATTTCATTGATCCCCAAAAAAATATTATTTATTGACCGTGACGGTACTTTAATTGTTGAACCAAAGGACAATTATCAAATCGACTCGCTTGAAAAACTGTCATTTATTCCTTTTTGTATAAAATATCTAAATAAAATTTCGGAAGAACTTGACTATGAATTGGTTATGGTTACCAATCAGGACGGATTGGGTACGGCTTCATTTCCGGAAACTGATTTTTGGCCAGCTCACAACAAAATGCTTCAAACACTTGAAAATGAAGGAATTAAATTTTCGAAAATACACATCGACAAAAGCTTTGAAAAAGATGGTCTTCCAACTCGTAAACCGGGTACCGAAATGCTACAGGAGTATTTTACAGATCATTATGATTTGAAAAACAGCTTTGTCATTGGAGACAGACTAACCGACATTAAACTTGCTCAAAATCTAGGTTGTAATGGCATTTTGTTGAATTGGGATCAATTGAAAACGGATAACCTACCAGTTGCTTTGAATACCACACAATGGAAGGAAATATATGATTTTCTCAAATATCCAGAACGCAAGGCCACCATTCATCGCAAAACGAACGAAACGGACATATTTATTTCACTCAATTTGGATGGAAGTGGCAAATGTGAATTGGAAACCGGATTGGGCTTTTTTGACCATATGCTGGAACAATTGGGCAAACATTCGGGAAGTGATTTGTCGGTGAAGGTAAAAGGAGATTTGCATATCGACGAACACCATACCATTGAAGACACTGCGCTTGCTATAGGTGAAGCCTTCCTTAAGGCAATTGGTGACAAAAAAGGCATTGAAAGATATGGATATCTACTCCCAATGGACGATTGCTTGGCACAAGCTGCTATTGACTTTTCGGGCAGACCATGGCTGGTATGGGATACAACATTCAAAAGAGAAAAAGTAGGAGAAATGCCTACAGAGATGTTTTTTCATTTTTGGAAGTCATTTTCTGATGCTGCCAAGTGCAACCTGAATATCAAAGCGGAAGGAGAAAACGAACATCACAAAATTGAAGCCATATTCAAGGCAGTAGCCAAATCCATTAAAATGGCGGTAAAACGAGGCGATTCCAATCAAATACCTAGTACGAAAGGAGTGTTGTGATTTTGAAAGTTGGATATATAGTTGTAATTTGAGTTAAAAACAGATAAAATGACTTCTGAAGAATTAAAAAACTTTGTTCTTTTCCCAGACACCTCTAAAAAATGGAGCTATACTGACGTAGTTAATTGGGGTGAAGATGTTCATGTGGAAATATTAAACGGAGAATTATTTTTGAGTCCTACACCAACTTTTTATCATCAGACAGTTTCATTAAATCTTGTTATTTTGATGAGCAATTTCATTAAAAAATTCAAATTAGGTAAAATTGTAACCGCACCGCAGGATACTCGATTGGGGAATTTCAATTTAGTTCAACCTGATATTTTATTTATTTCGAATCAAAATACAAAAGTTCGTATTGATAAAACAGTGATTGGTCCTCCTGATTTGGTGGTGGAAATTATTTCACCAAGCTCCGTGAGTCGTGATTATCATAAGAAGAAAGACATATATGAAAAATTCAAAGTACAAGAATATTGGATTGTAGACCCTGGAAATCAGTCAGTTGAAGTATTGTATTTGGTTGATGACAAATATGAAATACTTTCTTTGGGCGATAGTCTAGACAAGAAAGTGTTTTCAAAAGTGTTGGCAGGTTTTGAAGTAACTTTGGCAGAAATATTTGAAGAATAATAAGAAATGAACGTTGCTTTACTAAAGTATAATGCTGGTAATATTCAATCAGTAATTTTTGCATTGAATCGATTAGGTATTGAGCCTAATTTGACGGATAACCCCGATGAAATATTAAGCGCTGACAAAGTGATATTCCCGGGTGTCGGTGAGGCATCATCTTCTATGCAAAGTCTTAAAAGTTCGAAACTTGACATAATCATTCCTAAACTCAAACAACCGGTATTGGGCATATGTGTGGGATTACAATTGATGTGTAATCATTCCGAAGAAGGCAATACAACCGGATTGGGCATATTTGATATTCATGTAAAAAAATTCAAAAGTGGTGTATCTGATGCATCCGGAATGCTAAAAATCCCACAAATGGGCTGGAATACAATATCCAATTTGAAGGGCAAGTTGTATGATGGAATCAAAGAAAATAGCTATATCTATTACGTTCACAGCTATTATGCCGAATATTCAGACAAATACACTGTGGCAGTAACCGATTATACACTTCCCTACTCCGCTTCTTTACAAAAGGATAATTTTTATGCCGTACAGTTCCACACCGAAAAAAGCAGCAAAGTAGGGGCACAGATTTTGGAGAATTTTATAAGGATTGAGTAAACTATTAATTAACAAAACATTCGACCCTGAAAGCCATGAAGCAGTCTCTTCTTATTTAAATTATTAAGCAGATACTTTCTTAAGCTGAAAAAGCAAAATCGCAATGACGAAACAAGACGGGATTTTATTTAAAAGAATCGTGAAAAATCTATTTATCTAAAACTACTTTTGAATCAGGCTTATCTACATACATTGCATATATGTAAATACCTACACCAAAAACAAATAAAAATCCAATCAAAAACAAATATGCCCACATATCATTCAATCTTTATTTGATTTATCTAATAACCGAAAACCTAATATTGCCAATGTCATTATTGTAGTAACAGAAACGGCAATTACAATGGGCTTATTCAAATTTTCAAACTTCAATATAGTTGCCAACAAAACACCTCCAATTATTAATTTGGATACATCAATCAAATATTTGCCAAACTCTTTTCGTGTTTCGTTTTACACTTTTCCAACAATTCAAAATTACATATAATTCATAAAAATTTATAAAATTCTTTTGGAAAATAATTGAAACAGACATCAATTTTCCTAATAATTAATTCTTAAATTCTCATTACCCTTTCTTCCCCTTCTTCAATTTAAACTCCTTCAAAACTTCCCATGGCCCTTTAGGGTCATCGCTTTTAAGCAGTAGAGCCTGATTGATATTGATGGGGCAAGGAAAAGTAATAGCAGATTTGAAACCGCCTAATTTTGTTTTTTTGGCTTTGGGAATATCCTTGATTAAGTTAAGTTGAATCGATTGGGATATGATATGATTCCCTTTAAAAATCAATTTCTCTTTTCGCAGCAGATATTGAATATAATCTCTGATGATTTCCAAAGAGTCAACTACTTGAGTTGTCATTTCATAGCTCAATTTGTTTTGAATTTCATCTTGAAGACCGGTTATTTCCCCTTTTACTTCATTGATAGACTTGAAATAATCCGAAAAGTATCGAATGATTTTTGGCTCCTGGTTGACGGATTGATAAAATTTAATAACTGAAATATGAGGAATGGATTCTTTTACCACAGATATTTCCAGAAATTGATTAATTGAAGCCTTATCTGCGGCAATTTTTTTGGTTAAATCATCATCCAATCCAAATAACAAAAAATAATGCTTGAGTTGCGGAGTTTCATCAAATAGCTGCAATTGTGGGCCTATCGGTTGCATGATTATTTAATGAATGTTTTTATAAGAAATAAATTGTAATATTCGGAACTTGAGTTCGTTGAACTCGAAGCGAAGTTACAGGGTTGTTTTATAAATACAAATTCTAAGTTCATGACTTTAAAGGAGCTTGAAAAGATTGTCGCCCGTGGTGAAAACGAATGGGTTGAATTCAAGCATAAAATTAACTTCCCGGACAAAATTGCCAGAGAATTGGTGGCATTTGCCAATACTTCCGGAGGCAAATTGTTTGTGGGCATTGATGACAATTGTACAATATTTGGGCTCAAAAATCCGCAAGAAGAGATTTTTGCCATGCAACAAGTAATATCGAGCTATGTGGTATTCCCTTTAAATCATGAAATTGAACTCATAGAAGTCAATCCTAAGAAAAGTGTGGTGGTTGTGAATGTTACTGAAGCAGTCAGAAAGCCTAATTATGCTAAAGATAACCCGCGTATCAAATTTGGCAAGGCGTACGTTCGTGTTGGGGACAAAAGCATTCAGGCAAGTAAGCTAATCATGGAAATTCTTAGAAAGCAATCTTCCGGTTTTGTTCCTAAAGTGATTATGGGTGTAAATGAAATTCAGATTCTTAAAAGTATTTCAGATGAAAAATTGACCTTCGAACAGATTTGTGAAAAATCTTCCCTATCAAAAAATGTAGTTTCGGATATATTAGTACGTTTGGTTTTAAGTAATAATGCTCAAGTAATCCCGGATGAACATGCCGATTTATTTATCCAGAAAAAATAAAAGCGGAACTAGTCCGCTTTGAAATGATTGAAAAAAACAAAAAAAAAGATAATTAAAGTTTTTTTACGTTAACAGCGTTGACGCCTTTTTTGCCGTTTTTAAGCTCGAATGTAACTTTATCGTTTTGTTTCACTTTGTCTGTAAGACCAGTTGCATGTACAAAATATTCTTTATCCTCTGCATCGTCTTTAATAAAACCATATCCTTTGGTCTCATTATAAAATTTTACTGAACCTGTAAGCATTAAATTAAAAGATTAAAATACTCTCAAAACTAAAAAAAACATTACACCTAAGCAATTGAAAATTAAAAAATTATTTTGCATAAAAAGCTTTCACACCTTTTGCTGCATTTTCACCATCCATAGCTGCGGATACTATTCCTCCGGCATAACCTGCGCCTTCGCCACATGGAAATAAACCTTGAATATGAGTGTGTTGCATGGTTTCCTTATCGCGTGGAATTCGTATGGGTGAAGAAGTTCTGCTTTCCACCCCTAGTATTTGTGCTTCACTGGTTACATACCCTTTCATTTTCTTTCCATAATCAATAAATGCACTTCGTAGTCTGGTGCTAATATCAATAGGTAATACGTCATCCATCATAATAGAAGTGGTTCCCGGCAGATACGATGATTCAGGCAATTCTCTTGAATGTTTGTTTTGAATAAAGTCTGTCAATATTTGGGCGGGTGCTACTTGAGTATTTCCTGCAATTACGCATGCTTTCTTTTCTATTATTTTTTGATATTCAAGAGAAGCCATTTTGCCTTGATCTTTAATTAAATGTGCCCAATTGGATTCATCAATCGACACAACTATACCTGAATTAGCCCATTTGTTATTGCGACCACTTGGCGACCAACCGTTGACTACTATTTCACCGGGTTCGGTAGCACAGGGAGCAATAATACCACCCGGGCACATACAAAACGAAAATACGCCTTTTTGAATTTGATTTACATAGGTTTGACTAACGAGCGCATACGAAGAAGGTGGTAAGTGAATATCTCTCACATCACATTTGTATTGTATTGAATCAATCAAAGCTTGAGGATGTTCCACTCGAACACCCAAAGCATAAGGTTTGGAATGTATTTCAATGTTTTTTGCGTCCAACATATAAAAAATATCCCTCGCCGAATGACCGGTGGCGAGTATTACGGCATTAGTTTCCCAATGTTTGCCAGTGTGGGTAGTGATTCCTTTAATGGTATTTTTTTCGAGAATCAAATCTGTAACTCTTTCATTAAAATGTATTTCTCCACCACATTTGATGATGGTATCATTAATTTGAGTGACAACCTGAGGAAGTTTGTTAGTGCCAATATGAGGATGTGCATCAAACAATATTTCTTCAGGAGCTCCATAAGCATACAATATTTCCAAAATACGTTTCACATCACCTCTTTTATCCGATCGGGTGTATAGTTTTCCATCGGAATAGGTTCCTGCTCCACCTTCACCAAAACAATAATTGGAGTCGGGATGTACAATATGTTGCTTGTTAAGAGCAGCCAAATCTCGTCTTCTGTCACGTACATTTTTACCTCGCTCAATGATGATAGGCTTTAAACCCAATTCAATGCATTGTAAGGCAGCAAACATACCTGCAGGTCCACAACCAACAATAACAACTGTTTTGGCACTTTGGACATCATTAAGTGGAATTTTGTAATTGATATCGTTGTCTAATGGTTCATTTACAATTATTTGAGCCTGAATATTGACTTTTATTTGTCTTGAACGAGCATCTATGGATCGTTTGAGTAATTTCAGTTTGAATTCATCCGAAGGACGAATGCTATAATTTTCAATTACATATTGATTAAGTGCCTCTCTATCAAATGCTACAGAAGGAGGTAATGCAATATTGATTTCTTTTTTCAATGTAATTTTTTAATTATTTGATAATGAACCGAACCACAATGATTACGGATATGTGTATGTTTTTTATATTATTTTTGCAGTACGCTAATTAATTTTTCATCTGAATGTTCAATATTAATTATAAAAAAGTAATTCTTTCCTTTCTGACCCAAGGAGCAGATACAAATTTATTAGCAATTGCAGTTTCCTCGGGCATATTGATCTCTACGTTTCCGATATTGGGTACACATACAATGATTTCGGTGGCGCTTATTTTCCTATTCAGACTCAATCCTGCAGCCGTATTCTTATTTTCAAATATGTTTTTTCCTTTGTTTTTCATAATGATATGGCCTTTTTATAAAGTTGGTTCTATTGTGACCGGTAACAAAAATCAAAGTTTTCAAATGCCGGAAGATTTTACTTTATCCTATTTTTTTACAAATGATTTTCTCGCTTATTTTACGCACTCCCTTTTACATTTGATAGTCGGGTGGATCGTGTTAATGATTCCCATAGCCATCATTGTTTATTTCATTAGCAAAATTATATTTTCCAATATCAACCAAGCCATTTTCAATCAAAAGCCAACCAATACTTCGATACAATGATTCAAATTATACCTGCCATAGATATTATCGGTGGCAAATGCGTGAGATTAAGTCAAGGAGATTATTCCAGTGCCAAACAATACTACGACAACCCTTTGGATGTAGCTATGATGTTTGAAGATAATGGAATCAAGCGATTACACATGGTTGACTTGGATGGTGCAAAAGAAAAGAAAATCATTAATTACAAAGTATTAGAGAAAGTAGCTTCCAAAACCTCATTGCACATCGACTTTGGTGGAGGTATACAATCGGACAATGATTTGAAAATAGCATTTGAAAGTGGCGCCAGACAAATCACCGGAGGAAGTATTGCTGTGAAAAACAAAGACTTATTTGGCTCATGGCTAAAGAGTTATGGATCTGAAAAAATTATATTGGGTGCCGATACCAAAGATAAGATGATTGCCATTTCGGGTTGGCAGGAAAAGTCAGAAGTGCATTTATTTGATTTATGCGAATACTATTTGGACAAAGGTATCAACTATTGTATCAGCACGGATGTAGCCAAAGACGGCATGCTACAAGGGCCTTCTTTTGATTTGTATAAAGAAATGCAGGATCGATTCCCTAATCTCCAAATTATTGCATCAGGAGGAGTGAGCCAAATTAAAGATATTGAAATGCTTTCCGAAATGAAAATTTATGGAGTGATTATTGGGAAAGCCATTTATGAAGGCAATATCAAACTGTCTGACTTAAAGCCGTTTATTAGTTAATATAGGCTAATCATTTTTTTAATATTTTGGGAAATTGGCTTGGCTTTAGCTTCCGTTTGGATGTCAATAGGAGCATTCAGATTGACCTTGTTAGGTGACAAAAACAACTTTCCAATATCAACTTTACAAATAAGATGATAGTTGTCTGCATTTTGAAACACAATGTTTCGAAGGGTATCTCTAACAATGTTTGAATTCCCTGCCACATGGATGACAAAAGCATTTTCTTTTTGGGATGTATCATTTTTGGAATATCCTTCATTTACTAAAAACTTGTATTCCTTAGTCCAAGCCCAGTACATATCGCCATTTGTAGTTACATCAAGGTCGCCAGTATTATTGGAAGCAGCATTGGTAACACTGTCAATGCCAATGGTATAACTTACCGAATGATAGTTATCCGCAGGTAATTCGCCAATATTTATTTCTTTATTAATAAATCCATCTATCAAATAGTAATTGGATGTAGCAGGTCTTAAATGAGCATTGGGCGAATGAAAAACAAAATTTCCAATGTAGTATTTGAGTTTGACCAATCGTATTGAATCCTTATTAATTAAATTATAATATTTATTTGAAGTAAGTATTTGATTATTAATTAAATGTGACAATGAAATGATTACTTTTTTGGCTTTTGGAACAGGCGTTTCTGTTCGGTTACAAGTCAGGCAAATAACTCCCAAAACTATTAAAGTAAGTATTCTTTTCATTTGTTTGGATCTGAAAATTCGGGGTTCATTATGAACGTACTATCGGTTAAAGTATGCAAAAATGCCAAAATAGCCAATTTCTCGTCTTTTGTAAGTCCTAGTTTTGGTGCGGAACCATCAATATTGCTGGCAACAGCGATTAATGGTGATAATGTATTGCTTGAAACAACGTGTTCATTGTAATGATCCAATACTTCTTCCAAAGTTTTGAACCTCCCATCGTGCATATAAGGGGCGGTAAGAGCAATATTACGCAGAGAAGGAACTTTGAATTTGCCATTATCACTCATATTACGGGTGACTCTCCCTCTTCCAACATCTTTGAATATGGCATCCAGACCATTATTTTCAAAATCCAGTGATTGTTGCAAATTGCCACCATGGCAGTCGCCACAATTGCCCCCTCTTATATTTTGTTCCGGTACCGGATGTGTATTAAAAAGTATAAAACCTAAAAGTTCTTTCTTCGAAAACTCTTTACTTCCATTGGTTAAGTATCTGTCATACTTAGAGTTGGACGATATCAATGTCCTTTCAAACTGGGCTATTGCCTTCATGATTAATGGAGGTGTGATTCTGTCCGAGCCAAAGGCTCCTTTGAATAAAGCCGGATATTCACTTATTCCCTGCAATTTGTCACACAATTGAGGAATGGACATGGCCATTTCCAGGGTATCTCTGATTGGATGCATTACCTGTTCTTCCAATCCCACCACTCTGCCGTCCCAAAACAATGATTTTTGCCATATCAAGTTGGTAAGAGACATTGAGTTGCGAAGACCTAACTTCCCTCCTACTCCCTTACTTAGTTGATTATCGTCAGTAAAGGCAAACTGCTGTTTATGACAGCTGCCGCATGATATGGTATTGTCTTTGGACAACCGCTTGTCATAAAAGAGTTTGCGTCCCAATTTTACGCCTTCTACGGTTAATTTGTTAGAATCCGGAATTACATAATTATTGCCCAAATGTGATGGTATCGTGAGGTTATAGCTTGTTGGATTGTATATGGTTGTTGCGGGAGCAGGATCGGTATTTGACTTTTGGCATGCAATTATTAATAAAAATAAACCTAATGCGATTAGTTTGTAAATTGAATTCATAAACCAATATACGAAATATTTGGTGAATTATTGCCAGCCTTCAGCACCCTTTAGTTTGACGAATGCAAACATTCCATGTTGTTCACTGGTATATTCTGTTTCGGACACTCGTACTATTTTGAGCATGGTTTGACTTTTGTCATTCCCAACCGGAATGACCAGTATACCTCCTATTTTCAATTGTTTTTTTAAGCTTTCAGGAATAACCGGAGCACCGGCTGTTACTATAATCTTATCATAGGGTGCATAAGCCAACAGTCCTTTGGTACCATCTCCCAAAAAAAACTTTGGTTCGTAACCGAAACTAGGCAATATTTTCCTGGTTTTTTGATACAAAACCTTGTTTTGTTCAATGGTATACAAATTGGCCCCCAGCTCCAATAATACAGCAGCCTGATACCCTGATCCGGTTCCTACTTCCAAGATTTTATCTCCTTTTCGGATATCTAACAACTGCGATTGAAAAGCAACCGTATAAGGTTGTGATATGGTTTGTCCTTCACCGATGGGGAAGGCGATATCTTGATAAGCTTGTTCAACAAAAGCACTTTCCATGAAAAAATGACGAGGTATTTTAAGTATAGCACGGAGAACCAACTCGTTGGTAATACCTTTGTCTTTGATAGTATCAACCAAAGACTGTCTCATACCCTGATGTTTGTAACTATCTGTTTGCTTCATGAAGCTTAAAATTCAAATTTAAAATTAACTATATATTTATCAACGTTTTACACAACAAGCATGTTTTCAGGAATAATTGAAGAATTGGGAATCGTAGAGAATGTTATTTCGATGGATGAAAATAAATCATTCATTATTAAATGTTCGTTTGCCCATGAATTGAAGGTTGATCAAAGTGTGGCCCATAATGGGGCATGCCTTACCGTAACGAAAGTGTTTAAGGAAAAATACATGGTTACTGCTATAAAGGAGACCTTAGGAAAAACAAATCTTAATTATTTGAAAGTCAATGATCAAGTGAATTTAGAAAGATGTTTAAAACTCAACGACCGGCTGGATGGACATATGGTTCAAGGGCATGTAGATCAAACAGCGAGATGTATTGAAAGAAAAGATTTAAATGGAAGTTGTCTATACACTTTCAAATATGAGGCAAATAATGGTAATATCACCGTAGAAAAAGGTTCTATATGTGTAAATGGCATAAGCCTAACCGTTGTGAACTCACAAGATGACACATTTTCGGTGGCAATAATCCCTTATACATTTGAAAATACTAACCTTAAATATTTGGAAGAAGGTCAACTTGTAAATCTGGAATTTGACATCATTGGCAAGTATGTAGGAAAATATTTAAAAAATATTAAAATATAAATTTTGAATTTTAAATTAATTCATACTTTTGCAGTCCCAATTTAAGAAATAGTTCTTAAATGCTTCAGCATGCCGCTTTCGGGAAAGAAAAGTAAAAAAAATTAGCCTCTGTATTCTGAATGCTTTCGGAATGGTAGAGTAAAAAAATTAGCCTCTGTAGCTCAGCTGGTAGAGCAACTGACTTGTAATCAGTAGGTCGTTGGTTCGATTCCGACCGGGGGCTCTTGAAAATGAGGTAGTTACGTAAAAAGTAGCTACCTTTTTTTATTTCAATACATACCAGATACATACAAATCAGTTTTTTATTGATATTGATAACTATCTATCAATTAGGCTTTTGTATTTTTTATCATACATTATCTATACTCTATGTATGCTTTATCTATACTGCTAATTGATTAAAAACTTTTCTACATGAGCTTCATTTAAACCAGTATATCTGCAAAAGTCGTAAATGGTCACTAAATAGCTTTTCGGCTTTCCTAGACTTTGTTTTAAGTCAGAAAGAAGTTTACGGGCGGTACGTTCCTTTTTTCCAGTGATGTTTTGAACATCTTTAGTGTGAATACAAATTCGAGTTGGTACTAAATTCGGCATAATCGGCAAATACGGCAAAGCCATTTTTTATACTCAAATATAGCAAATATTTTTGTTGTCAACTTATTGAAATACAAACAAATACATGTACAAATCAGTAAGGAAACCAAAGGAAAAAAACAGCTAAATATTAACAAAATGGCAAGACAAGGAGGAATACTCAAAATTAAAGGAACTGTTGGTGGTCTGACGTTCTATAAATCACAAGATGGTGATTTGGTAAGAGAAAAAGGTGGTGTTTCAGGCGAAAGAATTGCGAATGACCCTGCATTCGCAAGAACTCGTGAAAATGGTGCGGAGTTCGGAGAAGCAGCAATCGCAGGCAAAAATCTTAGAGATGCTTTACGTAATCTCATGTTGAATGCATCAGACAATCGTGTAACATCAAGGCTCACTGCGGTAATGTCGAGTATCAAGAATTATGACATTACATCAAGTCGAGGCGAACGAACTGTTGCTAATGGTATGCCAACTGGAATGATTGAATTAAAAGGATTTGATTTCAATGTGTCCGCTCCATTAGGAAGCATACTTTTTAAACCGTATACAATTGATCCCATTAATGGTTCAATTAGTATTCAGAATCTTAATCCTGTAAATGACGTGGATTATCCTGTAGGAGCCACCCACATGACAATAAGCGGAGGGGTTGCAATTGTAGATTTCAGTACTGGTGACAAGGAATTATCTCTTTATAATCCAGTGAATTTGACTATATCGAATATAACTGGAAATGTATTTCTTGGTTTAAGCGGTCCATTACCTCCAGCCATTGGAAACAAATTTTACTTGTTAAAAGTAGAGTTTTCCCAAATGGTAAATGGACAACAATATTCACTTAAAAACGGTGCGTATAATGCCTTGACCATAGTTGAAATAGTCTAAATGATTTCTAGTTTAATTATGGAAAATTCTAATTCAACTACAATTTATGGAACGGCAGGGGGAACTCTGCTTTCCATTTTTGGCACTTTACAATCTGGGGATATTGTAAAAACTGTGTGCCTTGCTTTGATTGGAGCAACAACCAGTTTTTTACTTTCTATGATATTAAAATGGATTCATAAGAAGATTAGTCTTTCAATTAAATAATAGAAGAAATTAAACTAAATCGTAGCTTTGGTATTATATTAAATCAAGGCTATTTTTTTTGATATAAAGCATAGATGCTTCCATGCCCCCCAATAAATAAGCCTAAAATTTTTAGGGCTGCAATGACGCACCACACCCCGAAGGATGAACTGCAAGGGGAAAATGATAAGGGCAAGGGCGGAAATGCAAAAAAATCAACCAACATAAAGAATTCCTTAAACAGCTTTTGCATTTTCCGATTTATCCCCCCTTGACCTTTCATTTTATCCCTTGCTATCTTTGGAAGGAGGCAGCCCTAAAAATTTTTCCTTAATGTACTTCTGACCCGCCAAAGGCGAGGGAAGATAAATAAACAATGCCATGCAGGGTATGGCGTGATTTTATGCTTTTGGGAGGGTGCTGCAAAATAAGGCAGCCCTGAATGGGTGGCTTAGTTTTGCAGCATGTGATGTGGGGAGCAAAAAGCATGACAAACCCCTGCCCTACGGGGTTGAAGGGGCAGTATTAGCCCCTTTGCAGATACTTAACATAATGCACTTATACAATAGCTTTGGATTGCAGGGATGGGTTTGAGGGGCTGTTGTATAAGAGGTGCTGCATTATGTTTAAGTAGCGTAGCGATGGATAATGGTTTTTGGTGACTATACAGCCCTTTGCAGAACGTTTTTTGCCTTCATATGAGAATGAGTGAATGACTGACCCTTCGACAAGCACTG
>JANRJY010000106.1:0-75262 GCA_033763735.1 Bacteroidota bacterium | reverse complement strand
ACTGGGGCTAAGTCGTAACAAGGTAGCCGTACCGGAAGGTGCGGCTGGAACACCTCCTTTCTAGAGATTACCTCTGGATTACTACTCCCTCTTATCCTTATCCTTTTTTCTTTTTGTTTGTTGTGCTACTCTTTCTTTTTTATTTAATTTATTCAATTATTATTAAAGTCGTAGAGATCAGAAACGTGCAGTTACATGTTTCTCTTGTTACGGCTTTTTTTGTGATAAGGGTTTGTAGCTCAGGTGGTTAGAGCGCTACACTGATAATGTAGAGGTCCGTGGTTCGAGTCCACGCAGACCCACTTGTTTAAATCCTAAGCTCGAATTTCTAAACCCTAATAATTACAATTTGGAATTTAGAATTTAGAATATTGGAATTTAGAATATTGGGGGTGTAGCTCATCTGGATAGAGCATCCCGTTTTAGGACAGGAGTGTCAAATCGGTTGGACTAGAGAAGGGGAAGAAAATAAATAAATGTAAAATATTGGGGGTGTAGCTCAGCTGGCTAGATCATCCCGTTTACGAACGGGAGTGTCACAGCGGTTCGACATCTTAAAAAGAAATAGAGTTAAAATATTGGGGGTGTAGCTCAGCTGGCTAGATCATCCCGTTTACGAACGGGAGTGTCACAGCAGTTCGACATCTTAAAAAGAAATAGAGTTAAAATATTGGGGGTGTAGCTCAGCTGGCTAGAGCACCTGCTTTGCAAGCAGGGGGTCATCGGTTCGACTCCGTTCACCTCCACCAAAAGGCTTCCGAAAGGAGGCTTTTTTTGTTTAATTACTTTTATTATCTTCATAAAAGCATCTACTTCAAATCTATATGAAAGTATTAAAATCTATAAATAGTTTGTTCTGCTTATTTTTTTTGGTTATTGCATGTACAAACCATTCTGAAAAACAAAAAGCAGAACTTATCGAAGACAATCGTTTTACTAAAATAACCATTGCTGAAGGTTTGGAAGAGCCTTATGAACTTGCAATAAGTAAAGACAATAGGGTGTTTTTTATCCAAAGGCATGGCAAAATAGAACTTTATAATCCCAAAACAAATGATATTGAACAAGTAGGTTCTATTCCGGTACATACCGGATTTGAAGATGGTTTGGTTGGAATCACTCTTGACCCGAATTTTATTGAAAATGGTTGGGTATATATGTTTTATTCTCCATTAGGGGACGTTGCAGAGTACCGACTGTCAAGATTCAAATTTGATGGAGATAGTATTTTGAAAAGTTCAGAGAAAATAATGCTGCGGATTCCTAGCCAACGTGAGGATTGTTGCCATACAGGTGGTTCATTGGCTTTTGATAGCAAAGGCAATTTGTTTTTATCGGTTGGAGATAATACCACGCCATTCCAAGCCAATGGAGGTTATGCTCCTTTAGACGAACGCCCCGGCAGTGTGAGTAGGGATGATCAAAGAACGGCTGCTAATTCTAATGATTTGAGAGGAAAAATTTTGAGAATTACGCCTCAAAAAGATGGCACTTATACCATTCCGGAGGGTAATTTGTTTCCTAAAGACGGTTCACAAGGCAGACCCGAAATATATATAATGGGTGACCGTAACCCTTTTAGAATTAGCGTGGATCAGAAAACAAGTTGGTTGTATTGGGGTGAAATAGGTCCAGATGCCGGTGAAGATTCGGAACTAGGACCGAGAGGGTATGATGAAATTAACCAAGCGCGTAAGGCAGGCAACTTTGGATGGCCTTATTTTATAGCTGACAATAAGCCTTATGCCATGTATGACTTTGCCACAAACAAAATAGGTCCGAAACAAGACCCAATGCATCCGGTAAATAATTCAGTAAATAATACAGGAACCAAAACATTGCCTCCTGCGCAAAAGGCATTTATTTATTATCCTTATGTGCCTTCAAAAGAATTTCCAATAGTAGGAGAGGGAGGTCGTTCGGCAATGGCTGGGCCTGTATATCACTACGATATGTATCCGGAAACTCAAGTTAAGTTTCCAAAGGCAATGGATAAAGTGTTTTTTGGGTACGATTGGATGCGCGATTGGATATTAGCCATAAGGACCAAGCCCAATGGTGACTTGGATACTATTGAAAATCATTTTAAACACCTTTGGTTTGCACACCCTATGGACGTTGAATTTGGACCGGATGGTTCCATGTACGTGCTTGAATATGGCTATAAATGGTGGGGATTTGATAACACTACCAAATTTTCAAGAATCATTTATGATAGAGGTAATCGTACACCTATAGCTTCAATTTCAATAAATGATTCGGTAGGACCTAATCAATTTAAGGTTTATTTTTCAAGTAAAGGCACTAAAGACCCTGATAATGACAAACTTAGATACGAATGGAGATTTACCGAAGGAGACGTGCAATCGAGGGAGGCAAATCCAACTTTTACCTTTATCAATCCAGGCATATATTATCCTACTTTAACTGTAACAGACCCAAAAGGAAAATCATCCACCGTTACGACTAAGATTGTGGTTGGAAATCGATTACCCAAAATTGATATTCTAACAGAAGGAAATCAATCTTTTTATTGGGATGGCGTGCCGTTGCCATATAAAGTTATTGCTGAAGATAGGGAAGATGGGAAAATCAAGAATTCTCAATTGGTACTATCATTCAAATACTTAAATGAAGGAGAAGATATGGCCGGATTACTTGGGCATCAGGTGCAAAAAAAGGATGATAACCAAATAAATCACCCTTTAATTAATAAAAGTGATTGTAAGGCTTGCCATCAAATGAAAGATAAGTCGGTAGGTCCAAGTTTTTATGATATTGCCATCAGGTATAAAAATGATAAAGGCGCGGTCGATAAATTGGCAGCTAAAGTAATTAAAGGGGGAGCAGGAAGCTGGGGCAATCATGCAATGAGTGCACACCCTCAAGTACCTTTGTCGGATGGAAAAGAAATGGTACGATATATATTGTCAGTAATTGGCGATAAAAAACCAAGCGACATCCTCCAATCAGAAGGCGTATTGACTTTTAAAGAACATTTAACGAATGAAGGGAAAGGGAAATATTTCTTCACTGCCAGTTATACTGATAAAGGCATAGGAAAGCTAACCGGATATGGTCAATTGAAGCTTCGAAATCCTGTGGTAAAACCCGATGAAGCTGATTTTAAAAACCAATTGCATTTGTGGGGAAGCAATGGAATAGTAGAAGCAAGGTCGCCAAATACCTATTTTGGGTTTAAGAATTTGGATTTGACAGATATCTCCAATATTAATGTACAATATACTTCTAAGTTAGAAAAAAGCACAATTGAACTTCATTTGGACAGTGCCAAAGGCAAATTGGTGGCTTCAGGAAATTTGCAATTGTCATCGAATTGGGATGATTGGCATATAGCAAGTTTGAATTTGAATAATGTAAGCGGCAAACACGATCTATATTTTGTTTATAAAAATGGCGGTATTGAAAAGCACAATATGCTGATTGTGAAAAGATTGTACTTTAACAACCAAAAGGCTAAACCTTTGAAGATGGTTGTTGAGGCAAAAAAGTAATGCAATTAGGTTCCTTCTACGGTATTAATTAATCGAAGAAAAAATATTACAAATTAAACCTTGTCCATTTTTATAACATTTTTTAGAAAAATAATTTCCACTTTTTGTCTTGACCCAAAATATTGCAAAAAAGTCAAGACAAAAATATGCTTCCCCCCTCAAATTCAACGCTACCCTGCATTTTTGTCTTCCCACCACGTAGTTAACCCAATATTTGTCAGAATATCTTGAAAATTGTATTAAAATTTTATTGTCGTACAAACTTCTAAATGAAGCTCAAATAGAAATTAATAATTATTAGCTTTTCATTATTAACTACTTCTTCGCCTCTTTCATACCTTCTTCAACCATTTTGTAGAATTGGTCAAGTTTAGGAAGCACCAATATGCGGGTTCTGCGGTTACGTGAGCGTCCTTCGTCTGAATCGTTGGCTGTAAGTGGAACAAATTGGCTTCTGCCGGCTGCAATAATTCGTTCAGGAGCAATGTTGAAATCAGTTTGTAAAATGCGAACTATAGAGGTGGCTCTTTTCACAACCAAATCCCAGTTATCAACTAAGTCTTTGGTTTTAATAACCGGAACGTTATCGGTGTGACCTTCCACCATCACTTCAAAATCGGGTTTGTTGTTAACTACGGTAGCCACTTTACTCAACACATTTTTAGCTTTTTCAGAAACTTCATAACTGCCACTTTTGAAAAGCAATTTGTCAGCAATTGAAATAAAAACAACACCTTTTTCCACATTTATTTCAATATCTGTATCATTCATATTTCCCAAAGCACCTTTAAGGCTGGTAACAATAGCAAGTGTAACGGAATCTTTTTTTGTAAGTGCGTCCTGCAGGCGTTGTATGCGGGTGTCCTTTTCTTTAATGCTTTCTAATGATTTTTCCAGATTTTCGGCTCCTTTACTTGTAAGTGTGGTTAAGTTGCCTACGTTATTAATCAAATCTTGATTGTTTGCTTAAAATAAGCTACTTGATCTTCCAATACTTTTAGTTTTGCCAAAGCTTCTGCACGTTCTATTTCACACTTGTTTAACTTTAACTTATTAATTCCCAAGTCATTTTGCATGGCTTTATTTTGTTCTTCCAGAGTGCTATATTTTTTTTTGGTAACACAAGAAACAAGCACAGATAGCATTAGAATAGTGGAAATGATATGAATTTTGAACATTTGATTGAATGTTATATGAATGAAAAAGAATTTAGGTCTTTAAGCTTAAACGAAATGAAATACAAAAATAGTATTATATGAATGGTAATAATAAAACTAGTTACGAATTCAATGAAATATGTAATTATAAATAAGTTTTTTACAATGTTAATTCAACGAAATGTTGTGTTTTTTCTTCATTTTTTCGATTTGAGTCCTTAGACTAAGGCAATGCTGATAGCCATATTCAAATATTTCTTTTGACTTTTCAAGTTCAAAAACCCCAAATTGACTCATATCAGGGGGTGAAATAAACAAATCGCAGCTATTTACTTTAGAATTAACTGAGTTACTGATTGCCAAATGAAAACTACGGTCTATAATACTACTGATTTGAATTTGTGATTTTTCTTTTTTAATTGAATTGACATACACGCCAATTACAATATCACAATCCTTAACTAATGGTTCAATCGGGAAATTATTTAACACCCCACCATCTATATAAAACGTATTATTATAACTCACCGGTTCAAAAACAAATGGAATACATGATGAAGCCATCAAAGATCGTGAAAGATTTCCTGATGAAAGGTATTTAAGTTCACCTTTCAAAATATCGGTGGCGGTGATAAAAAGAGGGATTTTAAGTTTTTTAAATGAATTTCCCGGAAAGTATTTCGAATATATTTCCTCAAATCCTTTCATAGAAAACAAACCGGGTTTGCTAATAAAAATATCGGTGAAATTGAAGAAGTGACCTTGATCTACAATTTGAATCATTTCGTCATAAGTATAACCTCCTGCATAAAATGCCCCAACAATTGCTCCTGCACTAGTACCTGAAATGATATTAGGTTTTATCCCAAACTCTTCTAGGGCTTTTAAGATACCCAAATGAGCGATTCCTCTGGCCCCTCCTCCAGATAAAGCAATCCCGATTTTTGTTTTCATTTTTGTGGCTTCGACATATGAAACTTAATCTTTCGGACATGTTTTAGCTGCCCTTTGTTCCTGATAGTATCAATACTTGCATTTATTTCAAATCCTATTAAAAGTACCAGGCTGGTTAAGTAGAACCACAACATTAACCCCAAAAAAGTACCAATTGAACCATACAACTGATTATAAGAGGAAAAATTTTCGATATAATAGGAAAAGATAACCGAAACTGTAACACAAAGCAATGAAGCAATGATAGCTCCATGTGAGAAAAAATGCCAACGCACTTTGATGGAGGGAGCTATAAAATAAATAATCGAAATAGCAGTAAAGAACACAGCCGTTAGAATGATAAATCGGAATGATTTTATCAATTGGATAATAAATGGTTGCATATCAGGTGTTTGTTGTACCAGTATAATGAGTGATTCGCCTACACTCATAATAACAATGGCCAAAATTAAAACGGCAACCAACAACAATGTTATAAGGAGTGCAACCATCCGTAATTGGAAAAATCCTCTTTTCTCAACGGCATTGTTGTAACAATTATTAAACGCTACCATCAGCGACAGTACCCCATTCATAGAAGCTAACAAGGCAAAAAATAACCCAAAAGAAAGCAGTCCTGTGCGTGGCTTTTTGAGAATGTCAATAATGGAATCGTGGAATAATACATATATAGGACCTGGTAAAGTTTGTTCCAAAAATAAAAGTATTTCGTTGGTCAAGTTAGGTATTGGGATGATTGGCAATAAATTGAGAAAGAAAAGCATGCCCGGAAACAATGCCAATAAGAAATTAAATGCCATGGATTGCGCTTTGCTTATGACTTCATCATTTTTGAGTTCAGCAAAAAATTCGTCAACGACTTCAAGCAAACTTAATTGATGCTTGGTGAATCGGATTTCATGCAATTTGAATCTGATCCATGCAACCAATTGAATATACTGACTATGACCAAAAGTAATGATGATGGATATAAATTGTTTCAAATCAAGTCAATAATACGAAAAGTTATTGAAAAATTATCCTAATCGTTTTGGTAGGATTTGTAAACAGATAAATCGGATGGCGTCTTCAAGCTTTAACGATTTTTTAAGGATGATTTTTGTTGATAATATTTCTCAATGTGGGCAATGGCAGTTTCAACACCATTTTCACGATTGATTTTCTCACTCAGAATAGCTGCATTTTTTATATAAGATGGTTTAGTTACTCTTTGAACGGCTTTACCCAGCTTTTTTGCAGTCAATTTGTGAAAAGAAAGATGAACTCCGGTGCCCATTTGAGTTGCTAATCGGCCCCAGGTGGGTTGATCTCCAAAAAAAGAACAAACAACCGAAGGTTTGCCTGATCTGAAAGTGGCTGCAGAAGTGCCTGCGCCCCCATGATGTACAATGCAACTACATTTGGGAAAGAGCCAGACATGATTTGCCTCAGAAATAATCTTAACATGTTCGTTTTCAAATGGTTTTAAATTTGTAAAACCTGCAACAACAATTGCCCTGATTCTCAAAGTTGCAACTAATTCTTGAATCATATCAATAGCTTCTTGAGGATTGGGGATGGGCATGCTGCCAAATCCAAAATATACAGGTGGATCTCCTTTCAAAAGCCAGTTTTCTACATCTGAGGAAATGTTATTATTAATTTCTTCTTTAAATAAGTATCCTGACATGATATGCTGCGCTTCCCAGTCAGTGGGCCTCGGAATTACGCTTGGGCTGATGGTATGGATAAATGGGACTTTTTCAATTTCGTAATACTTAATATAAGATGTTGAAATAGGGGGGAGTTGTAAGGTGGCTCTGTGTTCGGTTATTTCGGGTAATACATGTGCCCATGCAAATTTGAGCAATAAATGATAAGTTAGATAATTCAAAAATGGAAATTTCAAATTGAAACTAAAGATGTCCATAAACGGAAACTTTCCGGTGGGAACAATTGGTGGATTCAATTGAATTGCCACTACAGGTAAGTTATATTTTTGAGCCAAAGTAGCCATGTGGTGCAATATAATGGTACTCACCACTACAATGTCGGCTCCTTCGGCTGCTGTTTTCAATCCTTTCCAAAGGTCGTGCCGCAAATCGTATAATTGATCGCTAATCATTTTGATCACCTTGAGCGAGTTTGTTTGCGACAACAATTCTTTTCCTTTGTCCGAATGCAATATAGCTTTAACATCACCTGCCAGTGGAATTGCTTTGATGCCGTGGCTTTCGATATATGCAGCAAACTGAAAAGGAGCTGCCAAAGTAACTTCATGCCCCTTTTTCAAAAATCCAATCCCCAAAGCTATAAAAGGTTCTACGTCACCTCTCGAACCGTATGTAACCAAGCTAATTTTCATATTGCAAGTAACGCAAAATGTCTACTTAGTTTTACTTATTTTAGGGTATTTTTGTGAATATAATAATTAAAATAACTTATGAATCCTAAAGTTGATTGGTTTTTTGACAAAGACACAAAGTGGAAAGATGCGTATGCTGAATTAAGAACCCTTGTGCTGAATAGTGGACTTACTGAAGAATTGAAATGGGGTTGCCCATGTTACACCCATAATGGTAATAATATTGTGTTGATTCATGGATTTAAAGAATATTGTGCTTTGCTTTTTATGCAGGGCGCTTTGCTAACTGACCCTGGCAAGATATTGGTGCAGCAAACCGAGAATGTGCAATCGGCAAGGCAAATTAGGTTTAAGAATACAGAAGAAATAATAAATAATAACTCCATAATTAGTGCTTACATTAAAGAAGCTATAGATATGGATAAGGCGGGGGTAAAAGTGGAATTAAAGAAAACCACCGAGTATAAAATGCCGGTTGAATTTCAGAAAGCATTGGATGCTATGCCTGATTTGAACAAAGCCTTCCATGCACTTACTCCCGGGCGACAAAGAGGATATTTGCTATATTTTTCATCTGCCAAACAAGCTAAAACGAGAGAAACAAGAATCGAAAATGCCATTGAGCCTATATTAAATGGCAAAGGATTAGAAGATTAAAAAATAAACAATCCACAAATACAATTTTCGAAAATTGAAAGGAATTAGTTTCACACAAGTATGTGTAACTGAAAGCATTTTTGAAGTTAAAGTAGGCAAATGATATTTTTTGTTATTTTTGAAACGAGGATTTTAATAAAAATAGATGTTACCTGACAACATATAAAGATTATATTGATTGACATAACTAAAAAAAACACAATGAAAAAGAAAATTTACCTTCCTTTAATATTGACACTTTTACTTTCTCAACTTTTTGGGGCAAAGATTTACGCTCAATTCACCCAAATGGGTAGTAAGTTGGTGGGTACAGGTGCATCGTCTGCAGCTCAACAGGGCTATTCGGTCTCTTTATCATTTGATGGAAGAACTGCATTGATTTCTGGTCCACTCGATAATGGTAATACTGGTGCAATATGGATATTTACTTTTAACGGAATAAATTTTATTCAAGTAGGAAGCAAATTAGTTGGCACAGGTGCAATTGGTAGTTATGTAAACCAAGGAACTTCAGTTTCTATATCATCTGATGGAAAAACAGTTTTGGTTGGAGGAAATGGTGACAATAATACTGGAGCTGCATGGATATACACCTACAACGGTAATAATTTTGTTCAAGCAGGAAACAAACTTGTAGGATCTGGAGCGGCTGGAAGTCATATAGGGCAAGGTTCATCTGTTTCATTATCCAATGATGGAAAAACTGCAATTGTTGGAGGTTATGATGATAATGGCGGTATAGGTGCTATGTGGGTTTATACATTTAATGGGAATAATTATGCACAATTAGGAACTAAAATAGTTGGCACTAATACAATAGGTTCTTCAGCTCAAGGTATTTCAATTTCTTTGTCAGGGGATGGTAAAACTGCATTATTGGGAGGATCTGGTGATAATAACTTTGTTGGTGCAGCTTGGGTCTTTACTTACAATGGAAGTACATTTCAACAAGTAGGAAATAAACTAGTTGGTGCAGGCTCAATTGGAAGCTCTTATCAAGGTTATGCATTGTGTTTATCTGGGGATGGGAAAACTGCTGCAGTAGGAGGTTTGTCTGATAACACTAGCATTGGAGCTGTTTGGGTTTATACTTTTAATGGAAGCAATTTTGTACAACTCGGCAATAAATTAGTTGGCACAGGTACCACAGCTTATGCAAACTTTGGAAGTTCAGTATCTTTATCATGGGATGGTAAAACTTTATTAGTAGGTGGATATCGAGATAATAACAATGTAGGTGCTATTTGGGTGTTTACATATAATGGGAGTAATTTCATACAGATTAGCGATAAGTTTACTGGAATTGATGCAATTGGTACTGCGGATCAAGGAACATCGGTCTCAATGTCTGGAAACGGTAAAATAGCTTTAGTTGGTGGATACGGTGACAATAGCGGATTTGGTGCAGCTTGGGTTTTTACTACACCTGGAGCATTTCCGACTATCACACAAACTATAACAGGGCTTCCTTCTTTGTTGTCTCAAATTTTTAGTAACATTCCTTACACCGTTTCGGGAGTTACTGCAACTTCAGGTTTGCCAGTTAACTTTTCCGGGAACAATCACTCAGTAGCCTTGGTATCAAGCATTGGGGTAATTTCATTTGTGGGATTAGGCAATGTTACAATTACGGCTTCTCAAATAGGTGATTCAAATTATTATCCTGCCAATCTGATAACACAGATATTAACAGTTACGCAATCTACTCAATCTATTAGTGGATTCAATTCAATTTTAGAACTGCCTATCGGAATATCAACATACACAATTTCTGGTGTAGCTGCTACTTCAGGGTTGCCTGTTACTTTTTCGGGAAATAATTCTTCTATTGCATTGGTTTCAAGTAATGGCGTAGTATCATTTGTTGGGTTAGGGAATGTAACCATTACTGCCTATCAAGTTGGAAATGCAAATTATTTTCCTGCCAACTCTATAAGTCAAGTGCTTACAATTGTTAATCAAGCTCATCAAACTATCACTGGTTTCAATCCAATTCCAAATCAAATCCTTGGTAATTCATCACACACTATTACTGGTGTAACAGCAACTTCAGGGCTTCTTGTTACTTTTTCTGGCAATAACCCTACCGTTGCTTTGGTTTCGAGTAATGGAGTAGTATCATTTGTAGGGTTAGGGAATGTAACTATTACTGCAAATCAGGTCGGGAATGCCAATTATTTGGCTGCCAATCCTGTAAATCAAGTGCTTACCATTGTTAATAAAGTTACACAAACCATTCTTGGGTTTAATGCCATTCCATCACAAACGCTTGGCAGTGCACCTTATGTAATTTCGGGGGTAACAGCAACTTCAGGACTACCTGTTACTTTTTCGGGAAATAATCCTTCTGTTGCTTTGGTTTCAAGTATTGGTGTGGTTTCTTTGGTAGGTGCAGGAAATGTAACGATTACCGCTTCGCAAGTAGGTAATGCCAATTACTTAGCAACTTCTAAATCAATTACTTTACAAGTATTGCCAAATACAATCTCAGGCACTAACACTGTATCAGGTTTTTTAATTCAAAGTGAACAAGCTGCCTTTGTCGTGTACCCCAACCCTTCCTCCGGAACCATTACCATCGAAATCAATGAAAGTACCAATGAAACCGTGGTTGTATACAATTCCTTAGGCAACAAAATTGCGGAATGGGCTTCCGGGCAATATACTTTACCAAAAGGCCTTTACTTGCTTAGGTTACAAACCACTACAAAGAAGCTGATTGTGGAGTAGCATCTTCGTCATTGCGAGTGAAACGAAGCAATCTCCTCGAATCACAGTGATTGCTTCACTTTGTTCGCAATGACGCGAAGCAAAAGTCGTCATTGCGAGTGAAACGAAGCAATTTTTATGAACCAAAAAGAATGCTTCACTTTGTTCGTAATGACGCAAAACAATTAGTTTATAACAAATGCAGCAAAACTAATTGGTCATAAAAGAATTGAACTTATTGCCCTTTCCAAAATTTTAAAAAATCAAGTTCGCCATTTTTATAAAATGATTTCAAGAATTCAATGGCAATGTGTGGTTTTGATTTATTTAGTAAATCTTCGATTGTGAAATATCCAACTCCATTCAAATTTACCATTTCTTCTAAATCATATTTTGTCAAAACTTTAAATCCCATTACCCAATTGGGGAAAAACCTTTCTTTAATATTGCCTTGTGAAATTATTTTTACTCCCAAATGTCTATCATCATTGATGATTTTTTGGTAAAGATTGTTTACATCTTCCTTGTTGCCTTCTATAATTTGTATGAAATTGTCATCGATATACAACAGCATTCCAGTTATTCCATTAACAATATTATTTTTTCGAGCTGAGTTTAATATATCTAGTATTTGTTTCTCATCCAGATTATTATTTGCAATACTTGTATAGCATGTATAGTACATATTTTGTTTATTTTACTTATTAATGTATCAACTTAAACTTGACAAAAAATGTTTTTAATTTTTATAAAAGATTTTAGTTTTTACCACTTAGTTTTGTTTAATAATGTACAGTCGATTCACCGATACACTTGTTGGTCATGTGATTCAGAAAGGGCTATCAGTAATCAATATTATTGCACTTGAACTTTCTTCACCAATTCATTGTATTATATGTACATACATTGAATTTTGAAATATCATGGAATTAGGAATAGATAGTTTTGTAGCGCGTTTTGATCATAATCCCGACCCTAACTTTAGCACTAAAGATGCGATGTCTCAGTTGTTGGAGCGTATTGAACTTGCCGATCAGGTGGGTTTAGGCATATTTGGAATAGGGGAGCATCATCGAAAAGAGTTTTTGGATTCGGCTCCTGCAGTTATATTGGCAGCCGCTGCCGCACGAACCAAGCAAATCAGGCTTACAAGTGCCGTAACTGTACTAAGTGCTGCCGATCCGGTTCGGATATATCAGCAATATGCTACTTTAGACATTATATCGCAAGGACGTGCCGAAATGATTGTAGGCAGAGGCTCGTTCACAGAAGCTTATCCACTCTTTGGACTTAGTTTGCAAGATTATGACGACCTGTTTGCCGAAAAACTCGATTTGTTGCTTCAAATACGCGATAGTGAATATGTGACCTGGTCGGGTCGGTTTCGTCCGGCTATGAAAAATCAACCGGTGTATCCGCGTGCTGTTCAAAATCCAATTCCCATTTGGCTTGGGGTAGGAGGTACTCCGGAGTCGTTTGCCCGTGCCGGAATGTTAGGCTTACCTTTGATGGTGGCTATAATTGGAGGTGAAACGCATCGTTTTCGTCCTTTGGTGGACTTGTACAAGCGTGCAGGTGCACATGCGGGATTCAAACCCGAACAACTTTCAGTAGGTATGCATGCCTTTGGCTATGTTTCGGATACGTATGACAAAGCAGTGGAAGAATTTTATCCTGGGGTGGCAAAAGCGATGTCGGAAGGTGTTGCCAAAGAGCGTGGCTGGCCTCCAATGACGCGCCAACGCTTTGACGCTCAAAATGGTCCTACCGGAGCCTACATTGTAGGTGGACCAGAGGAAGTTGCTGAAAAAATATTAAGGCACAGTGAGTCATTGGGTGGATTGTCGAGAGTAACTTTCCAAATGGATGCGGCCAATTTGCCTCATGAAAAACTCATGCATGCCATTGAGCTGATTGGTAAAAAAGTAGCACCTTTGGTTAATAACGATGTACATGTGGGGGTTAGGTGAAAAGGTCAAAAACACTTTCAATAACATGTTTTCTGAATTTGTCAGTAATAGATGTTTTTCTAGAAATAATTAAAGCTTCATTTAGAACAAATATTTTATGAATTCTAATGAAACTACGTATAGTTAGATTTTCATCAACAAAATCATTTTCAGAAATTTCAATTGAAAAGTTATCGTTTTTTACTCGAGAAGTAATTTGAATTAGTAAATAATCACCCGTTACATTTACTTTTTCATTAGAAATTACTAAAGCAGGTCTTATTTTAGACGAACTACCATCAGTAAAAGGAAAATTAACCCAAACGATATCGCCTTTAGAATATTTCATTTAGAAAAAACCTTATCATATCTTTCATCTTCAAGCGAATCCCAATCTTCAGATAATGATATTTCAGAAGCCAAGGTGATTTCATCAATTTTTAGTTTGTTTTCGGCTAATTCAATATCTTCCAAAAAAGTAACTATTACTTTTGCACCTTCCTTTGAAAATGGCAATTCGGTATCTAACTTAATTACCCCTTCACTATAGATTCCTTTTATAGCTAACATAAAATCGAATTTGATATTAAATACTTAATGCAATTTAATACTATTTTGAGTATTATTAAATATTTAAAAATGTGATTATATTAATAATTATGGTCCTGTTTCAAATAGATTCTCCTTGAATTATTATCAAAAATCAGTTAATGCTGGATTTAATAATTTATCAATTGTGATTTTAAAAACTTAATCCCATTAACTGCAATATCCTCCTGTGAAAGCTCTATTTTGCGCCAGATAGCTGCTGCTTTGGCTATTACTTTAACATCTTGGGTAAATGACTCAATCACCAAATCTCCTTGATAATCAATTTGTTTCAGGGCATCAAAAATTGGTTTCCAATCCAATGAATCCTTGCCCGGAGTGCCTCTATCGGTACCACAGGCATGAAAATGGAATAATTTTTTACTTGCTTTTAATATGGCTTCTTTTTGACTTTTTTCTTCAATATTCATGTGAAAAGTATCTAAATGAAGTCCTAAAGCTGGGTTATTAACTTCATCAATCATTTTAAGACCTTGTTCTGTTGTGTTAATAAAGTCAGTTTCAAAGCGATTCAAAGGTTCTAAACCCAATTTAAGTCCTTTTTTTTCAGCATATTGTGCCAATGTTTGTAAATGTTTTTTTACAGTTTGCCATTGTGTTTCATAATCATTAGGTTCAACAGCATCTGCCCTGCCTACGCTGGAATAAATAGGTCCTACCAATATGGGACATTTTAAAATCACCATTTGTTCCAATAAAGTTATTAGATATTTCAAGGAAGTATTTTGTTGTATACTTGTTCCTCTCAAATCGCGGTCGGGACCCATAGCTGCACATACAGACCCGCAAACCAACCCATATTTATTCAATTCATTTTTAATAAAAAGAGGGTCAATATGAGAAGGATCTTCAATGGCAATTTCAACCGAATCAAAACCCCATGATTTGAACTTTGGAAACCAAGAAACGCTTTCGTTGGTGAAAGGTGAAGTAAATAGGAATGAGTTAATGCCGATTTTCAATGTGAATATGTCGATTTAATAACCCAAATTATAAATCACTGCCAACCCGTCTTTTCCTCCAACAATAATGTCAGGTCTATTATCTTTGTTCATATCGGTTATGGTCATGTAGATACCTGTACCTTTACCCACTCCAAAAGGACCAAAAGAAATCACATTTTTGGTAAAAGATTCTCCGTTCCACTTATAATAATAGATGCCTAAGTCATCATAGCTACCGATATCGCCATCATTATGAGCTCTGTATCTTTTGCCTGTAATAAGTTCCGGCTGACCATCAGCATCCATATCTGCCCATTCCATGGTATGAAATTGTGCTCCATAGGGATCAATTGGGTGCTTTTTCCATGAAATTATGCCTTTTTTGTCTTTTGATAGCTGCTCATACCAATCCAAACCATAGCTGTGTCCTTGACCTACAATGAGGTCATTTTTCCCATCCTTATTAACGTCTGCTACAATAATGGGCACTCCTGTGGTTCCCAATTCAAATTCATAATGCATGTTCCATTTGTCTTTAAGCGGATTTAAGGGTGCTTCCAGCCACCCAAAAGTCAAAATAAAGTCTCCTCTGCCATCACCATTTACATCACCAAATCCCAATCCATGTCTTTGGGTGGGATGCACATTTATTTTGGTAAAGGTGCCATTGGCTTTACCTTGATTGAAATTTAACTTATAAAATTTTAAAGGTGATCCCGGATTGTTAGGGCAAATTTCAGGGACTCCATCCTTGTCGATATCCCAAGTTCTTGTGGTTTCTAGGTCTCCTACACTGTCAATTGTTTTTTCAATCCAATCTATGTTTTTGCCGTTAGGGTTTTGCTTCCAACGCAAAGTTTGACCCCACCAACCACCTGTAATGATGTCCAGATTTGAATCTCCATCTACATCCAAAAGTATCGTAGAAAAGTCATCCCAATATTCACCGTATCTAGCAGAAGGGCCTATGTAGTGTCGTTTGAGAAAATCAGGTCCTTCATACCAATAGGAACCGGAAACGATATCTTTTTCGCCATCATTATTGAGGTCGGCAACACCTACCGACTCAAAACTTTCAGATGAAATGCGTTTGGTTAAAAATTTAATAGGGGAAACACCTTTGATTGGAGGTTTTGGGTCCCACATATTTTGAGCCATAATGGTCAATGGAAATGCCGTTAATAGTATATAAAGTTTTTTGTTTTTCATTATTCGGATTTAATTGAGATGTTATAGGGCCCTTTGTACATACCACCAAATTGCAAATCGGGACTTAGTACACGTACTGCAATAGTATTTTCTTGATTCCATGAAACTAATCTTATAGGTATTGTATACAAACGTGGAACACCCCAAGCACTTTTAAAAGGATTGAAAATTCCTGATTTTCCAATTAGTTTTCCATTCAGATAAACCTCATCAGCATCATCTATTTCGCCTAATGTCAATATTAAATCAAGTGGAATGGAACTTTTGGATTCAAGATATTTTTTAAAGGTGGAAGGAATTACGACTTGTTGACGATACCATGCAATACCCGCATATTGATAGCCATAATCTTGCCATTTTGATGGAATATTGAGTGTTTTCCAGTTATTAGTGTTCAAATTTGGGTCAGCATATCTTAAATCATCTTTATTAATGAATTTCCATTTATTTGACAATTGCAATATGGGTGTTTGATTCAAATCAGGAATATCTGAAATAACCGGACTGAATTTTATCCAATTAATTTGGTAGTTGAAAAGTCTGGATTTCAAATTGTTACAAACAATATATACATCATGAAATCCTTTGAATTTTTCAATTTGGGTTTGTGATATTGTAAGTGACATATCCTCAGGTAGAGCAAATGAACCAATTGTTTTTCCGGTAATACTATCCAATTTTACATCAATAGTTCCTCCTCCTTTTGCATTGATTATCAGTTGCTTAATAGAAGTAAAATCTATGTTTTTCATCATTGCCCAAGAAGCATGATTTCCTCGGAATTGGTTATCCGAAATACTTGCATCAAATATGTTGTCAAATTCGTTTGGAAAAATTTTAGTATTTCGCAGTGAAATCATTTGTTTCGCTGATAATGGCGCAGCATTTGCATTTCCTTTATCAGTGTAGTTTGCTGAAATGATGTATTTTGGGGCATCCTTGCTTCGAACCAACGAGTCGGAATATAAGCAACCCGTGGTATTTAATTCGCTGGATATATTTCGCTCATTTGCAATTGACAATATATAATTCACCATTTCCCGGGCTTGACCATAAGTAAGTTGCGGATGCGCACTCATTTGATGCCTGGCATTCCAGTTTCCACCGCCTCCTTGAATTACTTTGTTGGCCAATTTATCAATATTTGAAGCATTTTTAGCATAACGTTCGGCTACTTGTTCAAAACTGGGACCAATGGATTTTCCACTTACTAAGTGGCAGGCTCCACAATCACTTTCGTTTACCAAAACTTCCCCTTTAAAAAACACTTGATTCTCTCCATCTTTTTCTTTGAGTACTTTATCAGACGTCAGCATCGCAAAACTTACTTTTACATCTTTTTGTGCAATACCTTTACCCAGTGTGCCATCTTCTTCGTCATTGACTATGATTTCATACGAAGTTGTGTCAAAGTAGAAAGTGTTATTTTGAAGCTTAATACTCAATTCCGGCTTTGCATTACCTATTTCAAAGGTTTCTTCCTTTTCATTTCTTGCACCTTTGGTATCAACTACAGTAAGTCCTATTTTGTATTTACCCGGTTTGTCAAATGTATAAATGACTAAGGCTTCTTTTGAAAATACTTTATTTTCATTATCTCTCCACTCATATTGTAATTTTTCTTGATCTAAATCAAAAGAACTTAATCCTGATAAAGTAACGGTGTAAGGTGCACTTCCAAAGAAACTTTTGGCTTCAATATGTGCTTCAGGATTTCTATTTCCGGTATTATACTCGATTTTGATAATTTTAGTGTCTTTATTGTTCGACCATGCCGACCCAAATTCTATAGCATAAAGAGCTCCATCCGGTCCAAAAGTCAAGTCAATAGGTTTTTTGAATTCTGTTTTGGGCATAATGGAATACACTTCCCCCGGTTCATCTTTATCATTGATTTCTACCGATTTAATCCAGTTGCGCATCCAGTCGGCAATAATCCACTTTTTGTCAAAGTAATCAGGAAATTTTACCGTTGAATTCAATTTTGGGTCATAATGATATACAGGACCCCCAATGGCTGTTCTTCCGCCTACACCTGTCCATGGAAATTCTTTTGATTCATCATATGGGTAATAAATGAATGCGGGTTGAGCAGGAGGTAATTCTACTATTCCTGTATTGTTTTTAGAATAATTAATAGGTTTTTTAGCATCATTGATTCCAATTACAGAATTGTTTGTAAAATCAATTCGACTGTAGGCTTTATTGTTACCAATAAACATAGGCCAACCAAAATTTCCTGCTTTATCGGTTCTATTAAATTCATCATATCCTTTGGGACCCCAGGTACTATCAACAGAGGCATCGGGTCCAACTTCACCCCAGTACAATATATCTGTTGCCCTATCAATCGATATTCTGAACGGATTGCGGCAACCCATCACAAATATTTCAGGTTTTGCGTTTTTTGAGTCTTTCGGGAATAAATTGCCTTCCGGAATGGTAAATGTGCCATCCTTTTCCGGATGAATTTTTAATATTTTACCTCTATAATCATTTGTATTTGCTGATGACCGTAGTCCATCGTTTTTTTCTAAACCAGGTCTGTCGTCCGACACGGAGTAATAAGTTGAAAAAGCATCCGTATTATCTGCGGTAGCAATATACAAGTTACCTTTTGAGTCCATGGCCATAGAGCCACCTGTATGGCAGCAATTTCCACCATAGTTATATCTTAAATAGATTTTCTCTGAACCATAGTCCAAGGTATCGTTAACCATCGTTATTCTTGCCACTCTGGCCTCAATCATTGAGTCTTCCACCATGTATTGCATATAAATCCAGCCGTTTTTTTCAAAATTTGGATCTAACACAAAACCTATTAATCCATGTTCAGCATCATTCTTTACTTTAATTCTGCCTACTTCTTTGATTTTTTTAGTTGTTTGGTCAAAGTATTTGATTGCTCCATCTCCTAAAATAAAAAATACTTTCCCATCCTTAGCTACTTCCAACTCCATTGGATTAAGCTGACCTTCAACCAAAATCTTTTTAGTGAATCTATTCTCTTCAGGTTTTGAATTATTTTTAGTTTTTTCGCCACAACCAGAAAGCAACATTTCAATTCCTATAGCTACTAAAATAATATAAGTTATTCGTATCATTTTTTAATAATATTTTCAAAGGTAATACACCCATTTTGTTTTTTGGTTACCAATTTTTAACAATAACTAATGAAAAATTAACAATATATCTGTTAATTTTAATGCTTATTTCCATAATTAATACAAATGAAGCTTCAATTTGAAAAAGTTCCATTGAACAATTCCAGTCTTTTGATTAAGGAAGAAACGTTCGAATATTTTGACATTCCCCTGCATAATCATCCGGAAATTGAACTAAGTGTAATACTCGAAGGAGAGGGACAAAAAATTATTGGTAATAAAGTTTCAAATATAGAAACAGAAGATTTAATAATGACAGGTCCTTGGCTTCCGCATTTATGGAAATCTACTTCAATTAAAAAATCAAATGTCTGTCGCCAAATCGTAATCCAGTTTTTACCGGAATTTTTAGGTAAAGATTTTATTGAAAAGCAAGAGTTAATTGCCGTTAAGCGTTTGTTTCAAAAGACAAATCAAGGGATTGTAATTAACGGATCAACTAAGAAAAATGTAGTAAAATTGATGAAGGAAATGTTACAAAAGTCGGATTTGGATAGGATAATTTTATTATTACAAATTTTGAACTTAATAGCACAAAGTGATGAATATGAAACACAATCTACTGCTGGTTATAACTTTGGTCATAACACTGAAGACGAACAACGAATGAAAGAAGTGTTTACTTATCTGCTTGAAAATTTCAAAAAGGAGATTTATTTGGACGACATTGCTCAAAAGGTTCACCTCACACCTCAAGCATTTTCAAGATATTTTAAACACAAGACAAAAAAGACATTTTCAAGTGTATTAAGTGAAATTAGAATTGGACACGCATGCCAACTTTTACTTGCAAAAGAACTTTCAATTAGCCAAATTAGTGATGAATGCGGATTTTATAATCTCTCCAATTTTAACAGGACTTTTAAAATGGTGACCAATTTTTCACCAACTATGTATGTTAGCAACTTTGGATAAAGCTTTAAATTGAGTTACAACCCCTTCATTGACAGACTAATTCTCTTTCGAGTTACATCTACCTCCATCACCTTGACCTTTACTTTTTGTTGTAGTTTCACAACAAGGTTAGGATCGGATACATATTTGTCAGCCATTTGTGATATATGAACCAAACCGTCTTGTTTGACGCCAATATCAACAAAACAGCCAAATTTGGTAATGTTGGTCACTATTCCGGGTAGCACCATGCCTTCATAAAGGTCTTCCGGTTTTTTGATGTCAGAAAATTTAAATTCCTCAATAGCCGCTCTCGGATCGCGACCCGGTTTAGCAAGCTCTTGTAGAATATCATTAATGGTTGGTAGTCCAGCTGTGGCCGTGACAAATTGCTCAGGCTTAATGCTTTTGCGGATTCCTTCGTTTTTGATGAGGTCATTTACGGTACAATTATTGGCCATAGCCATTTTTGAGACGATATCATAGCTTTCCGGATGAACTGCACTGTTGTCCAATACGTTTTTACCATTAGGAATTCTTAAAAATGCGGCACATTGTTCAAATGCTTTTTCTCCTAACCTAGGTATTTTCTTCAGTTGATCTCTAGAAACAAATGCACCATTGGTATTCCGATATTCGATGATATTGGTTGCTAATTGTGGACCCAATCCTGATACATATGTCAACAAACTTTTGCTTGCCGTATTTAAGTTGACACCCACATTATTCACACAACTAACTACAACCGCATCCAGACTTTCTTTGAGTTTGTTTTGATCTACATCGTGTTGATACTGACCAACTCCAATGGATTTTGGATCAATTTTGACTAGTTCGGCCAATGGGTCGGCTAAACGACGACCAATGGATACAGCACCTCTGACGGTAATATCTTTTTTTGGAAATTCTTCTCTGGCAATTTCTGAGGCAGAATAAATAGAGGCCCCACTTTCATTAACTAAAAATATTTGTACGTTATGAGGAAATGATATTTTTCGAACAATTTCTTCGGTTTCTCTTCCCGCGGTACCATTTCCAATGGCAATAGCCTCTACTTTGTGCTTGGATACCAATGAAATTAGCGTTTCTGTTGCTCCTTTGATATCTCTTTGAGGTTCAAATGGATAGATGATGTCATCGGTCAATAACTTTCCTTCTTCATTGATACATACCACTTTGCAACCGGTTCTAATACCGGGGTCTATAGCAAGGATTCTTTTGCTTCCAAGTGGAGGAGCCAATAGTAACTGTTTCAGATTTTCGGCAAACACTTTGATTGCCTCTTCGTCTGCTTTTATTTTGGCAATTGCTCTAAACTCATTTTCGATTGAAGGGGCTATAAGTCTTTTGTAGGAATCATTCACTGCTATGCGAAATTGCTTGCTTGTTTCATTCTTATGTCTGACAAAATAATTTTCCAACTTATAAATGGCTGTTTCTACATTATCAGGTTCAATGGAGAGCTTAAGGAAGCCTTCGTTTTCGCCTCTGAACATGGCCAAAAGCCTATGAGAAGGGCATTTACTTAACATTTCTTCAAACTTGAAGTAGTCTTTGTATTTTTCTCCTTCTTTATCTTTTCCTTTTTGGAGTTTAGTGCTGATAATGGCTTGTTTTGAAAATACATTTCGAACAATACTTCTTGCGTATGCGTCTTCATTAACAATTTCGGCTATAATATCTCGCGCACCTTCCAGCGCTTCGTCTTCGCTGCTTACCTTTTTGTTTACATATTTGCTGACCTCGCTCCGAAGGCTTGTGGGCCATTCTTTCATAATCCACAATGCCAATGGTTCAAGTCCTTTATCGCGTGCAATGGAGGCTTTGGTTTTGCGTTTGGGTTTGTATGGCAAATAAATATCTTCCAGTATATGAGGATCCCAACATTCAACAATTTGTTTTTTGAGTTCATCTGTAAGTTTGCCTTGTTCTTGAATCGTTTGAATAACAAGTTGCTTTCTTTTGACAAGCTCTGTGAATTTGATGTTAAGTAAGCGAATTTGTTCAATTTGAACTTCATCCAATCCATTTGTTTTTTCTTTCCTGTAACGAGCTATAAATGGAACGGTGCCCCCTTCGTTTAAAAGTTGAATAGTAGTATTTACCTGTTTTGTGGCTATGTTTAATGTGCTGGAAATTAGGGGTATAAACTCCTGTAAATTCATTTTTTAATAATCATTTTTTTATTCAATTTTGTCATGTACCATAATGGTACACGTTCTTAAAACGTGTACCAAAAGTCGATATTTTGGTACACGTTCGAGGTCTCATATACCACATTAGTGGATTATAAGATAGACTATACTTTAAAACAATGTTTAAATGAGAATATCAACTTATTTTTGAATACTTTTTTAATACATATCTGATAGATGAATAACTTTTCTCTGTCAGTTTTAATGCATCTGCTATGGTAACCCATCGAATATCTTCAATATTTTCCTCACGCTGCGGTTTCATTTTTTTGTCATTGGTCATATTCATAATGTACCAAGTAGTTTTCTTAAGGGTAGGTTTGTTTTTCTCTGAATATGAGTGCCAGGTAGATAAGAACTTTTCATCTATTTCTGCAATGACGCCACATTCTTCTTCAATTTCACGAATAGCGCAATCACTTGCAGGCTCGCCATCTTCTATTTTTCCTTTGGGTAAGTCCCAGTTTCCCAATCGATATATCAAAAGTATTTTATCAGCTTTTTTTACAATTCCTCCAGCGGCTTTTATTATTTTGAATTTATTCTTTAATTCCAATTTATATTGTTCAATATCAGGAATATAAATAATAAAATCTTTAACTTTTTTAAATTTTGTAGTTCTTATGTAATCTATGATTTGTGCAAATGATACAGTGTCTTTACTTATCACTTTTATTTCATCAATTTCTTCTTTTACAATGAGAGGATTAGAAATTGATATTTCATTTAATTCTTGATTTTGAGGTAGTTTTGGATTGATTTGGCGCAGTTTTACACGCGTGTCATTGAGGAATAATTTCATGTTTGAGTCTAAGTGAAATCAAAATAGCTTCGATTTTAAGATATATCCGTTGAAAATAATAAAAATTAGGCATATTTGTTTTAAAAAATATTCACTTGGACATATCTATACAAATTGCCAATGAGCTATTACGCATTGAAGCGATTAAGCTCAGGCCAGACCAACCATTCAAATGGAGTTCAGGATGGAACTCACCCATATATTGTGACAATCGACTGACTCTTTCTTTTCCTGAGGTCAGAACATTGATTAAGAGCGGATTAACTGCGATGGTTCGATCTCATTTCAAGGGTGCAGAAGTAATCGCGGGTGTAGCAACTGCAGGTATTCCGCAAGGAGCATTGGTAGCTGACGAAATGAAGTTGCCATTGGTTTATGTACGCCCCAAACCCAAAGACCATGGGATGGAAAACCTTATAGAAGGAAGAATTTCGAAAGGACAAAAAGTGGTTTTGGTTGAGGACCTGATATCGACCGGAGGCAGCTCACTTAAAGCTGCCGAGGCTCTAAAGGATGCAGGAGCCGAAATACTCGGAATGGTGGCCATTTTTACCTATGGATTTGGTGTGGCAGATGATAATTTCAAAAAAGCAGGTATTCCATTGTTTACCCTTACCAATTATAGCCAGCTTATTCAAATATGTGAAGCAAATAAAGCATTTGATGCTAAAGCAATTGCTTCATTGAATGAATGGAGAAAAGCTCCTGAGGCTTGGCTAAAGTAATGTTGAATGTTAAAGGTTAAATTTTAAATTTATGGTTCTAAATAACAATTATGCTTTAAACCTGTTTTTTAAAAAATATTTAAAATCCTTCATAAAATAATAGTTTGTATTCCTTTAAAATTTAACATTAAACATTTAAGATTTAGAATATAAAATTCATCAAGTTCATGCCTACTACAATAATCCACCCTTACAAATACTGCAATAGCCTTACCGAATACAGTCGAAGGAAAACAATAGAAGTATCTATCGGTGACCTCAAAATGGGTTCGATGCATCCTATTCGTGTCCAGTCCATGACTACGGTCGATACCATGGATACAATGGGTTCGGTAGAACAATCTATCCGGATGATTAAAGCAGGCTGTGAACTGGTTCGAATAACGGCTCCAAGTGTAAAGGAAGCCCAAAACTTAGCCGAAATCAAGAAAGAATTGCACGCTAGAGGCTATTTCACACCCATCGTTGCCGATATTCATTTTACGCCTAATGCAGCAGAGCTCGCTGCTCGAATTGTAGAAAAGGTTCGAATCAATCCGGGTAATTATGCGGACAAAAAGCGTTTTGAAAACATTGAATACACTGACCAAACCTATCAAGCTGAATTAGAGCGAATTAGAACTAAATTTTTGCCGCTTTTAAAAATTTGCAAAGAGTACGGAACCGCAATGCGAATTGGTACCAATCATGGTTCGTTGTCCGATAGAATTTTGAGTCGATATGGTGACACGCCAATAGGAATGGTTGAATCAGCACTTGAATTTATAAGAATATGCGAATCAGAAGGTTATTATAATCTGGTGGTATCGATGAAAGCAAGCAATACTCAGGTGATGGTTCAGGCATATCGATTGCTGGTCAATAAGTTGGAGGAAGAGGGTTTGAGGCCATATCCATTGCACTTGGGTGTAACAGAAGCCGGTGAAGCCGAAGATGGTCGAATAAAATCTGCTGTTGGTATAGGTGCGCTTTTGGAAGATGGATTGGGTGATACTGTTAGAGTGTCGCTAACAGAAGATCCGGAATTTGAAATGCCTGTAGCCAAGGCATTGATTGAAAGGTACAATAACAGATTGGGTCATAAGCCAATTAAACCAATTGAAATCAGCCCCATCAATCCATATGAATACAATAGATATAAAACGAACGAAGTAGGAAATATTGGCGGTCACAATGTTCCTAGAGTTATAGCAGATTTTAGTTCTTTAGATAAAATAAGAGTTACAGATTTAAAAACGGTAGGACATTTTTATTTTCCATTAACGGACAAATGGAACATGAATGATCAAGGATGTGACTATATTTATTCTGGTAATCATCCCATTAACTATATGCTTCCCAATGGGTTAAAGGAAATACTGAATTATTCTGTTTGGGAAAAATTAACAGACAAAAATCACAGATACCCTTTATTGACCTCAAATGAATATTTAAGAAATCAAATACCTAACAACATTCATTTTGTTGAGACTAATTATAAATCCTTGACGGATGAATTTTATGCAAAGGTAAATGCTGACAAAAACGTAATTTTAATTATTGATACTAATAATGAGCATGCAATGTCCGCATTGAGGAGAGTGTGTTTTTATTTGACTGAAAACGGGGTTCATGCACCAATAATAATCAAAAGAAAATTCCCTCAACTTACTGACGATCAGTTTCTTTTAAGTAGCGCTACCGACACCGGAGGCTTATTTATCGATGGCTTTGGTGATGGCATATTTCTTTCCACTGAATTGTTGAATCAACCATCTGATCATCAGTTGCTTAAAAAATACAACGAAACGGCTTTTGGAATTCTTCAAGCTGCCCGCATGCGTATGTCTAAGACAGAATATATTTCTTGCCCTTCATGCGGAAGGACTTTGTTTGATTTGCAAGAAACTACCGCTATGATTCGGAAACGAACTGATCATTTGAAAGGCATTAAGATAGGCATAATGGGTTGCATTGTGAATGGACCCGGTGAAATGGCCGATGCGGACTACGGCTATGTAGGGGTAGGTAAGGACAAAATAGCCTTATATAGAGGCAAGGAAGTGATCAAACGTTCCGTAGAAGCTGAAAACGCCCTTGATGAACTTATTGAATTGATAAAAGAGGATGGAAATTGGATTGAAGGTAGTTATTAGTTATTAGTTATTAGTTTTTAACTCAAGCATTCAATCATTCACTCACTACCAATGTCTTTTAAAGTTCCAAACAAAAAGTTCAAGGAAGCCAACGAAACCGGCTTTTCGAAGCAAGGGAAAAGTCAAGGTTCCAGGTTAGTAAACAGAGATGGCTCATTTAATGTAATCCGTACCGGGCAACCATTTTTCAAAAGTTTCAATTTTTACAATGAACTTATCTTATTGTCATGGACAAATTTTACCTTGTTTGTTTTAGCCTTTTATTTTGTGGTCAATTTGATTTTTGGTATTATTTATTATTTGATAGGAATAGAAAACTTAGGAGGGGCAATTGCAGATACCGAAATTGATAAATTTCTAGAAGCTTTTTTCTTTAGCACACAAACATTTGCTACTGTGGGTTATGGGAGAATCAATCCAACCGGAGTATTTACAAATTTCTTGGCATCAATTGAAGCGTTATTTGGGGTGTTATCGTTGGCATTAGTTACCAGTTTGCTTTATTCACGATTTGCTAAGCCTAAAATTAACTTGATTTTTAGTGAAAATATCATTGTAGCACCTTATAAAGATATCAAAGCTATCATGTTTCGTTTTGCAAATACTACGCGTCAGCAATTACTTGAATGCGAGGTACAATTGATGATTAGTTTTAAATTGGAAGAAAATGGAAAACTAACCCAAAAATATGTACAGTTACCTTTGGAAGTAAGCAAGGCAGCTGCCTTAGCCCTTAATTGGACTATAGTACATGCCCTAAATGACGAAAGTCCATTAAAAGATTTTACCCAAGCCGATTATCTAAAGTCTGATATGGAATTTATTATTTCAATAAAAGCATTTGATAATACATATTCACAAGTGGTATATGACAGATATTCTTATAAATCCAGTGAAATGGTATTTGGAGTGAAATTTGTGATACCGTTTCATCCTTCCGATGATGGTATCAGTACCGTTTTGGAATTGGACAAAATTGGGTTGTATGAGAAGGTGTAAAAGTCTTTACCATTCCACAAACCACCTCCAGGCAGCTACCATTTCTATTTTCAACCCTTCTATTACTAACGTATCATCTTGGTCAAGTGTGACTATCTTTCCTTCAGATAATTTAAAAAATTTCATGGCCTCAAATGCCTTATTGTTTCGCTTGAAAGGTTGATATTATCTATAACTATGAACAATTCAAATACATCTTGCACAATAATGTATTTGAAAAAAATACAAAAGTACATATTATAAAAATACAATTTAGCGATCAAAAAATCTAAAATCTAAAATCGTAAATCGTAAATCGTAAATCACTTACTACTTCACCAACTGCCCTGACAATCTTTTGAGCTCTATTTCAGCTATTTTGGCTTGATATTGAAGGGAATACAAGCGGTATAGGGCATTTTCATAATTGGCCTGCGCCAATCGCATTTCTACTACTGTGGCTTGGTTTAGTTTGTACTTATTGATCGTCAAATCCAATAATTTCTTTGATAAATCAATGCTGCCATTTTGTGATTTTATTTGGTTTATTGCATTGGAATATGCCTGGTAAGTTTTTATTGCACCGGATTCCAGCGTATTGAAAATACTTTCCTTTTGTAATTGGGCATTTTGAACATTAATTTCTGCAGAACTTTTTTGTTTGTTAATGATACCTCCATTATAGATAGGAATTAGAATTGATGCACCAACTGATGGACCAAAACTTCTTTGAGTAATTAATAATCCTGCGTCACTTTGGACGTTTGAAATATTGTAACCTGCATTTAATCTGATAATTGGAATATTCTGTTTATTAATTTCTTTTAGAACTTGTTGATTGATTTTGAGTTGTGACTCAGCAATTAGTATTTGAGGATTTTTTTCTAAATGATCTAAAACCATTCCAAGTTTTAAGGTGGTATCAATTTCTATACTATCTTTCAAATTAAAATCAGAAAATTTTGACTTAGAATTGATTATAGTTACAAGGTCGATCTTTACTTGATTAACCGTTAGTTTTTGACTATTTGTATTTTGTATAGCAGTGCTTAAATCCAATTGCGCTTGCAAATAATCCAAATCACTAGCCATACCTACAAATTTTCTATTATTTACTAAACCCAAACGAATGTCTGCAATTGCTTCATTTATAGACGTTACTTTTGAATATTGTTGTTGGGTAAGTGCATTGTAATAATTACTCATTACTAATGCAACCGTATTTTGAATTTGATTTAATACTACAGATTCATTTTGTTTTTCAAGCTCATTTAATCTGTTTTTGGTTACATATACTCTAAAACCATTAAATAATGTATAAGTTGCATTTATACCACCATTTAAGCTATTAACAGAAGCATTATTTCTTTGGATTTCTTGCCCAGTTGCAAGTTTTTGATATATATTATTATATGCCTGATTATCAGATACATTTGCAGATACACTTGGTAATCCACCTGCTACACCTAAAGTATTGTTTTGTTTGGCAGCTGTAAGGTTGTTTTTAGCTATTCTAATATCAAAGTTGTTTTGCAAAGCAATATCAATAGCTTCGTTTAAGGTAAGCGTGTCTTGTGCAATGGTTGCAGAGACAGTTAAAACAAAACCAACAACAAAGTAATTTTTAAACATCTACTTTCCTTTTGCTTGATATATAGGTATATACCGCTGGTATTACTAATAAAGTCAATATTAATGAAAACATAATGCCTCCTACTATTACAATCCCTAAAGGAATTCGGCTTGTTGATGCCGCTCCTAAGCTAATTGCGATAGGAAGTGCTCCTAACGAAGTTGCCAAACTGGTCATTAATATAGGTCGAAGTCGCTGACTAGCTGCTTCAATTACAGCCTCTTTGATAGATAAACCCTGCGCCTTTTTTTGGTTGGCAAATTCCACAATTAAAATGCCGTTTTTTGTAACCAATCCTATAAGCATAATCATACCAATTTGTGAAAAAATATTGATGGTTTGCCCAAATATCCAAAGGCTCAATAAAGCACCTGCTATAGCCAAAGGCACGGTGAGCATAATGACAAATGGGTCTTTAAAGCTTTCGAATTGTGCTGCTAAAACCAAGTAAATCAATGCCAATGCCAATAAAAATGCGAATAAGGTGTTGGAAGAACTTTCGGCAAAGTCGCGCGATGGACCTGCAAGAGAGGTTTGGAAAGTATCGTCAAGTAGCTTGCCTGATATTTCTTTCATTGCATTTACACCATCTCCTATAGTTTTACCTGGAGCCAAGGATGCTGAAATGGTTGCGGATTTAAACCTGTTGAAATGATACAAAGTAGGAGGATTGGAATTTTCTTCCATTATTATTACCGACGACAAAGGAATACTTTCTCCGGAAATATTTCGAACATATAATTTTGATATATCTAAGGGCTCTTGTCGATCACTTAGACCGACTTGCGCTATCACCGGATATTGCTTGCCATTGGAAATATAATACGCAATTCTTCGTCCACTAAAGGCACTTTGAATAACTCCTGAAATATCAGCTACAGTTAAGCCCAAACTTCTGGCTTTTATTCTATCGATAGTAATATTCACTTCGGGTTTATTGAATTTGAGGTTTACATCCACATTGGCAAAAGTTTTGTTCGCTCTTGCGGAGTCTAAAAACTGAGGTAATACAGTTTTAATCTTTTCAAAATCAAGGTTTTGAATAATAAATTGCACAGGCAAAGCTCCTCTGGATCCAATTCCTACAGAAATGGTTTGCTCCTCAATTGGAAATATCCTAAGGTTATTGAATCGTGATAATTTCTTCGATAAATCTTTGACTATTTCACTTTGAGAACGTGTTCTTTCATTTGGAGGGACTAAACCAATTCGTCCAAAACCTGAGTTTAAACCTGTTGAAAAGAAACTTGGAATAGCAGCAAATGCGAAATCCTTTTCAGGAACTGAATCTAATAAGTAGTTTGAAAACTCCGTTCCTGCTTGCATCATATATCCATAGCTGGCACCTTCAGGTCCTGACAATGAAAAGCGTATAGAACTTTTATCTTCTAAAGGTGCTAATTCACTTTGTAGGGTTTTACCAATAATAAAAATCAAACCAATACATATGGTCAAAATCAACCAGGAAACCCACCTCTTTGCAATAAACCAAGATATTAATCGGTGATAACCTGTTTCCATTCCTTCAAAAAAAGGTTCTGTTTTCATATATAACCATCCATGACCTGAGTTTTTGCGATTCAAGACCACATTTAGTACAGGTGTAATGGTAAGAGAAACTAATGCAGAAATTAACACAGCAGATGCCACAACTACGCCAAATTCTCTGAACAAACTACCGGTAAATCCTTGAAGAAAAATAACTGGTAAGAATACAATAGCTAAAGTGATGGAGGTGGAGATAACTGCGAAAAATATTTCTTTACTTCCTTCTATTGCTGCCTGACGAATGGGCATGCCTTTTTCTAACTTTCTGAAAATATTTTCTGTAACCACAATCCCATCATCAACTACTAAGCCGGTAGCTAATACAATTCCCAGAAGCGTTAAAATATTCACCGAAAACCCTGCCAAATACATTACAAAAAAGGTGGCAATCAATGAAATGGGTATATCAATAATAGGTCGAATGGCTATCAGCCAATTTCTAAAAAAGAAGAAAATAACCAATACTACCAAAATAAATGCAATAAGAAGTGTTTCTTCCACTTCTTTAATCGATTTTCTTACATTTTTAGTAGAATCAATTAACACAGACAGTTGGATATCCGGATTTTGGTTTTTAATGCTTTCAAATCTTTTATAAAACTCATCGGAAATTTTAATGTAATTGGCTCCCGGCTGCGGAATTATCGCCATTCCAACCCCATCCAGACCATTTAGTTTCCATGTTTGTTCATATTGTTCAGGGCCTATTTCCACTTTTGCAACATCCATTAATCGTACAATGGAATTTGCATCCTCTTTTAAAATTAAATTTTTGAAATCGGATTCTGTTGACAGACGACCTAAAGCTTTAATTGTTAATTCGGTTTTGTTACCATATACTTTGCCCGATGGCAGTTCAACATTTTCTTTGTTTAAAACAGTTGTTATGTCATTGAATGTGAGTCCATAAGCATTTAATTTGTCCGGATTTATCCATATTCGCATGGAGGGCCTTTTGTTGCCAAACACATTTACGGCACTTACTTCCGGGATGGTTTGAAACTTGTTTTGCAATACATTCTCGGCATAATCACTGATCTCCATGAGTCCTTTTGTTGGACTTTGTAAAGCCATCAGAATAATAAAGTCACTATTAGCATCTGCTTTGGTAACTACCGGAGGGGCATCAATGTCTTGGGGCAAATTTCTTACTGCTTGACTTACTTTATCGCGCACATCGTTGGCTGCTTCTTCAAGGTTGGAACTTAAATTAAATTCAATGGTAATATTGCTGCTCCCTACGGCACTTGTTGAAGCAATGGATCTGATTCCGGGTATGCCATTAATTGATTTTTCAAGAGGTTCCGTAATTTGGCTTTCAATGATATCTGCATTGGCACCTGCATAAGCCGTGGATACCGTAATTATGGGTGGATCAATGGCAGGATATTCTCTTACACCCAAAAAAGTAAACCCAATGATGCCGAACATCAACAAAATAATGTTGATTACTGTAGCAAATACAGGTCTATTGATTGAGAATTCGGAAATATTCATATTCGGACTTTGTTTATTTAAAATCCTGATAATTTTTTATTTTTCGCACTTTTATGGGGGCCCCTGGACGTACAAAAAGCATTCCACTTACCAACACTGAATCACCTGCTACTATTCCGGAAGTAATTTCTATCATATCTTTGTTGCGATTACCTGTGGTGACGGGTGTGAACTTAGCTTTATTTTCCTTTACCAAAACCAACTTGCTTGAAATGGCATCCGGAATAATTGCATTGGTGGGTACTTGTATGCTTTTCTTATTTACCGAATTCAAGTAAACCTTTACAAAGGTACCAGGCATCAAATCAGAGGACTCCGCTAATGCTCTCACTTTTAGGTTTCTGGTGGTCGTATTTACGGAAGGTTCAATTGCAGATATTTGAGCCGTGTAGTATTTGTCTTTATCATTCATCTGAACTTTAATTTTTTTGCCTTTATTAATCAATGAAATATAGGTTTCGGGAACATTGAAATCAATTTTGATTTTGTCTGTTTTTTGCAGATTACAAATGAGTGTTTGAGGTGTAACATACGCCCCAGGACTCACATTCCTCAATCCCAAATTGCCGGAAAACGGTGCTTTTATAATTGTTTTATCTATTTGTGCTTCAAGAACTTGTATGTTGGATTTAATATTGTTTAATTGTGTAAGTGCTGCATCATATTCCGCTTGTGATACACTGTTGGTTTCCAATAACTTTCTTTGTCTTTCTTCTGTTTTTGAAAGTAAATCCAGCTGATTTTTTTGTAGATTAAGTTGAGCCACAAGTTCGGCATTGTTTATTTTGGCAAGAATGGTTCCTTTATTTACAAAATTGCCTTCATTTATTTCCAGATAAGTAAGTCTGCCACTCACTTCGGGGAATATGTAAACCGATTCATCAGCTATTACAGAGCCATTTAAAATGACTTGATTTTCTACATCAGAGTATTGCGCTATTAATACATCTACCATTACAGGGGGCTTTTCTTTAGGGGCGTTATCAATTGGCTTTTTGTTGCAAGCCACAATAACGGTGATTAAGGGTAATAATTTGAAAATGCGCATACTTTGAATATTCAAAAAATATGGATGTTTGGTTTTGCTTTAATACAAATAATCATTTTAGAACGTTCAATAATAGATAAAATTATTGGTTACTATAGTAGCAAATTTGGAATTTGAATTTTGAAATTTGTAATTGTTTAGAATTTAGCGTTTTGAACTTGGATTTTGTTATTTTTACGGTAATAATTGAAAAAGAAATTTATGAAACTTATTAAATATTTTGAAATAGGAGAAGTGTTTGGTTATTTTTTCAGGAAAAAAGACCCATCACGACCCACCAACTTCAGTCTAAAATCTATGCACTTTGTGAACAAGCTATCGATGGCTATGTTTTTGGTAGGTTTGATGGTAATGTTGTATAGGTTTTTTATCAGGTAAGTGCTATTTTTTCTCTTTTTAACTCTTTGAGATAAAACAATTAATATCAATTTAAGAAGGAAAATAGTTTATACCATTTCCCTAAATTACTTAGATTTATCAAGTTTCGTTGTGGATCTAATAACATATTTCGAAACTTTCAATGCATTTAATTATTTTTGTGTTAAATGATTAATGAAGTTTTAAAAGTAAAAAATCAACTTTTTGAAATCTGCAAAACCCATAAAGTGCAAAGCTTATATGTATTTGGTTCGGTTGTAACTGATAAATTTAATGTCAATAGTGATATTGATTTTTTATATAAATTTAAAGATGAGGTTACTCTGGAACAATATTCTGACAATTTTTTTGAGTTTTATGAAAAATTAAATAAGATATTTGATCATAATATTGACTTAATAGGAGAAAGAAATATTTCAAACCCATTTTTTAAAAAAGTATTAGAAAAAACAAAAGTTAAGATTTATGAAGGATGAAGTGAAAGCTATTTTATTTCATATTCAGGATGCAATTAATGGCATAGAACTTTATTTCCCAGATAAAAAAGACTTTTATGATTATAAGGAAAATCGAATGCGAAAAAAGGCAATTGAAAGAGAACTTGCAATTATTGGAGAAGCAATTAATAGACTTAAAAAATTGGAATCTTCAATTAAAATAGAAAATGCAAATCAAATTATAAGTCTTCGTAATTTTTTAGTTCATTCTTATGAAAAAGTGGAGGATGAGATTATTTGGGGTATAATCGTTTATCACCTACCAAAATTGAAATTAGAAATTACTAAATTATTTAATGAATACACTTAAATCCAAATTTCCAATTTATTTATCATACATTCATTCATGTTTCTATTTCCTCATTCCCTTACTTGTAGATAAATAAATAATTCTTATTCTTTTGATTACACATAATCGGATGTACTTTTGCAAACATGTCCGATGCAAAGTATATTTTCGTCACCGGAGGTGTTACATCATCATTAGGTAAGGGGATAATTTCTGCCTCTTTAGCTAAGTTGTTGCAAGCCAGAGGGTACTCTGTCACTATCCAAAAATTTGATCCATACATTAATATTGATCCCGGTACACTCAACCCATATGAGCATGGCGAATGCTATGTAACTGATGATGGAGCAGAGACCGACTTAGATTTAGGTCACTACGAACGTTTTTTGAATGTGCCAACCAGTCAAGCCAATAACGTTACAACTGGTCGAATCTATTTCAGCGTAATTACTAAAGAACGTGAAGGAGCCTTTTTAGGAAAAACAGTTCAAGTAGTTCCTCATATAACCGATGAAATTAAAAGAAACTTTCAGCTACTAGGTGAAACAGGCAAATATGACATTATAATTACTGAAATCGGGGGATGTGTGGGAGATATTGAAGCCTTACCATTTATTGAAGCCGTCCGCCAATTCAAATGGGAAGAAGGGGAGGGTAATGTAATTACGATACATTTGACTTTAGTGCCTTATTTGAAATCAGCAGGGGAGCTTAAAACTAAGCCTACACAGCATTCTGTTCGCAACTTATCAGAATCCGGCATTCAACCTGATATTTTGGTTTGTAGAACTGAGTATCCACTTAACCCCGAGATTAGAAGGAAAATAGCTTTGTTTTCAAACCTTTCACCCAATTTTGTAATCGAATCCATCGATGCCGAAACCATATATGACGTTCCACTTTTGATGAAAAAGGAAAAGTTAGATGTGCGTGTATTGGAAAAACTTCAGTTGGATGAGCGTCAAGAACCGGATTTAATGAGTTGGGTTCAGTTTTTAGACAAACTAAAAAATCCAATTTCGGAAGTAAATATTGCACTTATTGGAAAATATGTTGAGTTGAAAGATGCTTATAAGTCTATCGCAGAGGCACTTATACATGCAGGAGCTGCCAATCAGACGAAAGTAAATATCAATTGGATTCATTCAGAAAAACTTACCGTTGAAAATGTATATGAACAAGTCATTACCATGGATGGCATACTTGTGGCTCCCGGGTTTGGTGAAAGAGGTTTTGAAGGAAAAATAAATGCAGTACGTATAGCCAGAGAGAACAAAATTCCATTTTTTGGAATTTGCTTGGGTATGCAAACATCAGTAGTAGAGTTTGGTAGAAATGTGTTAGGTCTAGAAGATGCTAATTCTACAGAAATGAACAAATATACGCAACATCCTGTGATAGATATGATGGAAGACCAAAAGCACATCACTAAAAAAGGAGGAACCATGCGTTTGGGTGCTTACGAATGTGAGATAAAATCAGGTTCAAAGGCATTTTTAGCTTATGGACATAACACCATTTCAGAAAGACATCGTCATCGATATGAGTTCAATAACAAATACAAGGATCAATACGAAAAGGCAGGTATGTTACCTGTTGGAATCAATCCTGATTCAGGTTTAGTTGAAATAGTAGAGTTAAGGGATCATCCTTGGTTTATTGGCGCACAATATCACCCGGAGTTGAAAAGTACGGTACTTAACCCTCATCCATTGTTTATTGGGTTTGTAAAAGCGGCATTGGAGTATTCGAAATCGTAAGATAAGTTTTAAACTATTTCGCCATTCCTCTTGCTATATTTGGGCTTTCCGGATTTACACTTAGTTTCAACATTTTAGGTTGCACTACTAAGTCCATATCTTCCATTGGTACTGCACCCAACAAAACCTCATCACCCATTATAATTGCTCCCACAAAACAATTTCTGTTTTCAAAACTAACCTTTACCGGACCCGCATAGGGTACACTATGACTACTCCCATCAGCAGTTGTTGCTTCTCTGGTTTCAAGAGTGGTTAATTGCAATTGTAATGCAACATGTTGAGGTAGAACCAAATATGTAGAACCGGTGTCAACAAGGCATTTTGTAGATACTGGTTTTAGGTCCGATTTCACCGGATTTGATAGTATAATATTTGCGTAAACCAATCCCATTATAAACTAAAATTAAGAAAATTATTTTTTTTGAATATTAATTTAATGTACTTGAAATACTTTGTATTGTTTCATCCAACCCTGATATTTCTTCATTCATTTCAAGCAATTTTTCAATCATTTTCGATTGGTTTGATTTTACGAATTTATCGGCAATCTGAATGTGTGCATAATAGCTCCAAACTTCCATAACTTCTTCTATTTTAACATAATACGGTTCGTAAGCAGCATTATCCGAAAGCATAATCAATAGCCCTTTGTCCTTGATTTTATTAATCACTCTTTTGTACACAATTCCTTCATTTCGAGTGATAAATACATATGTATGCAGGTTTTTGATATCTTTCCAATTTTCCACATATTTCCCAATTATTACCGTGCCATTATTAAGAGGAGGCATGGAATCGCCACTGATTTCAAAAGCCCTATAACTACCTGTAGGTAAGGAGGGTAAGCGAAAGCGTTGTAAGTCACGAATAAACTCAGGATTAGCATATCCTGTCAAATAACCTGCTCTGGCTTTTATAGGAATAAATTCAATATTTTCATTTCCTTGATTATCTATTGAAACTGCAAGAACTCTGAAATTATTTAAAAAATCTCGACTTTGGATTTTGATATCTTTTTGTGATTGTTCAATGTCGGACTTAATAATATCGTCAATGCTTTTATTGAAATAAGTAGAAACTTTTACTAATATCTCCAAATCAGGTTCCTTGCCATATTCATAGTCTTTGTAAAGCGAACGTTTAAGGCCCAGTTCCTGAGCGAGTTGCTCTTGTGTAAGTTGTTTTTGAGCTCTCAGATATTTTAAGTTTTTCTCAAAGTAAGCTTCCATTTGTCGTATATTTATACAATTGTTGTCGCTAATATACGACAATAATTCATTCAGAAAAATATTTTTGAATCGAATATTTATTTCCACACTTTATTTACTTTTGAACCAACCGAATTTCGATAACCTATCATGCAATTTGAATTAACTAAAGAGTTCGTAAATCAAATAAAAGAGTGCATTGAGGCTCAAGACGATGCATACTTAAAGACCATTTTTGACGAACTCTATTCGGAAGATATCGCACCCATACTTTATGAGCTTGATTCGGAAAGTCAGAGATATATCATCAATTTGCTTGATACTGAAACCATTGCCCGAGTTTTTTCAAACATGGATGAGGAAACGAGGCATACCATTTTTAAAACTTTTACCCCAAAAGAAATCGCTCGTTTTATAAATGAACTCTATTCAGATGATGCTGCAGATATTTTAAATACGCTTCCAGTTAAAAGTAGGGAAGAGATTATTTCAAATATCGAAGATAAGGAAATGGGCTTGCACATAAGTGAGCTTCTTCGATATGACGATGACTGTGCAGGAGGTTTGATGGCAAAAGAACTTATTAAAACAAACCTCAATTGGACGGTTAAACAAACGATTGATGAAATCAGAAATCAATCGGAAAATGTAGAAAAGTTATATACTATATATGTGGTGGATGATGATGATGTGCTTCAAGGACGCGTTTCACTCAAAAAAATAATTTTAAGTAAAGATAAAACGGTAATCTCTGAAATATACGAACCTGATATTGTATCAGTGGAGACCTTTGCCGATGCTTCGGAGGTGAGCGAAATCATGCAAAAATATGACTTAGAAACCATTCCGGTAGTGAATATGCAAGGCAAATTGGTGGGCAGAATAACCATTGACGATGCTATGGATGTTATCAAAGAACAATCGGTTGAGGATATGCAGGCTATGAGTGGTATATCTTCGAATGTAGAAGAAGATGATAGTGTTTGGAAACTGTCAAAGGCTCGATTACCTTGGTTGATTGTGGGTATTATTGGGGGGATTGTGGGGGCATCATTTATGGGATTATTTGAACATCATTTGGTAATGGTGCCAGCAATGGCTTTTTTTATTCCGTTGATTACAGCAACTGGAGGTAATGTAGGCGTTCAATCATCTTCGATTATAGTGCAAAGTTTGGCAAATTCAGAAGGTTTGGAAATTAATAATTTTCAAAGGTTGTATAGAGTATCATTAGTTGCGCTAATTAATGCTATCGTGATATGCTCATTGGTATTCTTTTTTGTTTGGATTACCGGCCATCCTATAAAATTATCGATTGTAGTGTCAGTTTCGTTGTTTTTTGTGGTATTTTTAGCATCTATTATGGGAACTATCACACCTCTTATTTTGGATAGATTTGGAATTAACCCCGCACTTGCATCAGGACCATTTATTACTACTGCCAACGATTTACTTGGATTGGCCGTATATTTTACTACTGCAGGTTTACTTTTACACATTTAATTTATAATTGAATTGAAAAAAATACTCATTATTGATGCTATGCACGACTCCTTAGTTCCTGCTTTGGAAGAACTTGGTTATTTAGTTGATTATGAGCCAGATATTACTAAAGAGGGGGTGTTTTCAGTGATTGAAAACTATGATGGTTTAATTGTTCGCAGCAAGGTTTTTATTGATGAACACATCCTAAATAAGGCAATTAAACTCAAATTTATTGGTCGTGCTGGTGCAGGCATTGATCAAATTGTTGAAGATGAAATAATTAAACGAAACATTAAACTGGTAAATGCACCAGAAGGCAATAGAGATTCCGTTGCAGAACATGCAATGGGGATGCTTTTATCATTGCTCAATAAAATGAGTGCTTCAGATGCAGAAATCAGACAAGGAATATGGAACAGAGAAGAAAATAGAGGATATGAATTAGGAGGTAAAACAGTGGGCATCATTGGATACGGAAATACCGGTAAAGCATTTGCAAAGCGCTTACAGTCATTTGGTTGCAGGGTACTGGCATATGATCAAAACAAAAAATATTTCACCGATTCCTTTGCCGCAGAAGCTACTATGGATGAAATTTATGACAACAGTGATATAGTTAGTTTTCATATTCCGCTTACTGATGAAACCAATGAAATGGTTGACTATCAATATATTAATAACTTTAGAAAAAAGATTTGGATTATAAATACTGCCAGAGGCAAAATTCTAAAAATCAACGATTTAATTAATCAAATTGAAAATGGCAAAGTAATTGGTGCAGCACTTGATGTACTTGAATATGAACCTATAGAAGTCATGAAAAAAAATGACCCTGATTTATATCAAAGGGTCATTTCAAACTATAAACTTTTGCTTACGCCTCATATAGCCGGATGGAGCTATGAATCATACCAACGTATTAATGATGTTTTGGTCAATAAAATCAAAGCGCTTGGGATTTGACGTGTTGACGTTTGGACGTTTTGAAGTATTAAAGTACTAAGTGTTCAGATTTTGACAATTAGACGATTAGATGATTTGAAGAGTAGTTGAATAGAGGATATGATGAGAAGGTAAGTAATCATAAAACTACACACCAAGTATTACACATTACACATTACTCATTATACCTCTCTTTACACCTTTGGTGCTCCTTCCAATATTTCAGGCGTAGCATAATCCTTAAACGTTTCAAAGTTTTTGAGAAAAGCTGTTGCCAAAAACTTAGCTTTTTCGTCATAGGCAGCTTTATCCTTCCAAGTAGCTCTCGGGTTCAATATTTCAAAAGGCACATTTGGACAACTTCCGGGAATCAACAACCCAAAATATGGCATGGTTTGATATACTACATTGTCAAGTTTGTGTTCCATAGCAGAAGTAATCATTGCTCTGGTCAATGATAACTTCATTCGACTTCCCACACCAAATCCACCACCACTCCATCCGGTATTTACTAGCCATACATTTACATTTAGTTTGCGCATTTGCTCACCAAGTAAAGATGCATATCGAGTAGGGTGTAAAGGCAAGAATGGAGCTCCAAAACAAGCGGAGAAAGTCATTGTTGGATCCTTAACTCCCATTTCTGTACCTGCTACTTTAGCCGTATAGCCCGAAATGAAGTGAAACATAGCTTGGCCGGGAGTAAGTTTGGAAATAGGAGGCAACACACCGAATGCATCACAAGTAAGAAAGAAGATATTTTTAGGTATTCCACCAATTGAAGGCACCATAATATTATCTACGTGATAAATTGGATAAGAAACTCTCGTATTTTGAGTAACAGAAGTATTTGAATAATCAACTAAACGCCTTTCAGGAAAGAAACGTGTGTTTTCTAATATTGCTCCAAATTTAATAGCTTCCCATATTTCAGGTTCTTGTTCTTTACTTAGGTTAATTACTTTGGCATAACAACCACCTTCAAAGTTGAAAATACCATGCTCACCCCATCCGTGCTCATCATCACCGATAAGCCTTCGATTAGGATCCGCTGAAAGCGTTGTTTTTCCGGTACCTGATAATCCAAAGAACACTGCTGTATCACCATGTTCGCCCACATTAGCAGAGCAGTGCATCGATAAACTATTGTGTTTTTCCGGAAGCAAATAATTCAAAATTGAAAAAATTCCTTTTTTAATTTCACCAGTATAGCCTGTTCCGCCAATTATTACAGTTTTGGTTGTTAGATTTAAAATAGCAAAATTTGAACTTCTAGTTCCATCAACTGCCGGGTCAGCTTCAAACTCTGGTACACACAAAACAGTGTATTCAGGAGTAATTTCTGTCATATCCTCAAACTCGGGACGGATAAACATATTGTAAGAAAACAAATTATGATAAGCCGTAGTGCTAATTACTCTCAATGATATTTGATATTCAGGATCGGCACACGCATACATATCCCGTACATAAAGGTTTTTATCCTGAACAAATGCGGTCATTTTGCCCAACAATTTTTCATATATTTCTGTTGAAATAGGGTGGTTAACATTGCCCCACCATAGGACGTTTTCGGTTGTGGCATCTTTCACCCAGAATTTGTCTTCAGGGGAGCGACCTGTAAACTTACCGGTATCTACCATTACAGCTCCTGTACTCGTGAGTACACCTTCCTTATTAAGAATAATATGTTCTAATAATTCAGCTCGAAGCAAGTTCCAATATACATTTTTGCATTTTTTTATTCCGATAGCATCCAGCCCGGTTTTATGTGATTTTTTACCAAATTCGTTCATAGGAGTAGGGGTTAATTATGATGCTATTTATCCAATAAATGATATAAATAAAATGATAAAAGTTAGTTTGGAAATAAAATGTTATTAATTAAAAACTAAAATGTCAGCAATCAATAAAAAAAGTATAAGGAAATGTTGATTTGATTTGTAAAATGAATGATTTGCTGCCTTGACAGCTCAAGATGTTAGTTCAATTAAGATATTTGTATCAACTCTTAAATTAGAATATTTAACTTTTCATGAATCAACCAAATCATTTATATATTTAACTCCCTTTTATTATTAAATATTTCGCTTGCTCTACTTATTAATCCAATAACTTTAGCCAAATCAGTTTGTTTAAATCCCATTTGTTTCATCCTAAACTTTATGGCTTCAATTGAATTTGGCAAATCAATTGAGAAATGTTTTTTACATAGTTATTAATCAAAATACTTGATATTTCCAGTTCATAAACTTCTTCGGTATTATAATTTTCACTATAAGTCCTTTTAAATCAAATAATTAAATATTTGTTTAAAATGAATTTTACAGCAGTCTTTCAAATTATTAAGATTGATTTAATATTTAGAATTTAAAATTTAGTGTTTAGAGCTTTTTATGAACATTAAAACACAAATCGTTTGTATTTTAATCACACCACAGCCATATCCTCTTCGTGTTGATGTACTTTGATTTCAGCAACCCAATCCTCATCTTTATCTGCTGGTGCTAACTTAATAGGATTGCCAAGGTAATCCACTCTTTTGCCTGGGTACACATGTGTTTCCCACAAGTATTGAATCATAGACTCACGATCGAGAGAAGGATGTATGTATGGTCTTAATTGCGTTTCATAAAAATGCGGCAATAATGACCAATGCAAACCGGGTTTCATGTGATGTGCTCCATGATAGCCATTATTGAACATAAACCAATTGAACCATTTTCCTGTAAAGTTACGTGAATGATTATATAGGTGGTTTTCATCGCAACCATCGTGCTGAAAATAGTTAGTACTGACAATACCCCAGGCTGCATATTGATGGGGAATGAATACAAATAACAAAAACTTTTGCCAATCAATGAGCAGTAAAGCTATTTTGGTGCCAAACACCAAAACTAGTTCCACCATGTACTGAAGAAACCATGCAGGTTTACTTTTATACATTTTTTTGACAAACTTGATTTCACCTTTAATAATATCGCCTGCCATAATAAAAAAGAAGAATAGTTGATTGAATAAATTAATCTTAAAACGTGCTTTGGAGGTTCTTATACTATCTTTTGCAGTTTGGGTATATTTATGATGGCTGAAATTATGACCGGGTACATAAGCACTTACCGGATGTCCATAAGTAAAAGACAGAATCACTTGAAAAATTCTATTTTCCCATTTATTTCGAAAAATTGGAACGTGAATAGTATTATGGACTATTACTGCACAAGTAAATGATAATAAGCAATTTATAACCACAAAAGCTGCATTTTGCCAAAAATTCAATTGGATTCCGATAATCCAAGGTAGTGTTGCAAATAAGAAATATAATGCTACAACCAATAAGGTTCTAATATCAGCTTTGTACCGTAACATGCAGAATAGGTTTTTCTGACATGAAGGTAAAAAAAATGTAAATTCAAGTCAATATGTTACGCCTTCTTTTTGAAAAATCTTCCTTTTTTTGCCGGGGTATCCGGAGTGGTTTCTGCAAGTTTCAAGCATTCATCCAATGTTAATTCTTCCGGTTTCCTATCCTTAGGAATTTTTACATTTTTCTTTCCTACAACTATGTAAGGCCCATACCTACCGTTCAATACTTTAACTTCGGCATTAAATTCTTTAATCAAACGTTCACTTTCCGTTTTGCGTTTGTCTTCAATAATGGCAATACAACGTTCTTCGGTAACAATTAATGGATCATCGGTTTTGGCAAGTGAATAAAACTTGCCATCGTGTTGAATATAAGGTCCAAATTTTCCAACGGCAACTTTCATGGGTTTGTCTTCATAATGTCCACTTTCACGAGGAAGTTTGAACAATTCCAACGCTTCTTCTAGGGAAAGTGACTCAATCAATTGACCTTTTTTCAGGTTTGCATACACAGGTTTTACTCCGGAAACGTCCTCATTTTCACCTTTTTGTACATAGGCACCATATTTGCCCAATTTAACATAAAGTGGTTCTTTAGTTGTAGGGTGCTCACCAAGAAGACGTGTGGCACTCACTTCTTTGCGTGAAATGGTTTCAGAAGTTTCAATGGTTTTATGAAATTTATCATAAAATCCATGAAGCATATTTACCCAATCCATTTTGCCTTCAGCAATGTGGTCAAACTCCTTTTCTACGTTTGCAGTGAAACTAAAATCTACTACTGAGTCGAAATGCTGCGTTAGAAAATCATTAGTGACCATTGCCAGATCTGTAGGAAAGAGTTTTGACTTATCAGCCCCATATATTTCAGTTTTAGTTTGGGTGGTTATTTTGTTGTTCTTTAATGAAAGAAGTTGATATGCTCTTTCTTTCCCTTCACGGTTTTCTTTTACTACATAGTTTCGTTTAATTATCGTGGTTATGGTAGGAGCGTAGGTTGAAGGACGACCAATGCCCATTTCCTCCAGTTTTTTAACTAATGCCGCTTCACTATATCGAGGCGCAGGACGAGAAAAACGCTGCGTAGCATTCATTTCAGCAAGATTTAGCATCTGACCTATATTTAATGGAGGAAGTGCACTACTGCTTTGATCATCATCCTCATCGTCTGATGATTCCAAATACACTTTTAAAAAACCATCGAACTTAATTACTTCTCCTGTTGCTGTAAGTACTTGTGGTTGGGTACTAATGGCAATTTGAACGGTAGTTCTTTCAAGCTCAGCATCAGCCATTTGTGATGCTATAGCGCGTTTCCATATCAAGTCATATAATCGCTTTTCATTGGATTCACCATCTATTTCCATAGTGGCAAAGTTGGTAGGTCGTATGGCCTCATGCGCTTCTTGAGCACTTTCACTTTTGGTTTTGAATCTTCGTGGATTCGCATATTTGTCGCCAAATTCTTTAGAAATAGTTTGCTTGGCATTTGCTATTGCATCTTCCGACAAATTAACTGAATCTGTACGCATATAGGTGATTTTACCGGATTCATACAGTTTTTGAGCTACAAGCATGGTTTGGGAAACAGAAAAATAAAGCTTTCTGCTCGCTTCTTGTTGCAAAGTGGAAGTAGTAAATGGTGGTGCAGGGTATTTGTTAACTAATTTCTTTTCCAGATTTTTTATGCTGAATGAAGCACCAATACATTTGGTCAAAAAATCTAAGGCATCTCCCTCTATATCAAATTTTTGAGGCAATTCGGCAACTAGTTTTTTGCCTCCTCCCAAGTCAAAAATGGCTTTAATATTAAAAGTGTATTTCGATTTATGGCCTTCAATTTCACGTTCCCGATCTACGATTAATCGAACTGCCACCGATTGTACCCTCCCTGCAGACAAACCGGTTTTGATTTTTTTCCAAAGCACCGGTGAGAGCTCATAACCAACTAATCTGTCAAGTATTCTACGGGCTTGTTGTGCATTTACCAAATCCAAATCGATACCTCGAGGGGACTCTATTGCATTCAATATTGCCTTTTTTGTAATCTCTCTAAAAACAATCCTTCTGATTTTAGCATCTTCCAAGTTTAATGCTTCTTTCAAATGCCATGAAATGGCTTCTCCTTCACGGTCATCATCAGTCGCTAGCCATACCGTATCAGATTCATCAGCAAGCTTTTGGAGTGCTTTTACTGTGTCTTTTTTGTCATCAGATATTTCATACTGAGGTCTGAAATTATTTTTTAAATCAACACCTAAGCCTTTGTCCGGTAAGTCGCGGATGTGTCCGTAACTTGACTTCACGGTAAAATCTTTACCTAAATATCCTTCAATTGTTTTGGCTTTTGCTGGTGATTCAACTATAACTAAGTTCTTCATATTCAGATTATAAACAATAATTCAACATTTTTTGTTTGAATAAGTAGAGAATTATTTTGTGGCAAATCTTGTTAATTATTATTGACATAAACAATATTTTTTGTAAGATTAATGTTTAATTGAACCTTAATTTTATTTTTACACAATAAGTAACCTATGCCTAAAAACTTAATTTTAGTACGTCACGCCAAGTCAGATTGGTCTATTCAAGGTCAGAGAGATTTTGATCGGACTCTTAATGAAAGAGGTTTTAGAGATGCACCAAAAATGGGATACAGATTTGCAGAAAGAAAATTGAAAATTGATAAATTGATATCAAGTCCTGCCGAACGAGCCAAATTAACAGCTGAATTTTTTGCTGAACAATTGAAAATAGATGCAAATGAGATTGAGTATAATGAGAATATATATGATGCTTCAGTACGAATATTAATGAATGAAGTAAATCAATTGAACGATCAATTGAATACCGTGGTAATTTTTGGTCACAATCCCGGATTGAGTTATTTTATTGAATATGTGAGTGGTGAAAGCCTAGGTGAAATAAGTACGTGTGCAATTGTGTCTCTTCAATTTACGGTTGATTCTTGGAAATTGGTTTCAAAAGATACTGCCAAAGTTGTTTTTCACGATTATCCGAGCTTGTATGATGCGTCTATTAGCGATTAGTTATTAGCTATGAGTGATTAGCGATGAGTTTTTATATTTACTCATTCAATCATTCAATCATTCAATCATTCAAAATTCACTAATTCACTCCCTCACTAATTCAATAACTCAAAAATGACTGTCAACATTCACCCATCCTGGCATGAAGTATTGAAAGATGAATTTGAAAAGCCATATTTTGAACAGTTGGTGTCATTTGTAAAGGAAGAATATAAGTCTAAAACCATCTATCCGCCCGGAAAATTAATTTTTGAAGCTTTTAGCCAAACACCATTTGACAAAGTTAAAGTTGTTATTATAGGTCAAGATCCCTATCACGGACCCGGACAGGCACATGGATTGTGCTTTTCAGTTAATGATAATATCAAAATACCGCCTTCATTAGTTAATATATACAAAGAAGTTGCTACTGATTTGGGAAGAAAAACCTCAAATACTTCTGGCAATTTGACCAATTGGGCTAAAAACGGGGTTTTGTTACTCAATGCGACACTTACAGTAAGAGCTTCGGAGGCGGGTTCTCATCAAGGTAAAGGCTGGGAACAATTTACGGATGCTGTTATTAGTCAATTAAATATGAAAAGGAAAAATATTGTTTACTTACTATGGGGTAGTTATGCACAAAAAAAAGGCGCCATTGTTGACAAAAATAACAACTATGTACTTCAAACTGTTCACCCTTCGCCTTTATCAGCATATAATGGATTTTTTGGATGCAAGCATTTTAGTAAGTGTAATGAATACTTACAGAAAAATAATTTGGAAATAATTAATTGGTAGCGGTTACCTTTATCAAAATAAATGTATAAATACTAAAATAAATGATTGCCTGTAGATATTTATTTTTAGCATTGTTTGTTGCTGTTTTTTTCTCTTATTCTCAATCTTCAAATAATAAATCAGAATATCAACTTGTTATTAAGCTAAAGCCCGAATTTGCAGATTCTATTCATTTGATTTTAAAATCAAGTTTTTTAAAAAAATCAGGTTTTGAAATAAAAAAATCTGAAAAATACTTTGCTAATCACCTATTAAAAAGAAAGCAAAACAAAAATTATAAAATAAGACTTGACTTGATTTACAAAATCAATGTAAAAACATATTTATCTGAAAATCAGACTATTGAAAAAATAAGAAATTTGCCAATAATCGAATATGTACATGCAGACATTGTCATCAACGCAAAGCCATTGTACTTCCCGAGCGACACCTATTCCGACACTATTATGTTTAAAAAGAAATTGGGAGGTGATTCTGCAGGAGGGGCTTGGTATTTAAAGAAAATCAATGCTTTTAAGGCTTGGGATTTATCAAAAGGCGATTCGAATACCGTAACTGCCTTAGTTGATTGGGGAACCAATTTCAATCATGAAGATATAGGAAATTATAAAATTAATATAAATGATCCTATTGATGGTTTCGATAATGATAATAACGGATATATTGACGATTACAGAGGTTGGGATTTTGGGAACAATGATAATAACCCAACTGAGGACCCTTGCTATCCCAATCATGGTACTAAAGTGGCGGGAATGTGCAGTGCCACTCCAGATAATGGAAAAGGAATTACAGGAATTGGGTACAATTGTAAATATATGTCCATCAAGCTTAACAGTAATGGCAGTTGTACCGTTCCTGCTTTGATTGATGCACTATTGTATGCAGTTGAAAGCGGAGTTAAAGTAATGAATCTTTCATTGGATGTGGGTGGCAATTATCCAATAATTCAAGACTTGATTAATTATGCAGTTTTTGACAAAAATATCGTTGTTGTAGCTGCAGCAGGAAATTCTGGAAACGGAAGCATTGTGTATCCTGCAAGTCATGAAAATGTTTTGGCTGTTTCAGGTTCTGATATAAATGATTGCAAATGGAATTTTGGTAATTATAACTATTGGATAGATGTTTCGGTTCCTATTGTAAATGTGTATTTACCTTACCAAAATGGCTATGCTTACGAAATTGGTTCGTCTTCGTTTTGTGCACCTATGGTATCCGGAATGGCTGCCTTATTACAATCCTATCGTAAAGATTTGAACGCTAGGCAAATAATGGAAATGATTCGTGTTACATGCAAACCATTTACTTATGTGAACAGTGTATGCGGAGCATTATCTCCTGGAAATTTTATTGAAAAAATAGGGAAGGGGGTGCCTGATTTGTACAAAGCCATGAAAGACAGCAGTTCTTTGGCTGTTCGTTATCAATCTCATAAATTAATAAAAATTGCAGGTTCAGATTCATCAAAGCTTTATTTGACCTTAGAAAATCTGCTTTATCCGACTAGTAATTTGAAAATCAATATTCGTTCCATGGATGCAAATGTAAAAGTATTAGATAGTATCAGAGTATTTGGAATAATGAATATGTTTGCCACTAAAGAAAATACTATAAGTCCTTTTGTTTTGAGTATTGCGAGCGGATTGCCAAATAATTATCAGGCATTATTTAGAATAGGATTTTCAGATACTTTGAAAAACTATTCCGATTATCAATATATATATGTCTCTCTTAATCAAACATTTGCTGATATAAATATAAATGCCATTAAACTCTCAACCACTTCCAATGGAAGGTTGGGTTATACTTCTTTTTCACAAGCTGAAGGAAATGGATTTTCAGCCCAAAATGCTCCAATAAACCCACTTTTTTATGAATGTGGACTAATGATTGGTCAGTCGACAACCAAAGTTGCTGATTGTGTTTTTAATGTTGGAGCCACCAATAGCGAAAGTGACTTTACTACGGTTAAATCTGTTGGATATAAGCAAGTTAATTATGCAGATCAATATACTGAGTCTATCATAAATGATTCATTAATGAGCGGAAAAATTGGCATTCAAGTCACTCAAAAGACCTTTGCTTTTAGTTCACCTCCTAACAACAAATTCATTATTCTTGAATATTCGATAAAAAATACGAATGCCACCTTAATTGATAGCCTAAAAGTAGGTTTATTCACACAGTGGAGTATTATGGATCCTACCTATAACAAAGCTTATTACGATTGTGCATACAAATTGGGATACTTTGATGATGGTTTCGGTACTGTTTTTACGGGTTTGGTGAGTTTGACTAATAATAAAAACAATTGGTTTGTAATGAATAATGCAAATATTGGAACAATAACGGGTAATATTAATCCATTAACAGAATATTCAACTTTTAATAAATTTAAATCATTGACAATGAATCGATTGTCAGATGTTTCTCAATCGGCCAATGGTTTGTCAAGTGTAATTTCAAACACCATTTATCAACTTCAACCAGGGGCATCTCAAACAGTTGCATTTGCTTTATTATCTGGAAGTTCACTAACTGATATTAAAAATTCGGCTTTAGCTGCCCAAAATAAATTCAAAAGCCTAAAAGCAGGTGCCTTACCTCAAGTGAACGACACAATTTTTATATGCAATACAAGCATCGCTAATAATTTAGAAATCAAACCATTAAATGGAGCAAAATTCAACTTTTATAACACTTCTTTACCATGTTCTTTGCCTATTTATTCCGGAAGAGCCTTTACTCTTACGGGTTTTTCAGTTCCGGGATTCATTTATGTATCGAATGCGGATTCGATTACTGAAAGTGCGCTTAAAAAAGTAGTAATATTAAAAGATACCGTTTATGCAGGATTTACTTTTCCAAATGCTTTGGTGGCCTTTGATTCTGTAAAGTTTTTGAACTCCAACACTATTGCCAATACCACATATGAATGGAATCTTGCCCTTGGCACAACAACTTCCATTACTTCACCAATTCAGTTAAATATCCCTGCAGGAGTATTTTCTATAAATTTAACTTCCATTAAGCTAAGTGGTTGTAGGGCAACTAGTTCTAAAGTCATTACCATAAACCCTGCATTTGCAAATTTCAAAGATACTCTAATTCAATTTCCAAAAGAGGGAAGTACTGTACCCATAATAATTCAATCCAATACCTCTTGGGTAATTACGGATACTATTCCTTGGTTGATATTAAATACACTTTCTGGCAAAGGAAATGCTACATTGACCGGTATAGTAAGTCAAGCAAATAAATGGGGATTTGAGCTTACTGGGGCATTAACGATGCTTTCAAAAAATGGAATAAAAGATACCTTAAAAGTGATTCAGAAAGGAGAGGTGCCGTATTTGAGCGTTGAGAATATGAGCTGTTATACTTTGTTGTCAAAAATTGTATCTTGTTCATTAAGACCTACCAGTAAAAATGTCAATTGGTTTGATACTATTAAAGTTAGATCCAACTTATCATGGAAAATTTTAGCTGATACATCAACTTTATATTCTTTAATTTCTGATTTTGATACTACATATTGTAATTGTCAAAATACTTCAAAACAGGATTGTATTTGGTATTTTGATAACCAGAACTCAAACAGCAGCAAAAAGTTATGGTTAAGTACAAATTCGGGAGTAAATGATAAAAACATTGTCATTTTGGCACTTACTCTTCTTAAAGGTCATGTCTTAACTATTTCAGGAGGAAATATAAAAAAAGTGATATATATAAATCCAATTCCAATATTTAGTAGAAAAGATACAACAGACTTTTGCATCTTTAGCTCGAATTATTTGTCTAAAGCTAATTATTTCTCTATTTCTCCAAACCCAGCTTCAAATTTAATAAACATTAATTTTACTTCTTCCAACATTCAACACTTAACACTCAACATTTCAATAACTGATTTATTCGGAAAATCAACTCCTTTATCTTTTATGAATTCCGAAAGTGAAAGCCTCGAACTCGATGTTTCTCAATTTCCTCCCGGCATCTATATGCTTCAAATTCAATCAGATAATCATTCGGAAACTCACAAATTGATTATTCAGAAGTAAAATTTTTTTTAATTTTTTTCTCCAATCCTACTAATTTACATTTGTAGTAAAATTTTATCAAACCATTGAAACTACAGGCTTCAAGAAATATTTTTTTAGTTATATTATTTGTTATACCATTTATACAAATAAATATTATTACCGAATATTCCTTTACCCCTAAGTTCTTGGTTGTAATAGTAGGTTTTTGTCTCTTTTTTATACAAGCCTTATTATCAAAGAATACTTCAAAACCATATGAAATAAAACTACATCATTTATTACTATTTGCTCTAATAGTTTACGCAACAATCAAGATACCTTTTACAATTAATCCTTATGAATGTATCGTAGAGTTGTCATTGTTAATAATGGTTTTGATGCTCTCAATGATATTTTCGGAACAATTGAAAATTGAAGAGTTAAATAAGATCAGAGTAGCAATCATTATTCAGGCTGTTATTTATACTGCACTAATCGGGTGGCAAATAGCTAATGTTATAAATGCTCACGGTTTGGTCAAAGCACAGTTAAATGTTATCACTTTGTTTTCAGGAAACAAAAACTTAACAGCTTCATTTTTATTTATTTCAGCAGTTACATTGTCATTAATTGAAGCAAATAAAGACAAGAAAAATTGGAGTGTTATTCTTTTAATAATCATACAATTAGCGTGTTCTTCGCTATTACTTTCACGTGCTGTTCTTCTAGGAATTTTAATAGCAATAACTATATATGTTCTAGGAATTTTCTGCAATCGTAAATATTTAATTGCAGCCATTTCAATTGTTTTTTTAGCAATTCTATTCTTTCATATTGGCGTTTTGTACGATTTTATAAATTTAGACGAACGTACAATTATCTGGAAGAAATCATTTTTGCTAATTTCCGACAATTTGATTCAGGGTATTGGTTTGGGTAACTATAAAATTATGATAGCCAAGTACGGAATAGATAGTGCATTCTATATACCTTCTGAAAATAATTTGATTAATTTTATTCATCCGCATAATGAGTTTTTAAAAATAATTGCTGAATTGGGGATGATTGGATTTTTTATTACAATTTGGTTAGTTTATTTGTTTTATGAGGGAATACTTCTTCAAAAAAATTTTGAAAAACGCAATTTAATTATTCTCGCAAGTGCTTCAGGATTTATTATAATTTGCGTCTTTGATATGCCATTACACCGGATTGAACATCTTGTCTATTTGATTTTTTGGGGATGTTTGTTTTCTATAGATATTTCAAAAACGTATTTCCACATAAACTCAAAGGTATTTTATCTAAGTGGTTTAGCAATTTCTATTGCGTTATTAATTATTATCGGGAATAGGTATCATGAAGATATGAAATATGCAAATTATTGTAAGCAATTTATAAAAAAGAACTACAACTATTTGATTAATCATTCAGATGTCAATACTCGATTTTTTGCAACTGACCCAAATGGACTTCCTTCAAATTGGAATAAGGCATTATCTTATTTTCAAATGGGAAAGTTGGATGAAGCATTTGTTATTTTTAAAGATATTGAAAATTCTAATCCGTATTTTATTTTTAATCTGCACCAATTAGGCGTGTATCATGCTATGAAAGGTGATTTAGTTAAATCTGAAATTTATTTGGAAAATGTTTTAAAACTTAATCATTCATATCAAAATTGTGCTTATGATCTATGTTTGGTTTATGCTAAAAATAATAAAAAAGATAAATTGAAAAAGTTGATTAATTCTTTTTCTTTTTCGCCTTCCCAGCTCGATTATATAAACTCAATTAGTTATTGAAATTAACCATGAATTGAGAATATCTACCAATGTATTTAAATGGAAGTAAAGAGAGTCGATAATTAAGTGCATTAACTACATCAAATTATTATGCAACAATGCATCTCTCACTTTTTCATCTTTTGAAGCAAGTTCCTTTAATGCAGCCAGAAGTTTAACTAATATTGTTTGACTGGATTCCAAAAAGGAGATCTTTTCATTCAATTGCTTAATAGCTTCCAGTTGAGGTTTTCTCTCAGTGTATAAAACCAAAACATACCCGCAATCATTGCCGCAAAAATTCCACTTAATATTGTCAAGACGGTGTAAACTCTATCTATTGAATGCTCAACTTGTTCGAAACGTTTATCAACTTGTTCGAAACGTTTGTTCATATCTTCTCTTAATTCTACATGGCGTTGTTCGAGAAGAGTCATTTTAATGTTCAGTTCTAGTAGAATTTTTCTGTCTTGTTCGGTAAATGAATTCTGAGCGAATACATTAGCTACAATCAAAATAAAAATAAATATGAAAATTTTAGTATTTCTCAAATCAAATTTTAATTCAACACAAAATAATAAAAAAACAGACTGCATTCCAAATGAAATGTATTTGAGTTAAATACAACTATTTTTTTCAGCTAAAACGTTTTCAGCTTAATTAACACAGTAGTTCCCTGACCGGGATAGCTGTATATTTTGATTTTCCCTTTGAGGATTTCTACAATTTTATTAGAAATATACAATCCAAACCCGTTTCCTTTGGAACGCACAGAAGCTTTGTAAAACATATCAAATACTTTTTCCTGTGCAGCAACCGGTATGCCTATACCTTCATCGCTAATTACGATGTTCAATTTCCCTTTGTATTGGCTAATATTGATGCAAATCTTAGAACCTTCGTCCGAAAAACTCAATGCATTGTTGATTATATGAAATAACAATAAGTTCAATAATGATTTGTCTGAAAAAAATGGTTCATTTTGTTCAATATCAGTGATTATTCTAAATTTATCAAGTGTGATTTGGTTTGAAATGAGTTCCAATGTTTCATTTACACAATCGGTTATTTGTATTGATTCGATTTGCAAATCAGAACTTTTAATATCCCTTACTTTAAAGAAGTCTTTCAAAATGGAATCAAGCTTTAAAACGGTTTGCATAATTAATCCAAGATATTTTTTATTGCTTTGCAAATCATTGTCTAATAATGCAATGTTCACTAACCCTTGAATTGTTGAAGATGGCCCTCTCAAATCGTGGTAAGAGCGCCAAAGAAGGTTATTTAATTCTTCGTTGGCATCTTTAAGTGCCACCTCATTTGCAATCAGTTTTTTCTCAATTATTTTTCTTTCATTAATCTCATTTTCTAGTACTGCTTTATCATTTTCAAGTTTTCGCTTTTGTTCTTGTAACCGTCTGGTTCTAAGCATAAAAATAATATAAATAACAAATATTACTAAAGCAGATGCCAGTATATAGAACCAGATTGTTTGCCAAAATGGAGGTGTAATTTCAAAATAATATCTGGTTGGTGTTTTGTTCCATATTCCATCATTGTTTCGAGATATTACTTCAAAAGTGTATTGTCCGGGAGGTAAATTGGAGTAGGTAACAAATGTTTCGTCTGTTTCTATGGACCACGATTTGTCCCATCCATTTAGTTTGTATTTATACTTAACCTTATCAGGGTCAATCAGGCAAATGCCTTTATAATAGAAAGTTAAGTGATTTTGATTATGATTCAGTATTAAGCTGTCTACAGGTTGAATTATATTTGAATCTTTACCCAGTCTTTTCCAATCCAAATTATTAAAAAACAACTTCACATCTGTGATATTTGTAGTAGCTTCGATTGTATTGACTACATCTTTTGAAGGATCATATTTTAACATTCCTTTATTAGTGCCATACCAAATATTGCCTTCTGGATCTTTATAAGATGCCAAATTATTGATTTCGGCACCTTGCATTTCTTCTGCATTTGGTAAAAATTTGATTTGATTAGTTTTTAAATTTAATTTTGAAATGCCATTGTGATGACCTAACCATAAGTTTTGTAACTTGTCAATTTCAATTGTATAACAAAAATTACTGCCTAATCCATGATTTGTGGTGAAGTTGTCGATTATTTCACCATTACGATATTTAAAAACACCTTGACCATTGGTGCCAATCCAAATATTTCCTTCAATGTCTTCAATGAAACATGAAGCATTTAAACCAATGGGTAATGGAGAGGGGAGGGTGTTAAATTTGCCTCCTGCATAACGTGAAATACCTGAATTGTGTGTGGCAAACCATTGCATATTAAATTTATCTGAATATATTGAATAGATGAAATTATGCGAAAGTCCATTCATCATACCGAATTTTTTGAATTGGTTGGTTTTCTTTTCAAATTCAATGGCGCCATTTTCAGTTGAAATCCAAATATTGTGTGTACTATCTATTGTAATATGTTTGCAATTGTTTGACAAAGCATCGGATTTGGTGAATAACCAAGGTTTGAAATCAAACTGACTTATTTTACTTCGTAATATGCCAATGCCATTGGTTGCGAGCAATAAATACTCATTATTGTCATTGAAAATATAATTTACCTTTGTATTCGAAAGTATTTCACCATTTTTTGTAATATGAAACTGACCATTATAGTTGTATAAATTTAGTTGATTATCAAAACCAATAAGAACCTTATTCGGACCTATAAACCTGAAACAATTAACATTTTGATTTTTTAATTCAGGAAAATAATATAATGTGAATATCTGTTTGGTTTGTTTGAACAAGCCATCTCCAAATGTTCCAAACCATAAATTACCTTCTTTATCCCTTAAAAATGATTTTATAAAATTTGTCTTTAAACCTGAACTCTCATTGAAATCATCAATAATTATTAATGAATCATATTTAATCAAATACTTAACAATGCCTTTGTCTTGTGTGCTGATCCAAATATTTTTTTCAGAGTCTTTGGAGGCGAAAATAAGTTTTCCATTAGTAATTCCGGAAGCGTCTTTAAGCTTTAAAAGGATAACATTATCAATATTAGAATAGTTAAGGATATATGTGCCATCATATTCAGTCAATATAAAAAAATGGTTTTTGGAAAGTGAAACTATTTTAATTACCGACATGCCATCAAGTTCTTTCAACCATTTTAATTTCCCTTTTTTGTTTTTAATAAGTAGTCCATTGTTAGTTCCGAGTAATAATGAGTAATCTTCTGTTTCAGCAATAGACCAGTATATATATTCACTGTTACATCCTGAAAAAGTAATAATATTATACTTGGCATCTATTCCAACTAATCCATTGTTTTGGGTAGCGACATACATCAATGAATGGCTTTGTGATTCGCAAAAACCATTAATTCTGCTTGTCAATTTATTCGTATCAATTAATTTCTTGAATTTTCCAGATTTTAATACCGTAATTCCACCTTCATAATGACCAAACCATAGATTGTCTTGGTTATCAGTAAATGATGTATTTATAAAATTTTCAGTAAGACCGTTTTCTTTTTTATAGTTGATAAAATTTTTTCCATCATGCCTGGATAATCCTTCAGCGGTACCAATCCACAAATATCCATTTTTGGTTTGGTCAAGTGTATATACATAAGGGTGAGGCAAACCTTCAGTTACCGAAAATTTTTTGAAAACATAATGTTGCGCTTTCAGCGATAAAATTGAAATTAAAAAAATAGATAAGTAACTAATTAATATTGTATTATTTACCTCCTTGTGAATGAAAAAGAACTCTTTCTTTCGAGGAGAAAATCTCATTTAGTAATTAATTTTTTACACCAATTTTATATTTGAACTTAGGAACTCCTCCAATAGGAATTGTGAAAAAAGGTATTTGCTTGTCGTATTGATTGGTAATTGAAATAACAATGTTGTTATTTGGTTTTTCTCTTAGCTTTATAACCTGAATGTTTAAAGAAGTTTTGCGTTCATCTTTTTCTATTTCATGGCGACTTACAGACCACTCATTATCCTTTGACCCAACTATTTTTTCGCCTTTTTTTCTTACAGATACTAACCTCATATAACAGTCATCATCAAGGTCAAACACCTTGATATTTACAGCCAATACATCATCAGTTACAAAAGGATAAATATGTGAAATTTCCCCAACAGTTTCATTAACTCTAAAGGTATATTCGTAAGTAAATACATTTCCTCCTTCAATAGGTTTATTTTCTGTAGCCGAACTTGACATAAAATAATTATACAAGTTACCGCTTTGTCCATCCTGACCTTCAGCTACAATTTTAAATATATAACCTCCAAATTCTTCTACAAATTCGCCTTCACTAGGATTAAATGGACCAAAATTAAACCACTTGCTATCATATTCAGGACTATTACCAAAGATTTTGCTTGCAAGCATTATGCCACTTTTAAAGTTTGATTCTGGATCCGAACTTTCAGTATCTTTACCTTTAAATGCGTTTTTGCCTCCATACACCGAAAATTTTGTTTTAGATTCTTCATCTGACTTAATTTCATCCAAATTACCGGTCACATCCGGATCAAATATTCTGAAATAAACCGGTTTGGTCATTTCTTTTGGTACCACAAAGTACCAAACTTGTGCAAAATCATCATCGCCCCAACGGGTTTGACTTTGTCGGCTAAATGTTACCAATTGCTTTATATTTTCATCTTTCCCGGGCACGGGTTGTGCAAATGAAAACAAAACGTTAATTATTAAAAGTAATATTAAACTAAATGAATAATTATTTTTCAATTATGTCAAATTTGAAACTAATAAAGCAAAGTTACTTTAAATATTAATTATTTTTAAAAACTTTAAACTCAACTCTTCTATTAAGTTCAAGCAAATGTCTGTTTGTAGTGGCCGGTCTGGTGTTGCCATACCCCTTAGCTTGCAACTTTAATGGTTCACATCCTAATTTAATAAGATATGTACGTACTGCTAAGGCTCTTTGTTCTGACAACACTTGATTATATTGTGCACTTCCCGTGTGGTCGGTGTGCCCGGCAATTTCGTATGAAAAATCTTTGTTGTTTTGAATAAATGATGCAATTCGTTCTAATTCAGGGTGAGATTCAGGTGTAATGTCGTATTTTTCCGGTGAGAAAAAGATGTTTGTTAATTTAATTGGAGTTGAGTCATTGGCAAGCTCTTCAGGTTTGTATAAAATAATAGTCGATTTGATTTCAGAATAATCATTTTCTTTTCTCAAATCCAAATAATTAGATGATGGAAAATATCCATCCATTGAAGCGGAATAACCATATAAATCACCGTCTGCTACTGTTATTGAAAATTCGCCTAAAGGATTAATGCAATCCATTGATCCTAAGGAATCACCGGTGGTTAAACTTTCCCATTTAACTGTTGAGGGCAATTTTACCCCATTTTTATTAATAACCTTTCCTTTTAGAACCACTAATCGAATTGGCACAAATTTTTCAGGAAGATTAACAAAGAATGATGAGTCGTTTCCTGAAATGACTTTGCCATTTTTAGTGGCAATAAGTATAGCTTCTGAAAAACCAATTTTTCTGATTTTTTTCATAGTTGGATAGGCATCTTCAATTTTGTTGAATTTACCAGTTGTGTATCCAAATACATCCCTATCGTAATATTCTTCCACTTTGATAATTCCCTCAAGTTTTTTAAATTCATGTTTAATGGATGTTTTGGAAGTAGCAAGCTGTATTTTATAATCATTGCCATCAGAATCTCTTATTGAATATATTGTTTTTGCGGTGGCAGTCAATTGCTGCGGTGCTCTGGTTTGAGTTACTTTTGATGATTCATATTCGTTTTTGGTCATTACCAATACTTTTTTGGTTATGCATTCGTTTTTTTTGTTGTACTGTTTATCAAATCCACTTATTAAAAGTTTAATCCAATATTCTCCTTTGTTTTCGTATGTATAATTTATTTTTTCTCCTTCAATTAAATTACCGGTTCCCATATCCCATCGCATAGCTTTTTCAGCATAGTAAGGTAAAATAGAATTGCTTGCATTAAGCGTGTATTCTTTTCCTAACATTATTGTGTCAGCAATCGAAAATGTGGCTCCTGGAGCTGTAGCAATTTCAAGTTGATATGTAGCTTCATTGATGTAAATTTGATCCGAAATAATATCAACAATATTCAATTGTACGGTGTAAGTTCCGGGCTTTGAATAACAATATCTCACTTCATTTCCTTTCTTTTTATTCCCATCTCCAAAATCCCATTGATATATTAAAGGTGAATTTTCGTCTGATTGTAAAGTGCTTTCTTCAAAAAATGTTCTGCATAAGGTTTGTTCTTTAAGCGTATCACACTTTAATATTGTTTCATTGGATTTCTTAAAGGAGTATATATCATCGTCTTCATTTCCTCTAAGTCTATTTGAAGAAAAATATCCTTTATCCAAATCACTGTTAATACAAAAGCCAAAATCATTAAATGCAGTGTTAATTGGATAACCTAAATTTTTAACATCTGTCCAATCAAACTGACTATAAATAGCTCTGTAGACATCATAGCCACCGGCTCCCCCTTTATGACCATTTGAAGCAAAATACAAAATATTATTTTCTACAATAAATGGGGTAATTTCATTTTTTGGAGTGTTGATATTCTTGCCTAAGTTTTTTGGTTTCGTCCATTTGCCTTCTTTGTTATAAGTAATATACAAATCAGTACCTCCAAATCCTCCTTTCATATTTGAACTAAATATCATAAAATTTCCTGAAGGTGCAATGGCAGGATGACCGCATGAATAGTTGTCTCCATTTATTGGATGTAATTCAGGAAAGGACCACCCGTTTTTTGTAGATGATGTTGAATATATACTTAGTTTTGTTTTTTCTCCTTTTACATCATTTCGTGTAAAAAATAATTTTGAATTGTCTTTTGTTATCGATAATGGGCCTTCACTTAACTCACTGTTTATTAATTTATTAAAGGGAACCGGTTTTTTCCAAATTTCATTTTCAAAAGCTGAAAAATATATATCGCTGAGTGGTTCATCTGTATCTTCTGATGTGTATACTACAGAAAGGTTGTTGTTACGGTTTGTTACAAAAAGAATGCCATTTTTATATGTTACGGGACTATGTTCGGAAGAATTGGTATTGAATGGTAATCGTTCAATTCTAAATGTTGTGGTATCTTTTTCAACCTGACCAAATATGATTGTTTGTGATAATAGGCATAAAAAAAAATATAAAATGGCATTGTTTCTATATTTCAAAGGAAGGTTTTAACATTTAGATCTTTAACGGAGTATTTGAAATCATATCGCAATAAAAACTCATGCGATGGACCGTAATTTCTTAAGCTATTTTGAGGGTAATCAAATGAATAGCCTAATGACATTTGTTGAGTTATTTTGATTTGAGCTAGAAGAACAATGGTTTCATTTATTCGGTATGAAATTCCACCAACGGCATATTTGGTAACTCCAAGAAGTAAATTCGCATCCATTTGTAAATCAGAACCTTTAATGATTTTTATCAAGGTTGAAGGTTTTATAATCAAATATGAACTTACCCTGAAATTATATCCGGCACCTACAAATTGCTGGTCATAATTGTATGTATTTACATCTGTTTGAAAATATCTGGAAGGCATTGAATATGAAAAAAAGTATTTTCTGTGATAGATATATATTCCATAGCCGTATTTAGGTCTATTAATATTAATATTTTGTTGAAAAGTAATATCGTCTTTATTTGTAAGGGTAGGAGAAACTTCAGAATAGTCATTTCTAATGTTGGAGTATCCCAACTGAGCTCCTATCGAAAAAGTGGTTTTATTCAATAAAAATCGAAATGCATAACTATTAAACAATTCTGTAGTGCTGGTTACCCCAATTTTATCTTGACTTACTTGAAATCCGGTGGCAAAATATTTAATAAAAAGAGGTGTGTGAATGGAGGCAGCATAAGTTTCAGGTGCTCCGGGAATTTTACTTCCTGCCCATTGGCTTCTGTAATTAAGTGATACTGAAAGTGCTCCTGCTGAACCGGTTGAGGCCGGATTTATTAATATTTCATTAAACAAATAAGACGAATATAATGGACGATGCTGACTATAGGTAAATGTTGATATAAAAAAGAAAATAAAAGATATATGTTTTTTCATCATCTTTTAAGTACAACGTAGTTTTTGTAAATTTTGCCATTTGGCAAGGTTAACACATAAAAATAAGTGTCGTCAGTTAGGTTTTCTGATTTGCTATTGGTACCCGCCCAATCATTATTATAATTTGAATTAACATATACAATTTTACCCCATCTATTGAAAACTTCAAGTTTCGAATTTGGGTAGGATTCAATGCCTTGTATTTTGAAAAACTGATTATCATTATCATTATTTGGTGAAAAACCTTTAGGCAATGAGATATCACTAAGAATTACTTTTTTATCGGCAAATACGCTATCGCAACCTTCAATTTTTACTATCCATCTGTATATATTTTCTCCTACCGAAATTTCTGAAATATTTGTAATAGGTTGTTCCGGTTGTTCAATTATTGAAGTTCCGGCAATTTGTTTCCAATGTCCTATACCATATTTAGGTGTTGAAGCCTCTAACAAATATGTATTAGAGAATATTGAAGTCTCTTCAAATGTTTTTGGTTTATCTAATTGATTATTTATAATATTTATAACTGATTCACTTTCAGGGCAATTTTCGTTTGAAACAATCCATTTAAGCACATTAAGACCTTTATTGATATTGGTTATTGAGGATTTGGGATTTTCTACGTCTGCAATGATTGCATTTCCTGAAACAAGTTTCCAAATCCCTGAATCATTGGTGGGTTTTTGAGCATTCAGGATTAAACTTTCTGAACAAATGATGGTGTCTTTACCTGCAAAAGCAATATTAGTTCTTAAATTGTTAATTACAATCGTATCAGAAGTAGAATTACAACCAGCAAGTGAAATAGTATATGATATTAAATTTTTACCTGGAGAGAGATTTCTAAGATACAATTTAGTAGAGTCATGGTAATAGCCAATATTAGCTAATGTTAATACACTCCAATTCAATTTTCCGGGATAAGGAATATTGCCGGTAAGAGTATGATTGTCCATACAAATTACCGTGTCTTTTCCCAAATATGCTCTGGGGGGAGGAACAATTGTACTAATTAATAAAGTATCTGCTGAGGTACAAAATTCTTTAGATACTACGTATGCAAACTGATTAAACCCAAAATTTTTAATAATTGTTTTTGAATTAGGAAATGTATCATTTCTAATTGAATTAATTCCGTTCAATGAAAACCATTTACCTTTTCCAATTATTGGAGGTGTGGCTTTTAATGATAAGGTCAGCGTATCGCAAGTTGTCGAATCATTATTTAGAATATTTGCTTTACTCACTTTAGGTTTGATATTGTATTTAACTGTACTTGAATCAAAACATACACCATTTTCTACTTTCCAACTGAATGTATATATATCAGGAGTTAGATTCACTACTTTTGAATTAGGATTATTAATGCCTGTAAATGAACAATTTGCGTTTCCAATTGCTACTTTCCAAGAACCAATACCTACTCCTTCAAATGAAGCGTTCAAATGAATAGAATCTCCACAAATATTTCTGTCTGTTCCAGCATTAACTTTGGAAGGTAATTTATATCTTGTGTATTTGATGGTGTCACTATATACAGGACAAACCGAAGTATTCGGATTAAATTCTTTGAAAATAATTACGTTTGTCCCATATCCAATTTGCTTGAATAGCGTTCCTGAGCTGGTTGCACTTACAAATATACCGCTACCTTCGCCCGGTGGAGTGTACCAAACTTTAGCACCAGTATAGCCAGCAATAGTTTGAACAGAGGTTAATTGTATTGAGTCGGTTTCACAAACATTTATTATTGAATTATTTGCAATTATTGCCTTTGCAGGAGGTTTATATGCAGTTATTTTGATATTATAAGTTGGGCTTTTACATTCTCCTTGACTAATAGTCCAACCCCAATTGCTTTCAAATCCGGTTGGAATACTTAGCAAACCTGTAATTGTAGCTTTAGGGTTGTTTATTTGAGAAGGTGAAATTATCCCACTACCTCCAATTCCTGTCCATGTTCCTGTTATGTTTGAAGGTAAAGTATCCGCATTGAAAATGTAAGTGGTATCGCAAATAATTACATTGGTTTGTCCTACGTTAGTACTAATTAAAGAGTTTCTAGTGATTTTAAATGAAGAGGAGGTTAATGTACAATTTTGATTAATTACATTCCATTGAAATAAATAATCACCCGGTGATATCATTTGAGTGACTTGCATGTTGTAACTGTTTGGATTATTTAACACAGCAGTATTTACACCTATAATAGTAGGAGGCTGACTAATTAGTTTCCATATCCCAATTGCGGTTGGAAATTGTAATTTTGGGTCATTTCCGATTAAGGTATTACTTGTAAAACAAGAATATAATGGACCTGTAACCGTTGAAAGGTAAGGTTGATTATTTCTTACTATTTGCGTATCTTTTTTGGTACAACTACCATTTGATATAATATAGGTAATTATATTATTTCCAGTATCCAATTGCGATATAAATGGGTTATAAACACCATTTGGGAATATTGGATTTGTGGCTTTTGCAAATACTTGAATGACAAATGACTCGCCTAAAGCGGAATTTGGAATAAATAGAGGTGATAATTGATAATTAGTTCCACAAATGCTTATGTCATTTTGTAATTGTGGATTGGTAAGATTAGTGATTAATAAACTATCAGTGTCATTTGCTCCGGTTATCGTATTAATTATTTTTAAAAACATTTTTGTTTTCCCAATCGGTAAGCTACCAATATTAACTGAAGGAATTGAACTTAAACCATTATAAATCAATGAAATTGATTTGTCATTAGTCCACATATTTATTTCTCCTACATTAGGTTCACTAATGCTTGAACCTAATCCATCAATAGTGTAACTGGTCAGGGCTTTTTCGCAAATATTTTGTCCTGCTTTTGCTTTTGTGATTACAGTTATTGTTACATTTTGTGAATTTGAATCAGAAAAACTATTGTTTTTCACAATCCATCGATAATTATAAACGCCACGGGATAAGTTTGATAAAAATAATTCATAGAAATTAGCACCTGAAGTAGTAGTTGGAATTGTTCCATTGTTTGAATTCACAAACTGCCACATTCCGTATTCCCCATTTAAAGGCTTAATTAATACAGGAGATTTCAAAAGATGTGATAATGTTGACCCTGGTAATGATAATATCAAATTGACATTTGAACCTGCATTTGCTACAGTTTGAACATTAATATTTACCGTATCTCTGAACGAGCATCCACCTAAAGTTATGCTCCAGAATAATTTATTTTGTCCTGTATTATATCCTGAAGCTGAAGTGTTGTTGCTTGAAGGGTTATTAAAACTTATTCCAGAAATAGTTGTAGACCATCGTCCATTTTCGCCTGTAGTTGAATTTACTGAATTGGCATTTAATAAATTGGTTATTGTTGAAGTAGAAGATGTTAAAATAAACTGATCAGATCCTGCTTGAGGACGCGTAACCTTTATAATTTCAATAGAATCAGAATTATGAAATCCGGTAATGGTATTTGAAATTTGAAGTCTAAGTTTGGTTTTGCCTGCAGGTAAAGATAACAAATTGATACTAGGGATTGAAGATAAACCGTTATAAACCATTGATATAGATTGGTTATTTGTCCAAGTATTAATTTCTCCAATATTTGGGGCACTTATACTCAAACCTTGAGGGCCAATATTTAATGAATTGGAATCAGTTATGCAAATTATCGGACTTGTGCCTGCTTTTGCTTTTGTCATCACCGTTATAACAATATCTGACGTATTTTGAGTACTAAAGTTAATATTCCTAACGGTAAATCTCAATCGATAAACGCCTCTACTCAAACCACTTAGGGTAATATCATTCATGGAAGAACCTGTAAATGAAATTGGGTTGATACCATTATTTGACTGAATAAATGACCAAGAACCAATCTCTCCTTTATTATTGTTGATAAATGTTGGGGATTTTAAAGTTAATGATGTAATTGAAGTAGGGGGCTGTAAAAGTAGAAAAGTGTCTTTGCCTGCATTTGCTTTTGATTGCAAGTTTATATTTAGAGTATCATTTAAAGAACAACCAGCAAGAGAAATTGTCCAAATTAAAGGGTTTAAACCGAATTGATATCCTGTGGCGGTCGTGTTACTTTCAAATGGATTTCCTATTGTAATTCCTGAATTTACTGAAGACCATTTTCCGATTTCTCCATTCAAATTATTGATTGAATTCGCAGACAAGTTATTTGTTAAACCAGATGTAAGAGTTACTATATAATTTTGATCAATACCTGCATTTGGTCTTGTAATTTTAAATACATCAATTGTATCAGAATCAAATCCGTTAACTCCAGCAGTCGTATTGGTAATGGTGAAATAAAAAGATGTTTTCCCATCTGGAATTCCTGTGACAAATACTACAGGAATACTATCTCCCGGTTGTGAAATGGTCACTATTGGATTGCTACTTCTCCACGTGAATTTTTCGCCTACGGAAGGTCTTACGGTTACAGTTTGTTTATTACCCAAGTAAATATTGACTGAATCACTAAAACATAAGTCATTTCCGGCTATTGCTTTTGTCATTACTACAACCGACACGTCACTACTATTTGTATATCCTGGAGGCCATGATGGATTAAAAACATTCCATCTGAATATTGAAACACCTCTCCTTAAATTACTTAAAATTATTTGAGTGATATTTGATCCAATTACGGAAGTAGGATCTTGTACTGCATTTACTCTTACATACGACCAATAACCACTTTCTCCACTAGCTAATACATTTGGCGACTGTAAAGTTTTTGTAAGAGCTATTATTGGGTTTGCATTTGTAAACTGGTAACCTGATACAGTACCTGCTATTGCTTTTGTTTGAACATATATTTGTATAGTATCTCTTAAAAAACAACCACTAATTGTGTTTGATATGGTCCAGGCGAATGAATTAATACCCACCCTCATTCCTGATACAGTCGCATTCGATATATTTCGATTTATAATTGATGTAAAAGGATTTCCTGGAAGTATAGACCAATTGCCGGTTTCTCCAATATTGGGTAAATTACCATTTTCATTAATATAAGGGTTATTGAAATTGTTTCCAATAAGTGTATAAGGTAATGAATTCCCAGGAATTAAAGTGTTAAGGATCAAAAAGTTATCACTACCAGCATTGGGACGAGTAGTTTTTGTAATCGTTAACGAATCAATACTTGTGCAACTGGGATTGAACAAATTAAAAACGCTGAAATAAAACTTATTCACTCCAAGTTGCAAGCTTGCAAAATCACCTCTGACTGATCCTCCTCCATTCGTATAAGAAGAAGATACAGTTGCACCCGCAGTACTTGATGTCCAAATGCCTCTTCCTCCTGCTCCTTGATTTATCAAATTAACTGTATTTGCGGTTACATTAGTAAAATCTTCTGCATTTTGAAGACATAAACTTTTTGATGGAATACCAATATCAGCTTTTGTTATAATTGTTACATTTTCATCATCATAATTACTTATTGAACATGTGCCAGTATTAGTATTGGATACTGAGTATCTAAGTGTATGTACGCCTCTTGGTAATGAATTTACAATACCTGTTATTGAATTTAAGTTTCCTACGGGCGGTGTAATATAACTCCAACGGCCAATTTCTCCTTGAGATGTTTTCAAAGTTTGTATTCCTAAATTCACACCTAACGAACTCCCTGAACTCAATGTCAAACATTGATCAGCAAACGCATTCGCAGAAGGCAGAACTGTGATTGCAATTGTATCTTCCCTAGTGCATTTAAAAGCCTTAGTTTCCTCTATTTTATATACAAATTTATAATAACCAGTTCCCCCTGATCCTGAAACAGTCACCGAAGACAAATTGGTTGAAAAATTAATACTACCTGTAGGAGCCAATATGGTTCTCCATGCCCCAATTTCTCCGGATTGTCCTGGAGGATTTCCATACAAATAAAGTGTAATATTATTTCCAGAAGGCAACACAAAACAGGAATCGGGTCCTGCTAGTGGTGGTGTTACAGAATAGTTGGTTATTTCTACTGTGTCGGCTGAAGAAGGACAACCACTAAAACTTACCGTCCAAATAAATGTATTTTTATCATAGTTAAGACCATTAACCGAAGTAATTGATTGGTTCGGATTAAAAATAACACCTGTACTTGACAGAATATTCCATTTTCCAATGCCTTGGATTGGATTTACAGCTCTCAAAAATACGAAATTAGAACAAGTTGTAGTATCAGTTCTCGCAGTTGCTTGTGAAGGTTTATTATTAATAATTGAAATGGAATCAATTGAAATGCACCCATTTTTGACAATTTTCCAAATAAATGAATTATATCCCAATCCAAGGTTATTAACTAACGATGTACCAGAACTGGTATTTAGTATATTCCCAAATCCTCTTGAAATGCTCCAGCTTCCTATTCCTTGAGTTGGTGCATTAGCTTTTAAAGTGTCATTATTTACACAAATAACTTTATCATTTGCAGTAATTGAAGTTGTTGGAGCATTATTTGTAATTGTTACATTTGAAAAACTTGAACAATGTGCGGATGTAACTGTCCATCTGAAAACAGAAATATTTGGCTGCAAATTTTTAACAAGAGTATTATTTAGATTGGGTCCAATAATACTGCCATTGCCTGAAATAATATTCCAAATACCATTCCCTTTGGAGGGAACTGTTGCATTCATAAATGTTGAATCAGTACATAATATTTTATTTGTTCCTGCATTTGCGATTGAAACAGAATTGTGATTAATCGTTATTGTATCTCTACTGCTTAAGCATCCTCCTACGCCAAATGTCCATTCAAATAAAGAAAATCCATCGGTTGTAATATTGGTAATTAATGTTTTGAAATTATTGGGTGACTGTATGTTGCCACTACCTGAAATTCTGCGCCAATTCCCGCCATTTAAAGTATTAATAGCAATTAAAGAGGTTGAATCAGTACAAATTAGTTTTAAATCTGATCCTGAAATTATCGCTTGCTGAAACAATTGTTTAGTTATTTTAATTGTATCAATACTTGTAGGGCAACCTGCAAATGATGTTGTCCATAAATAAAAACTGTTACCGGAAGGGATGGAAGTAATGCTTGTATTGTAACTATAAGGATTTGAAATTGCTCCCCCAGACCCAATATTACTCCAATATCCTATTCCTTGGGTTGGATTATTTGCATTAAGTATCGTGTCTGAAATACAAATTAACATATCGAGGCCTGCATTTGCTTTTGTGGGTTTATTATTTTTTAACGTTACAAATGAACTGGATGTACAAATTGACTTTGAAATCCGCCATTCTAATATTGTTGTTCCTTCTTTTAAAAAATTAATTTTTGAACTTGGTGAAGTTGTATTTATAATATTACCAAAGCCTGAAACCGTGTACCATCTACCCAATCCTAATGTTGGGCTATTTCCGCTTAAAATGGTAGAATCAGAACAGAGATTTAGTTGATCACTGCCTGCATTTGATGCTGTTACCACATTGCTGATTATTGTTACAATTGCAGATGAAGGACAACCACCGGGAAATTGTTGCGTAGTCCATACCAATACATTATTGCCTGGTAATAAGCCCCTGACAATAGTTTTGGGATCGTTTGAGTCATCAAATGTAAAGTCCGGATTAAAATTCCAATATCCAAAATTTACAATAGGAAAACTTGCGTTTAACACTGCAGTGTCGGAACAAACTTCAATGGTGGTTCCTGCATTTGCTTTATTGTATTTAATGGTAATTGTGTCAAAAGAAGAACAGGCATTTTTTGTAATTGTATATTTAAATATATTATTTCCTGGAGACATTCCAATAACTGATGTATTCCGCAAATTGGCGCTTGTAAATGTGCCATTTCCGGAAAAAAGGCTCCATTGAACCACACTTCCTGTTATTGGCACATTTCCAGATAAGGTAGTATTTGGAACACAAACGGTCTTGTTGATTCCAGCGTTTGCTATATTAACCTGATCATTTGTGATTTTGACTGTGTCATATGTTAAATCAGAAGTTAAAGTGTTTAGTACTTCCCAAACTAATAAATTGATACTATTAGTTGAACAAGTATATAAGCTATTTGGATTATTGATATTTGAAATAAATCCAGTTCCTGAAAACAAATACCAAGTACCTAATTCATCAGCATTTAAACCTGTTGCTGATAGTGAAATTGTATTAGTACAAATAGATGCATCATTTCCCGCATTTGCAATTTGCTTTACTAATGTAATGTTTTGCTTTTGGTTTTCTTTAATTTCCGAATAACAAATGGATATGCCAAGTATGAGAAAAAAATACAAAATAAGGTTTCTTATCTGAAACATTAATTGATTATAGTTTGTATCTATATTGTAAAAATAAGAAAAATGAAATTGAAATCTTACAAATACCTTTAAAATATGAAAATTCAACAATTTCAAAAAATGATTCTTTGAAAATTTATATTATTTTTTTTAACAAATGTATTTATGTTAAATAATTATTATGAATCTTGAAAAATGTCGTACATTTGCAGTCCAAAAAATCGCGGGGTGGAGCAGTTGGTAGCTCGTCGGGCTCATAACCCGAAGGCCGCTAGTTCGAGTCTAGCCCCCGCTACTAACAATGAAAGCCGATTAAAAGTCGGCTTTTATATTTTATAACAATCTCTAAATTAGTGCTTTGACTGAATTGGTTCACAAATCGGGTTTTGTTACAATTATAGGCTGCCCCAATGCAGGTAAATCTACTTTGATGAATGCTTTCTTAGGCGAAAAGCTTTCTATTGTTACGCCTAAAGCCCAAACCACCAGACATCGTATATTAGGAATCCTTAATGAACCTGATTATCAAATCGTTTTTTCTGATACTCCCGGAATAATCAAACCCCATTACGAATTGCACAAATCAATGATGAAATTTGTATCATATTCACTGGAAGATGCTGATTTGGTACTTGTGATGCATGATTTGACGGAAGATAATTTTGATTCTGATTTATTGGAAAAATGCAAAAAAATAGAAGTAACTAAATTTCTGATTTTAAACAAAAATGATTTGGTTAATCAAAAAGAAATAGAAAAGTATCATGCTGACGAAGAATTTAAAAGTGTGTTTGCCGATATCATTGATATATCAGCGATAAATAGAATTAACATTTCATTTTTATTAAGTAGAATTCTTGAAAAAATACCTACGCATCCTGCTTATTACGATAAAGAAGAACTAACTGACAAACCTGAACGTTTTTTTGCTTCTGAAATCATCAGAGAGAAAATTTTGCTAAACTATCAACAAGAAATACCTTATAGTTGTGAAGTATTAATCAACAGTTTTAAAGAAAAAGAAAATGTAATTGTGATTTCGGCCGAAATTATAGTGGAACGTGATAGCCAAAAAGGTATTTTGATAGGCAAAAACGGAGAATCACTCAAAAAAATGGCTACAGATGCCCGTTTAGAACTTGAAAAGTTTTTTGATAAAAAAATATTTCTTGAAACTCATGTTAAGGTAGCTAAAGATTGGCGCAAAAGCATCAACCATTTAAGTAAGTTTGGATACAATCAAAAATAGGAAATTTTAAATTATTTGCACTTTTCTACTACCAACCTGTTTTAAAATTCAATAATTATATATAAAATTGCATCGATTTTAAGTCAAACCTTTTATAACCAAAAAACATGAAAAAGAATATTTTAATCATTTTTGTAGTAGTAGCGTCTGTATTTGCTTCATGTGCTAAAAAACCAAACACAGAAAAAGAGTTTATTGTAGCAGGTACTAATAATGTGGATAAAGAAAAAATAGAACAAACTGCTATGGGCGTAAAAGGCTGTGTTGGAGCAGAATGGAATATTGGATCAAAAGTTCTTCGTGTTCGCTACGATTCAAATTACACTAACTTGGGTTCAATCAAACAAGCCCTTACTGAAAAAGGTTACCAATCTAACTAATTTATACCTTTGAAGATTTTTTTTAAATTTTCTATTCTTTGCTTCATTTTTGCTTCTTGTAATTCAAGTAATAGCGTGGCAGATATCTGGGTAAGAGGCAATTGTAGTATGTGCAAAGAGCGGATTGAATCTACAACTAAAAGTTTAAATGGAATTCAATTCGCTTCATGGGATGTTGATTCAAAAATTTTACATGTTACTTTTGATTCGACAAAAGTATCATTAGGTGAAATAAATGTTTCAATTGCCAATGTTGGTCATAGCACGAAGTTAGTTGCTAGAAATGAATCCGCACATGAAGCATTGCCTAATTGTTGCAAAGAAGGTTCAAAGGGACACTGATTTTTTAATATTCTTTTAAATAATTGCATTAATTTAATTTTTAGAAGTTGGTTTTGTAAAAGAATTCAACGAATATTTTTCCAATACATTTTTTATATATCTTTGGTCAATTGACATTTTAATACTTTGAAAAAAATAAAGTGAAAAATTTAAAACGCAACCCAATTTTCTATTTTTTTATCATAAGTATCCTATCATTACAAATAGCTAAATCTGAAATTGATGAAAAGAAATTTTCATTTTTTAAAGAATATATCCAAACTGGACAATATGAAGATGCCATTCAAATAGGCGAAAATCTTTACAAAAAGTACAAAAAAAGAGATTCTACTTCGGCAATTATAATCTCATCACTGTTGAGCAAAACCACATACTTGTGGTATCAATTTAAAGTCTCAGATTCATATTTTAATAGAGCCTATACAAGTTTTAAATCAACTGGATTTAATAAAAATGATTATAATGTTATTTCCTATTATTTGGCTGAAACTGCATTGTTCAGAAATGAATTTTTAATTGCAATTGAGTTGTTGAACAATGTACAAGTAGATCCATCAAATCGCTATAATTATATACGTACCGAAATACTTAAAGGGAAAGTACTTTCAAAGCTTGGAAGATATGCAGCCGCAACCAATACTTTAAATAATATTAAATCATATTGTAAAGATAATCAGGACTCTATGAGCTTAAAGTTGGTTAACAAGTTTAAGTATTCTATTTTGTTAGAGTCGGCTTTTAATATGTTGGATTTTGGCAATTTCGCTGAAACTGATTCAATTGTTGCAAGAATGGATCAAATGAGAAATGAAAAGATGATTCGTGATCAAGAGGATATTTTTGATTTAAAATATCTCAAAGCGAAAATTGCTTATAAAAAGAGGAGTTACTACAAAGCTTCAGAATATTTCCTTGATGCATATAATACTCTAAACGTTTCGGATGAAGATTATAGAAAATACGATGCACTTAAATTGGCTGCAATTTCCAATATTAAAGCCGGACAAATAGCTGATTACTTCAAATTATTTCGAAGATCAGATATGTTGGCATTCAAAAAGCCATTGCGTTCTCAAACATTTCGACCTGGGGTATTTCAATTAAAATTGGAAGAATTAATTGAATCTGGACAATATTCAGCAGCTTCAGCAAAAGCAAATGAGATTAATCGAATTTATACCTTTTTACCCAAAAACAACCCTTATCACTATGAATTTTTGGAATTAAAGGCAAGCTCATCTGAAAATTCAGGAAATATTAAAGAATATCGCACTTTACTTGATACTTTGGAACAAGTAGCCTTGAAAACATATTCTGATCGCTCGGTAGAACATGCAAAAGTCAAACTTAAACTTGCCGAATATGAATGGAAATATGGAGGTGACTTAGCTAATTCAATAAAAGTTTTTAATTCTTATTACCCTATACTTCAAAATAGTTTGTATGAATATTCAGTTGATTTAATCCCTTATTTATTTGGGTATGCTACTGCTTATGAAATATTAGGCAAAAATGATTCTGCTTTGATACGTTCGAGCAATGCATATTTGATATCAAACAAATCATGGGGGCCTACTGCGCCTGAAACGCATTATGCATTGGCTATCAATACAATACACAAATTTAATTCTGGATATTACAAAGAAATATTGCCTGCCATAACTATAGCTCAAGATTTAAAAATTGCTAAACGATACGAAAATCATTCGTTGTATGTAAAATCACTTAATGTACAGGCCGGTATGTATCAATGGTTGGGCGAATTTTCAAAAATGAATAAGCTCATTAATAAAGCTTATGGCATTTCACTTTTAAAAGAAGAAAATGAGTTTTACAACAAATGCGACTTATTGGATGCCATGGTTGGTAATTTTATCATAGCAGGAAATTATTTTAAAGCGGAACGTGATATTAAAAAAGCATATGAGCTAAAACTTGATAGGGTAGGTTCGGATGGATATATGCTCATTTCTACTTTAATGAAAAAAGTAGAGTTGAAAATTCAAAAAGGTGAATTGAAAGAATCTTCATTATTAATTGAACAATTAGAAATTCTGATTCCTAAATATTTCCCCAATAAATCAATTGTTGGAGCCCAATTTTTATACTTAAAAAGTAAATATTTTTCAGCGATTGCCGATTATAAAAAGTCGAAAGAGTTAATTAATCAATCTATAGAAATGTATGCCGGTATATATGGTGCTTCACATGTAAGGTTGTATCCATTGTATGCTGAGTTGGCTAAAGTCCTTTTGAATGAAGGAAGCAGTAAAAATAAAGAGGCGAATGAGATGTATGAAAAAGCAAAGAAAATTGTATCAGGTTCGTTAGGAGAAAGCACTCCTGCATTTGCTTATTTGCTTGTACAGCAGGCTATTGTACTAGTGCAAATCAATGATTTCGAAAATGCAAGTAATAACCTAAAACTCGCTGAAACATTTTGGACGCGTCAATTAGGAGATGATAATACTTATATAGCTGAAATCAATTATATCAGAGGTGATTTAAATTATAAGAAGAAGAAATACGGAGAAGCAGATCGAGCATATAAAAAAGCGGCTGAGTTATATACAAGTTTGTTTAACAAAAACTATTCAGGTGTATTGTTGGCAAATGCGGGATTAGCCAGAGTCGCATATATGCAAAACGATTTGTATAAATCAGAAGAAATAATGCATTCTGTATTAGATTCAAGGTTGGCTTTTACTGATAAAAACTTTTCGATAATGAGTTTTACTCAAAAAAATAGTTTTTGGGCACTTTTCAAAGAAGAATTTGAGTTCTATAATTCATTGTCATACAAGCTTATGCGTGGCGCAATTAAGCCCAAGCAATCAATAGCTATGTACAACTATGCAATTAAAACAAAAGGTTTGTTGATGAATAGCGATGCTAAAATCAGAAGAATCGTGTTCCAGTCTGGCGATTCCACATTAATTGCAAATTATAATGAATGGTTATTTCAAAAAGAATATTATGCATTGGTATCCACTTTTAGCAATGCACAATTAGAAGAAGAGAAAATAGATCTTCTCAAAATGGAAGAAAATATTATTGTACTTGAGAAGAAAATCAGTTCAAAAACAAATACTGATATTGGCAACAATGAGCAATTTGACTGGAGCATAATCAAATCAAACTTAACTCCAAAATCGAGTGCGGTAGAATTAATAAGATTCCGATATTTTAATCACACATTCACTGACACAATTGTATATGCAGCTTTGATTATTGATGAAAAAACAAAAGATAAGCCTGATTTTGTATTTATGGACAATGGCAAGAAAATGGAAAAAGGTTATCTGAACTATTATCGAAATTCTGCCATTAATAAAATTGAAGATGAAACTTCTTATAGTATATTTTTTGAACCTATTAAAAAGAAAATACCAGATGGAAACACCATATATTTTGCCAGTGAAGGCGTATATACTCAGCTTAACCCTGAAATGTTGTACAACCCGGATACTAAGAAATACGCTTTGGAATCAAACACCTTTGTATTTATCACTAACACAAAGGATGTAATTCCTGACAATAATGCCGCTACGAAGGTAGCAACCAAAGATGCGAATGCTAAACAATATTACTTGTACGGGAATCCCCAATTCTATAAAGACTTAAAACCAGGTCAAAAACAAGCTGTTCCTTCGTTACTTGGAGCCGAAAAAGAAGTAGAAGAAATTCATAAAATATTGGAAACCAATAGTAAAAATAGTTCTCGGTTATTTGGACAAAGCATTACTGAAGATACTATTAAATCATTGCAAAGTCCGCAAGTGCTACATATATCAACGCATGGCTATTTTATGGAAGCCCATGAAGGCAAGAATGAAATAACAAATAATCCAATGCTTAATTCTGGATTGATGTTGGCCGAATCGGGCGATATATTGGAGAATAATTCAGGATATGTAAACCAAACTTCCGGCATACTTACTGCAAGTGAAGTAATGGACTTAAACTTTACAAATACTAACTTGGTGGTACTCAGTGCTTGCGAAACGGGTAGGGGACAAGTGGAAGTTGGTGAAGGTGTTTTTGGATTGCAAAGAGCATTTTTAGTGGCAGGTGCTAAAATTGTAGTGCTTAGTTTGTTTAAAGTGGATGACGAAGCTACTAATATGCTGATGGTTAAATTTTACGAGAAATTTTTGAAAAATGGAGGCGATTACCGTAAAGCTTTCAGAGAAGCAAAGCAAGAAGTGCGTAAAACCGAAAAATTTGCCTCACCCATCTACTGGGGACCTTTTATTATGATAGAAGGCAGAAGAACTAAGAAAGTGAGCTAGAACGTGTTGACGTTTTGAAGTGTTGATGTGTTAAAGTACCAGGTGTTCTTGTGTTAAAGTTTTTGTACTAAAACTTTTATCAAAGCATCTTTAAACTTAAACTTCGCCTTAGTTGGTGTTCTTCACCAACAAACAACGCATCTTAAAACTTTGAAAACAAATAAATAAAGCTTTGATAGATATACATCTATTTCAAAATTTATACCATATAAGTATTTTAGATTTATTTGATTGAATTAAAGGTAATGTGGTCAAAAATAGTTGGTAATTTTTCCTAGAAATTGCATTATTTTTAGAAAGTAATCCGAAAAGGAAAAAGGCTCTGCTGAGGAGCAACCTTTCAGAGATAGGATTATCCTGTAGAATAAGAAGTCCCATTTGT
>JANRJY010000104.1:0-74161 GCA_033763735.1 Bacteroidota bacterium | reverse complement strand
TAACATCCTTGTTTACGCAATGAGTTGCGTATATATCGGAATTATAATTTTTCTATTTATTTTGTAAACAATTGATAATAAGTGTTTTATGTGAATTTGAATAATAAAGCTTATTGCGTATACAGAACTTAAATATTTTTCAACTGCTTTCACTTTTCCAGTATTTTTATTTACTTACCCAAACCTAATCATTATCCTTAATCATGGCAAACAATTTGATCAAATTTTTAATTTGTCCAATGGACTTTGTATGTTAGAAAATCCTTTTGTGGTTATATGAGTATATATTTCTGTGGTTTTGCTGCTTTCATGTCCTAATAAGCTTTGAATATACCTTAAGTCAGTTCCGTTTTCCAACAAATGGGTGGCAAAGCTATGCCTTAATGTATGCACACTCACTTGCTTGGTAATTCCTGCCTTTTGACAAGCTATTTTCATAATTGACTGTATACTTCTGGAAGCATATTGCTCATTTTTGGCGCCTTCAAAGAGGTATATCACTGGTTTGTATTTTTTGAAATAGAGCCTGAGTATATCAAGTAGCTTGGCTGACAGCAGCGAATATCTATCTTTTTTGCCTTTGCCTTGTTCTATTCTTATTTGCATTCTTTCGGAGTCAATATCCGTAATTTTGAGATTAATGGCTTCACTTATGCGCAATCCGGAGGCGTATATGGTCATAAGTATAGCTTTATGCTTGATGTTGTCAGTTGCATTCAATAAGGCTGCGACTTCGGCTTCGCTCAATACAGTGGGTAGTCTTTTTTCTTCTTTTGGTCGATCCACAGTGTATATTTTGCGTTGACCACCCAAACAACGTTCGTAGTAAAACTTGATGGCATTAATTGCCTGATTTTGAGCTGATGCCGATACCTTTCGTTCCATAACCAGATAGCGCAAATAGGCGGTTATTTTTGTTTCATCAATGGTTTTATAATCGAGCGTATTGTAGTAGTTAATATATTCTTCAAATAATCCTGAATAGTTTTTGATGGTGTTTTCGCTATATCGGAGTTCCTTTAATTTGTTGATGTATTCGGTAGGGCATTTTTTGTAGTTGATCACATCAAACTTTGAACGTTTGGGTTTTCCGGCACTTTGATCTTCATATTCCACCCGCATTGCTACATTAATCGAGGCACAAGTTTCTTTGATTTGTTCCAAAAAGTGTTCTGCATAAGGTATGCTCCACCATTTTTGGGTAGGATCCCACTTACGGTACGGGAAGGTAGCAATGAGTTTGTTTAATTCCGGATGGTATTTTGTAATCAGTCGCATCCGTCCATTCTTCATTATCATTACCAAAAGCTCGTTTTTGCCTACCTTTATGGTCGCATTTTCAGGGTTGGCATCGACAATAACTTCTTTTGACATGGGGCGCGACTCAAAGTAGCTTTCTATCAATTCCAGATTGTTTTTGTAATTGGGTATAATCCAAGAGCGTTTTGCTTTGTCCCACCTGCTATATCTGAAACCAAGCATAAATCGTGTATCAACCTCATTTTTAGGCAAATGGACAAATATACTTTTGATAGTAACCACTAAGTGTACTGAGGCCAACGTAGGTGATATTTTGCTTTTTGCGGCAGAAATTTTTTCCGCGGTAGTTTCCACGGCTATCTTCTCTTTAACTGTTGGATACTCGATATCAGGAAATAGTTTTTTGAGTTCATTGAATGCATTTTTTGTGTAGGGTATATGCCAGGCACTAAGGGTTTTGCTCCAGCGGGCATCTTTAATTTGACGTATTTTTTGTGCAAATTCCTGATTGTAAGGAAAATCGACCTTAATGCGTTGCTCTTGTTTATGGATAATTTTGGAAGCTTTCATAAATGTAAATTCAATGTCGTTTGGTTAAGTAAATTTGTCATATTGAGCTTGTCGAAATGTTGAGCTTGTCGAAATATGCTCAAAATCTCATTAGGAATGTATTCGATAAGCTACCATTGAAGTATTTTATAAACATTTAAATTTCAACGAGTTGCAAATTTTGTTTATTTTATTTTCTTTAACTTTTTTAGTTCTTTTTGATTCACTACTTTATCTAATCTTGTTCATTTCTTTTGTCTTGAAACAAAAGTAACGAACCAAAGAAAAATTCAAGAAAAATCCCGAAAGCTTTCGGGACCACGCACATCCTTCGCTCCACCCCGCTTTTTTTTCAGGCAGCCACTCTACAAATCGAAATTACCTTTAATAAAACGAAAATTTATCATGCTGCAATTGAGAAACAAAGTGAACATCATTTATATTGACTTTTTTGCAAAAAAATAACTCTCAGAAGGACATGATTTATTTTAACAAATACCATAGTTTTATTGCGTATACAGAACCAATGGAGCAAATATACGCAACTATTTATGCGTTACAAGCCATATTTTTGCTTGAGGGATGGTAACAGAAAGCCTCTCTCGAGTTTTGTCCAGGGAGCGCTTGTAATACAATTGAGCAAGAAATTGCGAACGAAGTTCTGCCCGACCGTGTGGTGCGAGTGCAAGTGAACAAAGTGAACCTGGTACCTCGCACCACGCGGGCAAGCCATGAATATTAAAAAATCAAAATAAGTTAACGAGTTTTAAACACCTGTACGCGTTGTTCGTTTAGAATAGTACATTTATACCGGTATTATTGAATTATCTTTATAAGCCCCACCTAAATCCTCCCCCAAAGGGAGGACCTTTGCATTCGTTTTTACAAAAGCCCCTTCCTTTCTTTGATGAAGGGGCTGTGGATGAGGCTTTTAAGAACAATTTAGACTTTTTTTAAAGAATTAAATCGCACAACAGGTCAGCTGCATATAACCTTACTCCAACCTAAAATATATGTACGATTGTCCTTTGAGTGTGAGCGTAAAGCCGGTAGCTGAATTTTTGATTACACTTTTGCCGGTTTCAATCAAAATCATTGGTTTTTTGCCTGCATTTTTATAGTTGACTTGAATGGTAGATTCAGTTGCTGAGGGGTTGAAGGCGGTAATCAGTTTTTGACCTTCACAAGTTCTGGCCATTACAAAGGGGTATTTGTCTTTTTCGCAATACAGCATTTCTACATCTGCATAGGCAAGTAAAGCCTTTTCGGTTCTGCGGAGGTTAATCAGCTTACGCATTTTGTTGAGCAACGAATTGCTTGACTTTTCGGATTCCAACACATTGGGTGCTTTGGTACTGGTGTCCACAGCCAACCACAATTGATTGGATGCTCCGGTAGAAAATCCTTTGTTGACACCTCCTTCCCATTGCATGGGTGTGCGTGCGCCTGCACGAGGTGGATAGCAGCCTTCAATGGCAGGGAGGTTGTACAATTGTTTCATACCAATTTCATCGCCATAATACACAAATGGGATACCCGGCAATGCAAACGAAAATGCATATATCATTTCTATTTCGCTATCTGTATGGTTCACATTGATTCTGGATAGGTCGTGGTTGCCAACGGGGACTGATATGTAACCTTTGGCTTTGGTGGCATTGTATTGATCGAGCCAAGCTTTGATAAAGGCACTTATGTCGCCTTTGCCATCTTTGTCAAAAAAGCTTTTGCCATTGGGCGATACATTGTTAAGGCTGCGCCATTGTTCTTTGCGAAATAGGTTTTCGTACTCCGGAATCCAATGCAAGAAGTCGGCAGTAAAACCTGCTTTAATCGCATCCTTTGGGTACGACCATTCCGATACGGTGAAAGCATGCGGATAATCTTTGGCAAGCATATCGTGCACTTCTTGCCAAAATTTGAATCCTTCGCCATTTTTGTCTTTTCGGATAATAGAGCCAGCCATATCCACACGGAAGCCATCGCAACCCATATCGAGCCAATGGCGCATGATTTTTTTCATTTCGTCACGAAGGGCCAATATATCCGGATGGTTTACCGGTAGTTGCCATTTTTGAATGGTATCCGGAACACCATAGCCAAAATTAAGTGCCGGTTGGTGCCAGAAAAAGTTGGTCATGTAGCCACCGTCTCTTTCCGAATACCCGGTAATAATGCCTCTGCCATTGTCGTTACCCCCATTGTTCCAGGTGGAATTAGTCCATATGTACCAGTTGGAATATTTGTTTTTTTCGGGTTTGGCCGATTCTTTGAACCAAGGATGATCTTTGGAAGTATGCCCGGGCACAAAATCTACAATCACTCTGAGGCCTCGTTTATGAGCTTCTTCAAAAAGTTTTTTGGCATCATCGTTGGTGCCATATCGTGCCGCCACCTTATAGTAATCCGACACATCGTAGCCGGCATCTCTGAAAGGAGATTCATAAAATGGATTGAGCCATATGGCATTCACACCCAGGCTTTTGACATAGTCCAGTTTTTGAATAATTCCTTTCAAATCACCTATGCCATCGGCATCAGTATCATAAAAAGTTTGAGGATATATTTCGTAAAATACGGCATTTGGCACCCATTCGGCCGACTTAGGCTTTACCTGAGCCAATAAGTTTGAAATAAGTACAATTGATATTAATAAGATTTTTAAGTACATGAGCTCAATATTTAATTCAAAGCCTTTTATATAAGAATCCTAAAATCTCTTTCTGTTTTTTGGAGAAGGATTTCAGAGGAGGTTTTAACAATAAAATTCCCTTAAATAATCGGCATTAATGGTTAATCGTTAATTTGCGGACAATTTGTAAATATACCATCAAATTTCAAAACTTGAGCTTCAAAATACTTGTGCTGGGTTGCGGTTCGGCAACGCCTTTTTTGGGAAGATATCAAACTTCTATGCTGCTGGAACACAACCAACAATTGTATTTGTTGGATTGTGGGGAAGGTATACAGATGCAAATGCTGAAGTATGAAGTAAAGTTTGCACGGTTGAATCATATTTTTATTTCTCACTTGCATGGCGATCATTACCTGGGACTCATTGGCTTATTATCAACCTTACAAAGTTGGGGGCGCAAAAAAGACCTTTATTTATATGGCCCTGCAGGTTTGAAGGAAATACTTTCGCTACAGTTAAAGTACCAAAATACCAGCTTGGATTATCAAATACACTTGACTGAAACCAATCCGGACACTAAAACGGTAATAATTGATAATGACACACTTTCTGTAACTACTTTGCCCCTGCAACACCGCTTACCTACTACCGGATTTATTTTTAAAGAAAAAGAAGGTCCGCGAAAACTTATCAAAGGTAAAATCCCTGTTGGAATCAAAGTATCACATTTGCACCAGTTAAAATTGGGTAATGATGTATTTGATGAAGGAGGCAATTTGCTTTATAAAAATGAAGATTATACCACTGCACCTGACAAAACTGCTTCATTTGCTTACGTTACAGATACGATTTATGACCCTTCGATAGTTCCTCATTTACAAGGTGTTGAGATGATGTTTCATGAAACCACTTTTCTGGACGAATTGCAAGGTAGGGCATTGCAAACGTACCACAGCACTACTAAGCAAGCGGCAAATATTGCCAAAGAAGCAGGTGTAAAGAAGCTTTTGATAGGTCATTTTTCGGCCCGATATAAAGATTTGTCGGCATTTGAAACCGAAGCCAGGGAAATATTTAAAGAAACTTTTTTGGCAAAGGAAGGGGAGGTGTTTTGAGCATTATCTTCAAGTTATGAGTTGTGATTACTCAGGATTTCTTTTGCTTTTTGAATTCCTTCTTCCAATGTTGAAAATATAATCGCATCTTTCAATGGTTTATATATAACTGTTAGCGACTTAAGCACCAAACCTGAAAGTAAGCCATTGATTACCACAATATCAGCAAGTTTTCTGCCCGCATATTTTTTGTTTAACTTGTTTGCCCGAGTTCCAATTTCTAATCGCGCTTGAGAAGATAGATATTTAAATTCTTTGTTGTAAGAAACAAACACATAAGGACCCGTGGTACTATCCATGAATACTTCCAATTCATTGAAGAAATCCTCAATTTCCTGACTTGTAGGGTCAATTGGATTCAGATTGATAATTACAATTGGGTAATTGTGTGTTACTAATTCAGCATATTTCATTTTAAAAAAAAATTAAAAAAAGGTTACATAAAAAACGCTTAATAACATTTACTTGAAAAATGCGGTAAATGTTTCAAAAGCAAGTTAAAGAATATTAACGAATGATTCCAAAAAAATTAATTGCTTTTGCTATTCAATTCATTTTTTAACTTTTCTATGGTTTTCTCAAGTGCTTGTTCTTTGTTTTTTAAAACGGTTATATCAATTATTTGTCCTTCAATGAATTCTGCTTTATCGTTTGATTTGTACACAGCCTGACCTATTTCCCATACTTGTACATAATGCCCTCGCTTGTGTTTAAGTCGGTAAAAAAGTTCGTATTGTTCGTGTTCTTTTATTGCAGTGTGTACTTTTTCTTCCACATTAATTACATCATCAGGATGGGTGATTTCACCCAGATTTACTCTTTGAGAAGTAAAGTCAGTCGGTGTATATCCCAGTATATCAAATACTTTAGGGCTGATATATACCATAGTCCAATTGGCATCGGTATACGAACGATATACTGCTCCGGGGGTATTGCTGAGTACCGACTCCATAATCCTTTGATTTTCTTCAGATTCCCTTTGCTTGCGTTGCATTTCTTCCTGAGTGGCATGCAGTTCTTCCATGTTTTGTCGCATTTCTTCTTCTTGCGACTGCATTTGTTCCGTTTGCTGACGGGCTATTTCAAGTAGAGATTTCGTTTTTTCATTTGTTTGTAAATTAGCAATTGCGGAGCCAATAGCCAATACACATTTTTCAATAAGTTCTTTTTCTTTATCTGAATATATTACAAATGAAGCAACCTCCAAAATTCCAATTGGCTCCTGATTGTGTATTAAGGGTGCAATAATGATATATTTGGGATTTGCATCTCCTAGTCCTGATTTTATTTTTGTATAGTTATCCGGTATTTCTGTTAAAATTATAATATCTTTTTCAAGGTAAGCTTGTCCCACCAAACCTTCTCCAGGCAAAATGTTATTGTCCTTTTCGAATTTTTTGCGGTTATAAGCATAAGTACTTATTAAGTTAAGTATGGTTTGATTCGATTCCGAATCCTTATTTGCAATGTATATTTTGCCTTGATTGGCATTAATATATTTAATTAAATAAGGCAATATTTGATCACAAAGATTTTGAATGCTATCGGTATTTTGAATAATTTCCAATGCTTTGGAATAACCAATGTTCATCCATTCTCTGAATTCTTGATCTTCTTTGGCAGCCTTTAAAGCATCAATCATTTTATTAACCGAAATGGCTAATTGGTCATTATTGTTTTTTTCAACAGCTCTAGAGGTAAATATTCCATTTGATATCTGAATACATACATCTGTAATATGTTTGATAGATGTTACTACTTGATCAAATGATCGATTTAGTTGGTCAATTTCTTTTACGTCAGATTGCTTTAGAGAAATTTCCATGTTTCCTTCAACCAAAGTATTGGCAGCCTGAACCACCACTTTGAGGGGTTCTATATAATATTTGATTGCTTTCAGGAGAATATAAATTAGAATTGCTACTGCCAGGCATATAAAAATAAGCATCATAAAAAGTTGAAAATACAAAACGCTATTGATATATGATTTGGGCGTTTCAATAACCAAGTACCATTTTGCATTTGTTTCATTAAAATTCAATGCATCGATAAAAAAATAGGAATCATTTGTTTCAAAAATGGTGGCTTCTTGATTGTTTAATTCAGATAATACTTTTGAATTAAATACTCTTTTGGATTGAACACTGTCAACAATGCTATCGTTGGTTGACTTAGCTATCGTTTTGTACGAATCGCTGTACAAATACAGCTGTGCATTACCTTCCAGATAGGTTTGGGCTTTAATATTGGATTCAATTTGCTCGGTACTGATATCAATGCCAACTACCCCGTAAAAGTTGTCAGTAGTTTGAATAGGAGCTACAGCCGTAAGCAGGAAGGTTTCACGATCGCCAATTTTATATTTAATAGGTTCTATTATTGTTTTTGACCTATTCTTTTTGGGAATCAAATAATAATCACCTTTGCCTTCTGTCAAATAATACTTCAGTGGTTCATATCCAATTTTTCCTTGACTGTCTCTATAAAAATAGGGCACAAAACTGCCATTAGGGTGTTGGTTGGTTTTTCCGGCATATAATGTATCCTGGCCATCAAATGCATTGGGCTCCCATGCAGTGTATATGCCCAAATATTGAGGATGATTTTCTAAGGAATTTTTTAAAATATTTTCAGCTTGTGTTCTGTTTAGTTTGTCGGCCGATTGCTTAAGTTGTGAAGCGTAAAATACTTCAGCTATGTTACTTGCATTTTGAAGGGTGAGTTCTATTTCTTTTTGGATTTTAGATTTTTGTTCAAACACAATGGAGTGGATTTTAGCCTTGGTATTTTGCAATAGCAAATCTTTGAATTTTATATGAATATAAATCATCAAAATACCAGAAAAAATTATCAATGGCACTACAGTGAATGTGGCCAGTTTGGTATTAAGTGACTTATTCTTTGAATTGGTAGCTGTCAAATTGTTTCGATTTATAAATATCTACGAATTTAATAACATAAATGTCAAAAAAATGTTGAATTCTAAATACTTTAAACGAAAAAGAATCAAATTGTTTTGATTTTTTTTTAAATATCTGAAATGAAAAATATATAATAATTTCATATTTAAACCCTTGATTTTGAACCATTGTTCCGAATATTTGATGACTTTTTTGAAAATACTTCAATAAAAAAGAACCTAAAATTTGGAAATGCAATTTTTTGTTTTTAGGTTTGTTTCATGATAATAGCTACCGCAATATTTATTTTTTCAGTTGCACTATCTTCATTAAAAGCCTCTAAGTCTTTATCACTACAAGGATTACAACCTATTTTCAATAACTGAATTTAATTTTTTTAATTTTAGCCTTTTACGGTTTTAATTTTAATTCAGTTAATCATATTTCATGCGAATATTCTTTACTTTAATATTATTGATTTTTAGTCAATTTCTTGCTTTAGCTCAAGATAATGTTTTTAAAGTTTCGGGTATCATCACCGATGCCAAAACTAAGGAGCCAATGGCAGGTGTAAGTGTTATCATCAAAGGTACTACCAAAGGAACACTTTCCGACTTAGACGGGAAATATATTCTTGAAATCACTGATTCAGCCAAAATATTAGTATTTCAGTTTTTAGGTTATAAAACACAAGAAGTAACCATCGGGAATTCAGCCACCTATGATATAGCACTTGCTGAGGAAGTGAAAGAAATGGAAGAAGTTTTGGTGACTTCAATAGCTATTAAAAGAGAAAAAAGGGAGATTGGTTTTTCTGCACAGGAAATTAAATCACAAGAGATTACAGACTCTAAAGAAGGAAACTTAATGAATTCCCTTAATTCAAAAGTGGCAGGGCTTCAAGTTAATGCTTCTTCCGGTTCGCCAGGTGCTGCTTCTCGTATGCAATTAAGAGGGAATGCATCTTTAAATGGTAATAATCAAACTTTAATTGTGGTAGATGGGATACCAATTGACAATGGTGGCGGGGATAATACACGCACTTTAGAGTCTGCAAATAGAGGAATCGATATCAACCCTGATGATATTGCTAGTGTAACTGTACTGAAGGGACCTTCAGCAGCAGCATTATATGGAATAAGGGCTGCAAATGGAGCAATTCTTATCACAACTAAAAGTGGACAATCAGGCAAAACAGTTATCAACTTTACATCAAGTGTAGGTATGCACGAAGTAAACAAATTGCCCGAATTGCAAACTAAATATGCCGGTGGAAATAATGGTGTATTTGCTCCATTTGACTCAAGGCAAGGAAGCCCTGCTGAATCAAGAAGTTGGGGCCCCAGTTATGACCGATTGCGTTATAATGGCATTCCTTCCAAATGGGATAGCAGAGGTGATATTATTCAAAGTGACGATCCGAGTTTGGCTCCCGTTACTCCATATAATAATATGAACAAGTTTTTTACAAGAGGCTGGGAAAGAAACAATTATTTAAGTTTTTCAGGTGGCACTGAAAGTTCAAACTTCTTTTTATCTGTTGGTAACTTCCGACAAGAAGGCGTTATTCCCAAACAAGTGTTTGAAAGAACATCAGTAAAACTAAGCGGAAGCAATCAATTATATAAATGGCTGAAATTAACTGCCTCGGCTACTTATACTTATTCTGAAGCATCACGATTGAGAAAAGGTGGTAATTGGTCCTCGCCAGTGGTCTCATTATTTCGTAGTCCAAATGATTATGATATTTCTGGAGGAGTTGCAGATCCTGTTAATACGCCATCATCATATCAATTTGAGGATGGTACTCAAAAGAAAAATGCAGTTTTTGATAATCCATTTTTTACCGTAAATAATAATGTAAGCACCGAACGTGTAAATCGGATAATTGGATTTGTACAATCAGATATTGAAATACGACCATGGTTAAAAGCCATAGGTAGAGTTGGGATAGATGCGTTTGGCAGATCTACTAACGAAAATTATAGCAAATTTTCAGCCGAAAATCATAGAGAACAATCCTACAAAGGTTCCTTTTATGAGTCACAAGAATTCAATAGAAATATTAATACTGATTTTTATTTGGATGCACAAAGAAAATTAGGCAAAAATTTTGATTATGAAATCAGAATAGGAAACAATTATGTATTAAATAATAGTGAGGTTTTAGGACTACAATCTTATGACTATTTATTTGCAAATTTCAATGACTTTGTTGCTACAGACCAAAAATCATTTGAACCAAGTTGGTCGGATTACAGGAGAGCTATATTCGCGTTTTTTGGTGATGGAAAAATAGGATATAAAAATTATTTATTTCTTAATTTAACAGGAAGATATGAATGGGCATCCACACTTTCGCAAAAGTATTCACCATATTTTACACCGGGTGCACATTTGTCCTTTGTATATACTGATGCTTTTAACCTTGACAAAACAAATTGGTTTAGTTTTGGTAAGATTCGCGCTTCGGTAGCATCTTCTGCCAATATTCCAAAACCCTATCAAACTAATACATATTTCGACCAGGTTGGGGGACTCACGAATGGATTTTCAAATCAAAATTTGTTTGTAAGCCAAACACAAAGTGGAAATAGAGAAATAAGACCAGAGCAATTAGTTACATATGAATTTGGAACGGAGGCTAAGTTTTTTAAAAATAGGCTTGGCATAGATATTACTTATTATAACACAAGAAATTATGATCAAATATTAAACGCACAAGTACCTGTTTCAACGGGATATACCCGCGCACTTATTAATGATGGATATATTAACTCAAATGGATTAGAAATAATGGCTTATGGAACCCCAATAAAAAAGGCTGTTACTTGGGATGTATCCGTAAATTTTACATCCATGCGTTCTGTAGTTAATGGCATGACTTATGATTATCAAAGAGTAGGCGGTGTGGCAGGGTTTACACAAGGTTTTTCTGGTGCAGCCAATGGATATCAATACGGAATGATATTTGGGGCAAGTCGTTTCAAAAGATATGGACAAGACCCTAATGATCTTACAATTAGAGAAGATTTACCTATTGTAGTCGATTCACTTGGAAAGCCAATGATTGAAACTCCTCTTGGTGGAAAGTCTTTCATAATTGGAAACCCTTATCCGGATTGGTTTTCAGGAATTCGAAATACAGTTAGTTGGAAAGGGCTTACTTTTTCGTTGCTTTGGGATATTCGAAGAGGAGGCAAGGTTTTTAATTTGACTAAATTAAATATGTTGGCTATGGGAACCCATAAAGAAACAGAAAATAGAGATCAGGATATTATTGTACCTAATAGTGTATATGCCAATGGAACTCCAAATCAAACACCTATAAAATACAATCGCGATTACTATGGGTCTTTAGGAGGCGATTTTGGAAATGTACCTGAACGAGGTATGGAAGATGCAAGCTGGGTGAGGCTGCGAGAAATGTCATTAAGCTACGCTATTCCTGAAAAACTCATTTCGAAAGCATATTTTAAAAAGTTAAATATAACTTTTGCAACACGAAATCTGTTTTTGTTTACTAAATATTCCGGTGTGGATCCTGAAACAAATGCAGCTGGCAACGACCCGAGTTTTGGACGAGACGCATACAATATGCCCAATACCAGAAGTTATCACTTAACATTAAATGCTACTTTTTGATATGAAAAAAACAAATTCGGTTTTAATAATACTCATTATGTTTTTTTACGGATGCAATTTTTCATCTATGAATGTTGATCCAAATAGTTTGACAAGCGATGTAATTTCAGTTGAATACAGGTTGCCAACATTTCAGTATTTGTATTTTTCAACACTTGGAGGAAGCATTGTAAAGCGAATAGGTAATGTATCAGGTTATGTAACTTATGTAAATGGACCGGTTGGTTTAAATAATTACATTTTTACTCCGGCAGACGGAAGTAATATTTCGCTATGGGAAAATTTGTATTTAGCAATGAATAGCGGCTATCAATTGATTGAAAGAGCAAATGCTGATAAGCAAAGTCATTACAGAGGGATTGCTAAAATTTTAATGGCCTCTGCAATCGGAACTACTACTTCTATTTATGGTGATGTTCCTTTTTCACAAGCATTTGAGGCAGCTAAATATCAATTTCCAATTTTTGATTCGCAAGAAAATATTTATGCAAGTATTCAAAAAATGCTCGATGAAGGAATTAATGATTTAACTAATCCTGTTGAAGGTAAAAAACCAGGCTCAGATGATTTGATTTTCAAAGGAGATGTAAGTAAATGGATTAAAGTGGCTTATGGCCTTAAAGCAAGATATTATTTGCATACAATTAAGGTCAATTCGCAAGCTTATGAGCAGGCTAAATCAGCTTTGGCGCTCTCACTTACATCTAATTCAGACAATTGCTTTATAACCTTTGAGCAGGGACAAACTGGAAATTTGGCACCCTTGTATCTTGAACGAACAGGTACACTTGAAACCGAAGTGGACCCTGTGTTTGCAGATTTATTACTTACGTTAAACGATCCTAGAAAAGACTTTTATGCACAGATTAAAAAAAGTTTATTGACAGGAACAAGAGCAAAGTACGGACCTTTTTATGCAATGGCTAATTCAAGTTTTCCATTATTGACTTATGAAGAATGTCTTTTCATGCAAACGGAAATTGAAATGAAAACCACTGGCAAATTGAGTGCAAAACCTATATTTAAAAATGCAATTCAAGCATCATTAGAAAGAGTATGCAAAACGGAGGTAGGTTCGTCTGATCCGTCAGAGAATAATTTGGTTAAAGCTCTGCCAGATTCAATACTAAGTAAATATGCGACAAGCCAAAGTAATATTGGTTTGTTGACTGACGAAGAAGTATGGAAAAAAATATTTCAACAAAAATATATTGCCTTGTTTTTGCAATCAGAAACCTGGAATGATTACAGACGTACAGAAAAATACATATCGGGTATTGCTGGATTGCCTGAAATAAAAATCAGAAGTGGAAATCAAATGCCAAGAAGACTTCAATATTCATCAAGAGAAGTCAGTCAAAGACTTCAAAATATTCCACCGGATTATTCAATATTTGATAGATTTTGGTGGGATGCAAAGCCTTAATTAATTAAAAATAAACCCTTAGTAAAATGAAAAATAGTTACTTCTACCTCAAAACCATTCCAAACCTCAAAGGTTGGTCTTATTCACTACTTAGCAAATTTATTTGCACGTTTGTATTATTTACATTTTCAGTGAATACATTTGCACAAACGTACCCCACTCCACAGGCAGTACCTTACTTGCAGGACTTTGATGCTTCTTCTGCATTGACATACCCAATCGGCATTCAAGGTTTTAGAACTGGAGCGCTTGCATCCTTTACCTATTCTGTAGCTTCAGCAGCAACAGCTTCTGACAGAGTTATTTCGTCAGTTATTGATTATGCAACCATAACTGCTGCAGGTACAGGAGTAACCACGAGTACCATACATTTAATTACTGGAAGTGGGTCAGGTAATAGCTTGGCTATTAGTGTTTTTAACAGAGCTGCCGGATTTGTAAGTGCAGTGAATGCCACAGGAATCCAAGATTTAAGAGTTTCATACGACATTACTATATTGGAGCAAGAATCAATTTCAAGTGTATTGGGTTTTGCATATTTAGAATACAGTGTGCCTGGTATTACGGGATTTGCTACCGTACCTGGTTCATTTTATTCCACATCTGGGTTAACACCAGGCACAAAAACTTCATTTTCTAATTTACAATTGCCAAATGTACCGGTAGCTGATAAACCAAATGTATTATTAAGATGGCTTACATTTTCATCAGAGGCGGTTACAAATTATATCAGTTTTTCTTTTGATAATATAAGTGTGACCGGCACAGTTATTCCTTTTTCAACAATTGCACCTCAACCACTTCCTTATGTACAAAATTTCAGTACATTTTCCAATGTAACAGGTTTCCCGGCAGGGTTTGCAGGCTTTAGAACAGGGGCTTTAGGTGCTTTTGACTTTGTCACTGCTAATACTACATCTATGACAAACAGAACACTATCCCCACCAGATTATGATATTTCTATCCTAACATCTGGCGGTACCAATACAGCCAGTACTTTACATGTAGTTACTACACCAGGTTATTATGGTGTATTGGCTAGTCTCTTTAATAGAAGTGCAGGATATATTGTTGCTTTAAATACTTCAGGTTGGAGAAATATTAAACTATCTTTTGATGTTACTCAACTGGAAGTTGAATCGGTATCATCTATTACTGGATATGGATATTTTCAATATCGTACAGATAATTACGCTTCTTTTTCAACTATTCCGGGTGCATTTTATAGTTCAAGTGGCAAACTTACCGGTCAAATAACATCTTATGTTAACTTAACTTTGCCTGGAGTAGCTGAAAATTTATCAAAAGTGCAACTTCGTTGGTTGGCATATCCATCTGAAACCGTTGCCAATTTTTTGAGTTTTTCTATTGGAAATATATCCGTTACAGGAGACAATATTCCTGCTCCTGCATCAAAATTGATGGTTGAATCTGTATCACCAGCTTTAAAATTAATAGGAACTCCTTTAACCGTAATAGTTTCATCCAAAAATCCGGGAGATATTGAAGTACCAGTATTGTCAAATACTGTTTTTTCTCTTTCAAGTACTGGTTTAGGTTTTACAGGTGCAACTAATTACACTATAACTGGAGGTAATTCAAGATTGACCGTTACGGGAATAAGTTATTCTTCTGCAAATGTAGGCATTACTATTTCTGCTAATCGGACCAGTGGTGATCTGCTAACGAATGCCACCTCTGCAACATTTGACATTTTAGCTTCTGATCCGGATGCTCCTGTGGCATTGCCATATGTGCAAAATTTTGGCTCTACACCTATTGCAGCCGGAACTAATACTGTGTTAGGAATGAAGTTTTACCGTGCAGGTAGTGCAAGTTGGAAATCAACACTTTCAGATGCAATTGCCATTACAGATGGCTCATACACCCTACGTAATTATCAAGGAGCTATCAGTAATATTACCAGATGTACCAGCACTCTAACCGGACATGCAAATAATGGCTTAGGACCTCAAAACTATAATAATGGATCTGATGTGAAACTTAATATTAGTTTAGGTTCACGTACATTCCAAAATGTACTTTCGTTGAATACCACTGGTAAAACTGATTTATCTTATAAATATGAAGTGCAACTTGTTGAAAATTATTCTACGGTATCTCAAAGTGTTACAACAACCACAGGATATCTTGCATTGCAGTACAGGGTTGGAAGTGTAGCGGGATGGACAACTGTAAATAACACAACGTATACTACCGGAACTGTAATTGACCAAGTAACTACTTTTGTGGGATATTTGCCCGCAGCAGCAAACAACCAACCTCTTGTTCAAGTAAGATGGATAACTTTCCAATCAAGTGATTTGGCATTAACAGATTACTTGTCATTTGCGTTAGATAATATTGAAATTGCTTCTAAAAAAGCTTCAAAATTGGTTTTGAAAAATATTTCACCTGCATCGCCGACAGCTGGGTTTAACTTTAGTGCAACTGTTGAATCACAAAACGAATATGGTGTTGTTTATCCAGTTAGTTCCGCAACAGGTCTATCACTTTCGGCTAATGGTTCAGGGGTTTTGTCTGGTACCATAACAACAACTTTAGGAGCAGGAACATCTAGTATTACATTAACTGATTTGAAGTATAGTATTTCAGCAAGTGGGATTACTTTAACCGTTTATACTACGGCAATCGGACAAGCATTTCTTTCCGCAGGTACTTCTACATTTAATGTGATTCCATTTGTTGGTGCAACGAAATTAAGTATCACTAATGTTTTTCCAATTGGTGGAACTAAAATTTTGCCTGGTCGTACATTTGGAGTTGTTGTTCAAGCATTAAATAATAGCAATAATCCAGGAGTTGTAACTAATGCAACAAATATTTCTTTGGCAATCTCAGGCGGAACCGGAAATTTAACAGGAACAACTTCATTATCAATGGCTTCTGGCCAATCTAGTATTACCTTTACAGGATTGTTATATAGCCAAGTTGATCAAAATCTAACATTAGTTGCAACTGCAACTTCTGGAGATGCTTTAACAGCTTCCCCAGCAAGTACTGCTTTTACAGTTGGTAAAATAGCTACCAATGTTGCCATTTTAGGTGTGTTTCCTGCAGGAAGTATAATTGTAGGCAGCCCCATAACAGTTAGGATAAAATTGGTAGATGCGGATGGCGAAGGTGCTTATGTTCTGTCAAATACGCCATTAAGTGTTTCTTTGGCACAAGGAACTGGAACTTTAGGTGGTACATTATCAGGAACTGCAATTGCAAGAGTTGATACAGTTATCGATTTGAAAGGAATCACTTATTCCAAAGCAGAAACTTTAGTCGGAATTAACATTGCGGCTGCTGGAATTGCTACAGTTACTTCATCTATCTTTTCTGTTTTACCAAATCCTTTGTCAGGTTTAAAAGTGCTTTACAAGGAGGATTTTGAAAAAACTATTAAAGTTGCAGGGCAAGCAAATCCTGCTTTACCCGCAGGTATGACAATGTATAACCGTGATGGTAAAACAGCAATCCCTTCATTTTATTCCGATTATGGAACAAATGCTTATGTAATTAGAAGAATCAGACAAAGAGGATATGTCGCTTTGCTTGAAGATTTGATTCCAACTGAAAATAAAACATTCTTTTATGATAATTCAGGTTCATCATTTCCAGATTCAAATTTTGTAGCTTATACAACTTCGTACTTTGATAATGACCCTTTACTCAATCCTACTGCTGATAGATGGTTAGTTACGCCTAAAATATCTTTAACAGGAAATAACCTAAAGCTTTCGGTACAAGGTATGTCATTTACCTCAAGTGGAAATTTTGAAGATAAATTTCAATTATTGTTTTCGTTAAATGAACCGGGTTCAACCCTAAATACAGCTGATTGGGAAGCATTTACGATGAAAGCTGAAGGATTAGTTAACTATCCGGACTCTGCTACATTTACAGCGCTTACTGTGCCAATAACGTATTCTGTAAGTCTTCCGACTACGTTTAATAATCAATCGGTATATTTTGCATTGCGTTTAGTAACCCCATCTCCAGGTGGTGATAGAATTGGTTTTGATAATATATTGGTTACTTCCTCAGATGTTACTTCTGTTGAAGAACATAGTGTGGGCTCTAAACCGAACCTTTCCATCTACCCCAACCCAACCACAGGTGCTGCAACATTATCGTTCAACAGTGCAAGTGGTACTTCGGTGGTGAGTTTTATAAGTGTTACGGGAGAAGTTGCGCTTACTAAAGAGTTGTCTTTAGAAGCAGGCACTCAATTGGTACCGATTTCTGTAGCTGAATTACCAGCCGGGATTTACATTGTAAAAGTAGTAACGGCATCTAATGTGCTTACTACCAAGCTGATCATTAAATAAGTTAAATAAATCCACATTCGGGAACCTTTCGTTCCCGAATGTTTTTAATTAAATCTTTAAGAAGTTCAATTTCGATGATAAAAAATATCATCATGCTAATTTTTTGTCTAAACATGCTTACAAATGAGCTATTTGCTATGAAAGGCAAGTTGTTGATTGTGGGTGGTGGTTCTGAACGTAACAATTCAGGAGCTTGGAGCAATGCACCATATCAATGGGCATTGGATCAGTCTACAAACAAAAAAGTAGCTATCATTGGTGTTTCTGCACCTTCCGATCCAACTTGGTTGCCAAATTATTTTATTCAATTGGGAGCTGTTGCAGCCAAAAATTTCACATTTGGTTCTGTAAGCGCAGCCAATATTCAATCGACTTACGATTCACTTATGACGTATGATGTTATTTTTTTCCGAGGCGGTGATCAATCGCAATATTATACTTTTTATAAAAATACCTTTTTGATGCAAGCTGTTAAAGATAAGTTTAACGATGGTGGTGTTATTGCAGGCACTTCGGCAGGATTACATATACTTTCAGGAGTGATATATAATGCGTTGGATGCATCGATAACTTCCGATCAGGCATTAAATAATGTCTATAATACCAATATCACTTTGGCGAATGATTTTTTTGCGCTATTCCCGGGTTACATTTTCGATTCACATTTTAATGAAAGAGGAAGGTTTGGTCGATTAATCACCTTTTTAGCCAATTGGAAACTTACTCGAAATCAGATGATTGGAGGTGTGGGTGTGCATGACCTTACTGCAATGGGTATTGATACTAATGAGGTTGGCCTGGCTTTTGGTACAGGCGCTATACACGTATACAAGCATGGTTCAAAAAAGTTAAATCCATATTCAATTTCAGGTTCTGCATTTTATACCGATTCCTTGCAAGTATCGCAATTGCTTAATGGTTGGAAGTATAATTTTAAAACCAATATTGTCACTAAACCTTCGACTTTAGGGGTAAATATTGCTACAAATAGCACAGAAACATTTGCAGGAACTATTTTAATTAGTGGTATTGAGGGAGCTGCTGCAAATACCGTATTTGTCAATCAAATCGTTCAAAAAACAGGATTTGTATATCATCCTATAATGATAATAACCACCAATACAATTTCAGGAAAACAATTTTCAGAAGCCATGCTTGCGCAATCTGCAACTTCAGTAAACATAGCCCGATTATCGGTAGCAGATTCTAATGATATTACTTCAAAAATTCGAAAAGCTCGGAAAATTATGTTTGCAGATATTTCTTCCTTTGCAACTTTGAGTACCTATTTAGCTTCCGGAAAAGCCGGAAAAATACTCGATAGTGCTATTCGTCAGCCGGGAGCAATTTTGGGCTTTGTAGGAGGCACAGGAAGGTTTGTAGGTAAGACCGTTGTAAGTGATAATTACCTTGGACAGGATGCAGCTTACTTTGGGAATTTAAGTACTACAAAGGGTTTACAGCTGCTTAGGTCATTTTACATTTTTCCTAATGCATTTTCAAGTAGCATTATGTTTGAAAACGCCTCAAGTTCTGTACCTTATTTTATGCTCAAAGATACTATTGCACATGGTGTTTGGATTAATGGGAATTCGATATTTAAATATGCTATAAACACAAATAAACAGGCAGTTATCACTTCAGAAGGGTATAATCCGGTGGTTATTCTCAAAAATGACAGTACTACTTTTGGATTTTCTACTACTACTTCAAGAGGGGATGGCTCTCAACAACCTCGTCAGGTAGCAGGATTTAATTCAATGAAGCTTTCAGTTTTAAGTATTTTAAATCCATATGTAGTTGGCAAAAATATCGTTGAACCAGTGATAACTGTTCCTGCACCAATATTAACAGAATTCGTAGTAAGTAATTCATCTTATAAATCGTATAATATTGTTCCAAATCCTTGCACGCAATCTTTTGAATTAATCGGTAATTCTCAGGATATTGATAAAGTGTATTTGATAAATACCTTAGGAAATGTATTTGAAGTTTTGAAAAACAATCAAAATATGTTTGAAGTTAAAGTTTTGCCCAAAGGTGTATATACAGTTCAATGGGTCGATAATCAATCTACCATCAATAAAAGAATATTAATCCAATAGTCATGAATTACTCTCCTCGATTTGTTTGGGTTTTATTGGTATTTTTTGCAAATACATTTCTTTTTGCCCAAGGCAAACTTTTTATAATTGGTGGTGGCAAACGACCGCCTCATTTATTGCAACGATTAATAACCGAAGCTGGGGTAGACAAAAAAGGATATATAGTTATTATTCCCATGGCTTCCTCCGAACAGGATTCTTCTATTTTTTACGCTAAAAAACAATTTGTAGACAGAGGAATTACAAATGTGACGGGATTTATGATGCAAAAAGGAGAAATATTAACTCCCAATATTATGGATTCCATAGCCAATGCCTCAATGATATACATTGCCGGTGGTGATCAACAAAAGTTGATGGATATTATCAGTGGTACGGATGTGGAAAGAGTAATCAGAAAATGTTATGCCAAAGGAAATGTAATAGCCGGTACCAGTGCAGGAGCCGCGGTAATGAGCGAAAAAATGCTAACCGGAGTTGAACTTAAACACTTTGAAACTACCGAGGATAGCGAAAAACAAGGCTTTCAAACCATTGAGGCTAATAATATTGAAATCAAATCGGGACTCGGATTTTTGAAGGAATCCATTGTAGACCAGCATTTTATAAAACGGAAACGACAAAACAGATTAATAGCTGTTGCCATTGAAAATCCAGAAGTGGCTTGTGTCGGAATCGATGAAGCAACCGCCATTTTAGTTAAAAACGGTGAAGCGGAGGTGGTTGGCGACTCACAAGTGCTTTATGTTTTGAGTAACGACAAAGATTATAAAACGGTTAACGGAAAATTAGGTGCCAAAAACTTGCAAATGCATTTGTATGTTGCCGGTGATAAATTTAAAATAAAATAGATAGACATGCTAAAAAAAATACCTGATACGCTCGTTATCATATCTGTAATATTGCTAGTTTTTTCTTTGCTTACTTGGATAGTTCCGGCTGGCACATTCGATAGAGTGAATGTAGATGGTAGAGATTTGGTGGTAAAGGATTCTTATCATGTGGTTGAACAACAGCCACAAGGAATTAGTGATTTGTTTAAAGCACCTATTAAAGGTTTTGCAGAAGCTTCGCTGATTATTGCTTTTGTATTTTTTGTGGGAGGTGTATTCGGTATCATCAATGCCACAGGAGCCATTGAAGCTGGACTTACAAGTATGATGCTATTCTTTAGTCGATACCCCAAATATAAGCAATGGGTTACACCGATTCTTTTTATGCTATTTGCCATCACAGGAGCCACTTTTGGTTTGAGCGAGGAGGTATTGGTATTTGTGCTGATTACTATTCCACTTTTTATATCATTAGGTTATGATTCCTTGTTGGGAATTGCAGTTCCTCTGGTAGGTACTGCCGTAGGTTTTGGAGGAGCCATTACCAATCCTTTTACAGTTGGTATTGCTCAAAGTATAGCTGAGTTGCCTTTATTCAGTGGCTGGGAGTACCGATTGTTTTGTCTGTTTTGCTTGTCCATTTCTGCGATTTTATATATCCTGTGGTATGCTAATCGACTCGAAAAGTCACTATCCAATAGTGTAGTATTCGAGTTGGATAATTTGAAAAGAAAATCTTCACAAAATGCTTTACAAGATTCAGATGTAACATTCAATATTAAGCGAAAACTTGTGTTGGGTTTCTTTTTTATAACTGTAGTAATGCTTATAGTTGGTTCGTCTATTTGGCAATGGTATATAGCTGAAATTGGGGCATTATTTTTAGGTTTGGCTATAGTAACGTCTATCATTTATAAAATTCATCCCAATGAATTGGTTGCTCAATTTGCAAATGGTGCTAAGGAGATGCTACCTGCCTGCTTTGTAATTGCATTTTCTAAAGCCATAATTATTATTGGAACGGATGGCAAAATAATGGACACCATATTGTATGCCCTTTCTCATGCCTTACAAGGCTTTCATCCATTGGCTTCTGCTGAAATTATGTTTTTAGTGCAATCATTAATTAACATTATTGTGCCCTCCGGCTCCGGACAAGCAGCATTAACCATGCCCATTTTAACGCCTTTGAGTGATATAATTGGTATTTCCCGACAAACTATTGTACTGATTTTTCAAATGGGCGATGGCATTAACAATATGATTATTCCTACAAGTGGTGTTACTATGGGCACACTCGTAATTGCAAAAATTCCCTATGATGTGTGGGTGAAATGGGCGTTTCCTTTGATGATAGTATTGTTTATTACGGCAATGTTATTGTTGATTCCACCGGCAACATTCATGTATTACGGACCCAGATAATTTTAATTAAATAAATGAAAATAAAGTGTAAGAATCTGTGTGCGGTGGGTCATCCACGAAAAGTGCGAAATACAAGTTTTTTGGCATGGTAAGGCGGGATTGTGCGGCAAAAAAAAACTTGGATTTGGATTTCGTGGGGGCTTTTTTGTTTACTTTTTGGCCAAACAAAAAGTAAAAAAGAACAAAGATATTTGAAAATGAAAACCTTAAATATTATGTATTCTTTTTTTAATTATTGTGGAATATCATTAACAAAATGACATTATGAGTTTTTCAATAGCAATTCATGGAGGGGCAGGCACCATTTTAAAGCAACAAATGTCACCTGCCAAAGAAAAAGAATACCTCAATGTATTACAAAATGCATTAAATATTGGTATTAATATTTTGAAATCAGGGGGTGATGCTTTGGATGCGGTACAAGAAACGGTTGTTTTTTTAGAAAATACACCTCATTTCAATGCAGGTAAAGGGTCAGTGTTTACTAATGATGGTTTGCATGAAATGGATGCTTCCATAATGTACGGTAAAAATTTAAAGGCAGGGGCTGTGGCTGCCATTCGAAATGTAAAAAATCCGATTGTATTATCGCGCAGAGTTATGGATAATTCAGGATTTGTACTTCTCGTTGGAAGAGGTGCAGAAGAATTTGCCAGAGTTTGTGGGCTTGATTTTGAAGACAATCAATATTTTTATACAGACTACCGATTCCAACAATGGCAAGCTATTAAAGAAGGTACGGAAGCAGTTGTCGATCATTTCGAACCTAAAAAGTTTGGTACGGTTGGTGCAGTGGCACGTGATATTAGAGGTAATCTTGCAGCAGCTACTTCCACCGGAGGACTTACAAACAAGCGATATGGTAGGGTAGGGGATACATCAGTAATTGGTGCAGGCACCTATGCCAATAACAAAACATGTGCTGTTTCTTGTACCGGCTATGGAGAGTCATTCATACGGAGTGTAGTTGCCTATGATGTGTCGGCACTAATGGAGTACAAAAAATGTACACTCAATGAAGCATGTGAAATTGTAGTCAAACAAAAATTGGTTGAAATTGGTGGTGAAGGAGGCCTGATAGCGATTGACTTTCTTGGAAATATTGAAATGCCATTTAATACCCAAGGAATGTATAGAGGAAGTTATTCTAATGCGACAGGTGAATTGAATGTTTCTATTTATTAATGACCTAATAAGTTTAATATTTTATGATTTATAACAAAATATACACTTCTTTTAATATCGATTTTACAATAGATGAAGTTGTTTCATTGCAACAGCCAAAATATTTGCTGATGTGCACCCCCGAATATTTTGACATCGTAGATGTAAAAAATGTGCATATGGAAGGAAATGCGGGCACTTTGAACAAAACATTAGCTATTCAGCAATGGAATGAACTAAAAGATGCCTTTCTTAAAGGTGTTGAAAAAAATATTATTAATGAAGTATTAGAAATTAAAGGTGCAAAGGACTGTGAAGATATGGTTTTTTGTGCTAATCAATCATTTCCTTGGATTTCGGCAAATGGTGAAAAAATAGTGATTTTAAGCAAAATGCGTCATCAATCGCGTCAAAGAGAAGTGCCGTTTTTCAAAGATTTTTATCAGAAATTGGGATATAAAACCATTGATTTACAAAAAACGCCATTGTTTGAAGGCATGGGTGATTTGATATACCATACAGGCAAGAGATTGTTGTATGGAGGATATGGACACCGCACTGTAAAAGAAGCATATAATGAATTATCCGAATTATTGGAATGTCCAATCATTGCATTGGAATTGATAGATGAACGCTTTTATCATTTGGACACTTGTTTTGTCTCACTTGGGGTAGACGCGGTAATGATTTGCAAAGAAGCATTTTCAAACGAAGGTTTAGATGCACTTCATAAAATGTATAAAAGAGTGTACTATATTCCTGTAGAAGAAGCTATCGAAAATTTTGCATTAAATGCCCATACCATGTTTAATTTGGAAACCAACAAAAAGTTTTGCGTAATTCACAAAGGTGCCAGCTTTACAAAAAGCGTACTCACCACCGAAGAATTTGAGGTTATCGAAGTCGACACCTCCGAGTATATGAAATCCGGTGGTAGTGTGTTTTGCATGAAAATGATGTTGTTTTAATTAATAGTTAATAATTAGTAATTTAAAATTATTACCATTTACCATTTATCATTTAACATTTACCATTTAACACTTAACATTTACCATTTAACACTTAACATTCCTTCGTGATCCGCGTTACTTCTGAAATAGGCAAACTGCAAAAAGTAATCATTCATACTCCTGATGATGGTATTGAACAGGTTACCCCTGACAAGGCTGTTGAGTATTTGTATGAAGATATTGTGTATCTCGACAAAATGCGCAAAGAACATAACGTGCTTCGTAAGCTATTAGAGTGTTTCATTGGTGAAAATAATGTGTTGGATATTCAAGATCTTTTATTTGAAGTTTGTAGAAATGAAGTCGTTAGAAAAGAGCTAATTCAATCCACCGCTCAATTTGAAGAAGTTGACGGATTGGAACAAATTCTTGGAAAAATGTCGCCAAAGGAATTAGCATATAGTTTAATTACCGGGGTTGTCAAAAAAACAAAAAAAATATTATTTCCTCCGGCATCTAATTATATTTTTTGTAGAGATATCGGTGTGGTGGTTAACAATCATTTGCTTATTACTCAAGCTAATAAGAGAGCAAGAAGTCGTGAATCCTTGTTGAGCTGGTATGTGTATCATTATTCTAAAACTTTTGAAATTATCCATCGGAATAATTGGTTTATAAAATTATCGAATGATATGGATAATTTAATTGAAAATATTATTAAACCTGAAAATGAATTTTCTGTGGAAGGGGGTGATGTGATGATGTTTGGGAATGATCATTTGTTGATAGGATGCAGCGAGCGTACGAGCAAGTATGCTTTTGAAAAAATTAAAGAAATAATATTCAAGTGGAAAATTGTGAAGCATGTCGTTATGGTGGAAATCCCCAAAGAGCGCTATTGTATGCATTTGGACACAATATTTACTAGAATAGACACCAATGTATGTGTTGTATTTGAGCCATTAATTATGCGAAAAGGTAAAATTTCAATTAAGAGATTTGAACAAGGAATAGAAGAACCATTTATTTACAATTCATTGGCTGATTTATTAACTGAAATAAATCCGAATATGAAATTTATTGCTTGCGGAGGGGGCATTACCCCACATCAGGAACGCGAACAATGGACAGATGGTTGCAATTTGTTTGCCATCAAACCCGGAGTAGCTGTTACTTATGACAGAAACAAAATGACAACCAAAGCCATTGCAAAAGCGGGTTATAAAGTGATGAAGGCTGAATACTTAATTAAAAAATTAAAATCCGGAGAACTAAAAGCAGAAACAATTGAAAAGACATTGATTTTGATTCCATCAAATGAACTATCCAGAGCTCGGGGTGGAACTCATTGTCTTACCTTTCCGATACTAAGAGAGAGTTGATTTACTACTGAAAATAAGGTAAATTAGCCAATATTTAACACTATGGAAAACAACATTCTTCATATCCCTATTCCTCAAAACGAACCTATTTTGGGTTATGCACCCAATAGTTCAGAACGTGTGGAAATACTAAAAACTATCAAAGAACTAAAAAGTACTTCTAAAGATATCCCAATGTATATTGGTGCTGAAGAAGTTCGTACAGGAACCAAAACATCTATACATCCACCGCATGAAATCAATCATACCTTAGGTCACTATTACTATGGCGGAAAAACGGAAGCAGCAAAAGCTATAAAAGCAGCATTGCATGCTAAATCGGATTGGGAAAACATGCCTTGGGAGCACAAAGCAGCCATTTTTATGAAAGCTGCCGACTTGGTATCAGGCAAATACCGATATAAAATTAATGCAGCTACCATGCTGGCACAATCAAAAAGTGTGCATCAGGCTGAAATTGATGCTGTGTGCGAGTTGGCCGATTTCCTTCGATTTAACGTTTACTTTGCCAATGAAATTTATAAAATGCAACCTGTGTCAGCAACAGGTGTATGGAATCGTACCGACTACCGACCACTTGAAGGATTTATATATGCCCTCACACCTTTCAACTTTACCGCCATTGCCGGAAATTTGCCGGCAGCACCTGCCATTATGGGCAATGTTGTGGTTTGGAAACCAGCCGACCAGCAGGTATATACTGCTGCTTTAATAATGGAAATATTGTATGAAGCCGGTTTGCCAAAAGGCGTAATTAACTTGATTTATGGTGATGGACCTGAAATAGGTGAAGTGATATTTAAACATCCTGATTTTGCAGGATTGCACTTCACAGGTAGCACACAGGTTTTTAAGTTATTATGGAAAGAAATTGCTAAAAACATTGATACCTACGAAACTTATCCCCGAATTGTTGGCGAAACCGGAGGCAAGGATTTCGTACTTGTACACGATTCTGCCAATGTTGACACAGTTGTAACTGCCTTAATCAGAGGTGCTTTTGAGTACCAAGGACAAAAATGTTCTGCTGCGTCACGTGCCTACATTCCTGCTACATTGTGGAATCAAATATGGGTAAAAATGAAAATAGAGCTTGATTCCATAAAAGTAGGACCTACGGATGATTTATCATGTTTTATTAATGCGGTTATTGATGCCAAAGCATTTGATAAAATTACAGGTTTTATAGAGCGAGCTAAAAACAATCCACTTAATCAAGTGATTTTTGGTGGCAAATATGATAGTTCGGAGGGATATTTCATCCAACCAACAGTTATATTAACTTCTGATCCACATTCTGAAACCATGGAAAATGAGATTTTTGGCCCAGTGCTTACGATTTTCGTTTATAACAATGCTTACGAAGAAATATTGAAATTAGTAAATAATACAAGTAAATATGCCCTAACCGGAGCCATTATTGCAACCGACAAAAGTGCTCAAATTCAAGCATTGGATGCTCTGAGAAATGCGGCAGGAAATATTTATATAAATGACAAACCTACAGGAGCAATTGTAGGTCAGCAACCTTTTGGAGGTGCGCGTCAGTCAGGAACTAATGATAAATCAGGTTCACTACTCAATATGTTGCGTTGGGTGTCACCTCGTACAATCAAAGAAGTTTTCGTGTCGCCTATCGATTACAGGTATCCGTTTCTAAATGCAGAAACTTGACAAGTTGTCAAGTTTGTGTTATCTTTGATATTAAAAGTAAAATATGAAAACAATTGCAGTTGCTGAATTCAAAGCCAATTTCTCCGCTATTCTAAAGGAAGTAGAAAAAGGAGAAAAAATAGCTATATCGTATGGAAGGAAAAAAGCAAACATAGCTATGTTGGTTCCCTATGAAAATAATGTAGAAATTAAACAAAGGGAATTAGGAACCCTTCAGAAAAGAGGTGCCAGTATGAAAATTATGCCGGATTGGGAAATGACGGATGAGGATTTGTTAAATGAAAAGCTATATGACTAAATGAATTATTTATTAGATACGCATATAATTTTGTGGTCATTATTTGATCCTGAGCGATTAACCAAAAATATCCAATCTGTTTTAATTAATCATCCTGGAGGGTGTTTTGTTAGTTCTATTTCTTTTTTTGAAATATCCTTAAAATTTGGATTGGGCAAATTACAATTAAATGGACTAACTCCGGAAGACATATTTTTGGAAGTAAAAAGATTAAATTATCACATTTTGGAATTAAGTTCAGAGGTTACATATGACTTTTATAAACTCCCACAAAAAATCCATCAAGACCCGTTTGACAAAATGATTGTATGGCAAGCCATAAAAAACAAAATGACATTACTTTCTGCTGACGACAAACTTCAAGTATTTGTCGCTAACGGATTAAAAATAAGCTATTAAATCAACAAAATTCATGCACGCGGCCTCATATATTCAATTGGAAGAGCAATTTGGTGCTCATAATTATCATCCTTTACCTGTAGTACTTAATAAAGGTTTGGGGGTGCATGTATGGGATGTAGAAGGCAAAAAATATTACGATTTCCTAAGCGCATATAGTGCGGTTAATCAAGGTCATTGTCACCCTAAAATAATTGCAGCTTTAATAGACCAAGCGCAAAAATTAACACTCACATCCAGAGCATTTCACAATGATAAATTGGGCGAATTTGAAAAGTACATATGTCAATTGTTGGGCTATGACAAAGTGCTTATGATGAACTCAGGTGCTGAAGCCAACGAAACTGCTATAAAACTGGCTCGCAAATGGGGATACATGAAAAAAGGAATTCCCGAAAATGAAGCTATTATTGTAGCAGTGCAACGCAACTTTCATGGAAGAACATTGGGTATTATTTCGGCATCCACTGATCCGGATAGTCGCAAAAACTTTGGTCCTTTTATGCCCGGATATCAAATTATACCATACAACGATATTCCATTGCTAAATAAAGCATTACAAAATCCTAATGTTTGTGGATTTTGGGTAGAACCTATACAAGGTGAAGCAGGGGTATATATACCGGATGATGGCTACTTGGCTCAGGTACAAGCACTTTGTACCAAGTATAATGTAATATTAATGATGGACGAAATTCAAACCGGATTGTGCAGAACAGGCAAAATGCTCGCTTCAGAGCATGAAAATGTGCATCCTGATATGCTCATCTTAGGCAAAGCACTTTCAGGTGGGACTATGCCTGTATCAGCTGTACTTGCTTCGGATGAAATTATGCTTTGTATCAAACCCGGAGAACATGGTTCTACTTTTGGTGGCAATCCTTTGGCATGCGCAGTAGCCAAGACTTCATTAGAAGTATTAGTAAATGAAAAGTTGGCTGATAATGCCGAAAGACTAGGTATATTGCTACGTCAAAGACTTACGCAGCTGCAATCAAAAGCGCCTTATATTCAATTAGTAAGAGGTAAAGGGCTACTTAATGCAATTGTACTTGATCCCTATTTTAATAAAGTCAATGCATGGGATTTGTGCTTGAAATTTGCAGAAAATGGTCTCCTTGCTAAACCTACTCATGGTAATATTATTCGATTTGCTCCGCCATTGGTAATTACCGAAACTCAGATTAATGAATGTGCCGATATTATCGAAAAATCGGTGCTGGAGTTTGTTTAATAAGCGGATATCCAACCAAACTTTTCTTTAATTATCTTTTCTTTATTTGTCCTAATATATTCTAAAAAAGCCAAAGATACTGGTGATAAATTCTTGTTTTTCAGCCATATCAAATTCCAAACAGATTGTATCGGAAATCCATTTATTGGAATGATTTGCAATTCGCCATTGATCAGTTCACTTTTAATCCCGATTACGGGCATAATGGAATAGCCCAGTCCAGCAATAACAGCTTGCTTCACAGCTTCATTAGAAGTGAGTTCCATTTTTTTACGAATGGGCAAATTATGTTCTTCTATAAATTTTTCCATTACAAATCTTGTTCCTGAACCAGATTCACGATATATCAAAGGCAGATTTTCAAGCAAAGTGGAATCATTTTTATTTGAAAATTTTTCTGACATATTTCCAACCAAAAATAATTTATTGACCATTAACTCTTCTTTTTCAATAGGTATTTGAGTAGGCAATACAGATACCAATGAAAAGTCTACTTCATTTTTTTCTAAGCTTTCAATGACTTTTGCTTTGTTGGTTACATCCATTAGTAGCTCTATACCTGAATGAAGTTTTAAAAAATCACCAAGAAAAAAAGGCATTACATATTTTCCGGTTGATACTACACTAATTTTGAGTCTACCCGTCAATTGACCTTTGTATGCAAGTGTTTTGTAATTGATAGCATATACTTCATTGATAATTTTCTCCGCAGCGGTGGCTATTTCTTTCCCAAATTCTGTGATATAAAGTTTTCGGCCTATTACCTCTGTTAACGGTATTTCGAACTGATCCTGAAAATTTTTTAACTGTATCGATACCGCAGGTTGCGTCAGATTAAGCTCTTCCGAAGCTTTGGTAATGCTTTGTGTCTGTGTGATTTTAAGAAAAACTTGAAGTTGGTGCAAGGTATAGTTCATAAATGTTGCTAATGTATATGATAACAAATATAAATAAAAATAAATGCAAATTATTCTATTATTTTACAAAAAAAACGAATCATGATCAACATTATCATTTACTTAAACAAAAACATTGAACCCAAACAATTAGTTTTTAATTTGCTAAGAGATAAATTAATAGCAAAAGCTTCCATCGATATTAATAATGAATCCTACTATGTGCAAGATGGTGAAATAGTTAGGAATGAACATACAGTTATCACAGCACAAACCAAAGCTCTTTTATTTGGGCCCATCGAGACATATATTAAAGAAAAGTTTGGCGAAGGGGTCAATGTATACGCAATGCCAATCACACAGGCCAATGCAGTATTTGACCAATTTATCAGAGAAGCTACTCAAAAAATATAAGCCCAAGTAGTTTTCGTTTATATATCACCTCTGAATAATCCTGAATATGAATCCTTCAAAAGAAATTTTGCTGAAATTGCATTTTTTTCATAAAATATCTCCTAAGGAAAACAAATATGTGTTTTTGCTCATAGCAATTGTAATGATACTCGTTGTGTCGCCATTTTTTCAAGAATCGAACATGGCGAGGTTCTATTTTTCATTATTGATATCTGTAGTATTGGCCACAAGTATATATGCCGATATCGAAATCAAGCGCATCGATTATTTGGAAATATTATTGGGCAGTCTAGCATTGATTTTTACGTGGCTCGATTTTTTTATTCCTGACCTGGATATCTTGGATTTTCTTACCCAACTCATGTATTCATTGTATTTTTTATATTTCAATATTGAGTTAGTTGTCAAAATAGTTTTGAGCGATAAAATTTCTTCAAATCTTGTGTATGCTTCTATCGTAGGCTTTTTGATGCTGGGTCTTTGTGGTGCATCACTTGCTTCATTATTGCAATGGATCATTAATGACGCGTATCAACTGCCGTCCAATGTAAGTGCACATAAATTCGAAAATTTTATTTATTACAGCTTCGTTACCATCACTACGGTTGGTTATGGTGATATGTTGCCCATACACCCAGCTTCCAAAATGTTGGCAATCATATTATGCATTGCGGGCCATTTGTATACCACCATAGTTTTAGCTCTAATCATGGGCAAATTCATCTCCAATTATTCTCTCAAATCTCAATAATCTACTTTTATTATTCACCTAAATTATTGGAGCCCTAGCTGTTGCATGGTCGTATACACGGCTTTGATAAATAGTTAGGATTTGTGAAAATATTAGTTTTATATATATAAATAATATTAATGTATAATATAATAAATATAAATAAAAATATATGAATTTGATAAATCATTTTTGTGGCAACAAATTAATCCTAACATAAACATATACGTCATGACAAAAATAACTGTAGCCAAAGGGGACGGTATCGGTCCTGAAATAATGGATGCCACTCTTGAAATAATACTAGCCGCTGGTGCCAAAATCGAAATTGAAGAAATTGAAGTAGGGGAGAAGGTATATTTGGCAGGAAATACTTCAGGTATTGCTAAAGAAAGTTGGGATGTCATTCGTAGAAACAAAGTTTTTTTGAAAGCTCCTATAACAACGCCTCAAGGAGGTGGTTATAAAAGTTTAAATGTTACAACTCGCAAATTTTTAGGCTTGTATTCAAATGTTCGTCCTTGTATGAGTTTGCATCCGTTTGTGAAAACAAAGCATCCCATAATGGATATTGTAATGATACGTGAAAATGAAGAAGATTTGTATGCCGGAATTGAACATCAGCAAACGGATGAAGTGGTTCAATGCTTGAAGTTGATAAGCCGTCCAGGCTGCGAAAAAATTGTAAGATATGCTTTTGAATATGCGAAGCAATATGGTCGCAAAAAAGTCACCTGCTTCACAAAAGATAATATCATGAAGCAAACAGATGGTTTGTTTCATCAAGTGTTCGACGAAATAGCTAAAGAATATCCTGAAATAGAAAATGAACATTGGATCATTGATATTGGAGCTGCAAAAATGGCTGATACTCCGGAGGTGTTTGATGTAATTGTAACCCTAAACCTTTATGGAGATGTGCTTTCTGATGTTGCAGCACAAATTGCTGGTTCTGTGGGTCTTGCGGGTTCGGCCAATATAGGCGAAGAGTGCGCTATGTTTGAAGCTATTCACGGGTCTGCACCTCGTAGGGCTGGTCAAAATTTAGCAAATCCATCCGGATTATTGCAAGGAGCAATCATGATGTTGAACCATATAGGACAAACAGAAGTTGCCGAAAAAGTTCAAAATGCATGGCTTAAAACAATTGAAGATGGAATTCATACTTATGATATCTTTAAAGAAGGAATAAGTACCCAAAAAGTAGGAACCAAAGAATTTGCAAAGGCAGTTATTGCAAATATTGGAGAGAAACCTAAAACTTTAAAACCCGTGTCATATGCTAAAGGAAGTGCTTTGAATTTGCCAAAGTATAAAAGAAAAGCACCTGCCAAAAAAGAGCTCATGGGTGTCGATTTGTTTGTCCATTGGAGTGGAACAAATCCTAATGAACTTGCAGATAAAGTTAGCAAAATTAAAAATGAGGATATTGAGCTAACAATGATTACAAACAGAGGGATTAAAGTATGGCCTGATGGGTTTAAAGAAACCTTTTGTACCGATCATTGGAGATGCAGATTTAAAAACAAAAATGCAGGATTAATTGAAAAGCAAAATATAGTACAGTTATTACAAAATGCTATTAGTCAAAACATTGATGTAGTAAAAACAGAGAACTTATATGCTTTTGACGGAAAAGCAGGATACTCTTTAGGTCAAGGTCAATAATTAATAATTTTAAAAACAATTAATATGAAAAATTTACTCCTAATAAATGGCAGCTTTGATCCAAAAGATGCTATTGAGATTATTACTTCTATGATTCATGTAAAAATAAAATTCCATGAAAATAAAATAAATGGCGAAAGTAATGAGGAAGAAATTAAAATGCGTGAAACAAGAATCAAACAACTACAAAAAGATTTGTATGAGTTTCGCAATTTTGTTGACACAAAGAAAAATAGAGTACAGATGTTTGCTAACGTTGCTATTCAATAAGTTAACAATAATAATTTACTGAGACATCATGTTAAAAGTTTATTAAAAGCAAACTATTGAAAATTTAATTCTATATTTCTTTCACCTTCAAATTTATCCTAAGTATATTTTATTGATACGCTTAGGATAAGTTTTTTTAATGATAGCAAGTAGATTATTTCAGTTCAAATTCAATTTCTTGATTTGTTTTGGAGCTTGGTCCAATCATCAATTTGAACTTTCCGGGGTCTGCTTTGTAAACTAAATCAGCATTCCAGTATTTCAAATCTTCAATCGTTAACTTGAAAGTAATTTGTTTGCTTTCGCCTTTTTTAATCATAACTTTTTGAAATCCTCTTAGTTCTTTTACCGGGCGCGATACATCAGCCGTGAGATCTCTGATGTACAATTGTACGGTCTCTTCACCATCATACTTCCCTGTATTAGAAATAGTTATAGTAGCTTCTAAAGTTTCATTATTGGTTATTTCTTTTTTATTTAATGTAACTTGGGAGTAGTTAAAATTGGTGTAACTCAATCCATATCCAAATGGGTACAAAGGTTCGTTTGGAGCATCCGAATAACTTGATTTCCACATATCCATTGGTTTTGTAGCCGGTCGACCGGTCGGTAATTGATTATAATAAACCGGAATTTGACCCACATTCATAGGAAAAGACATGGTCAATTTGCCGGAAGGATTGTAATCGCCAAAGAGTACATCGGCTACTGCATTACCAGCTTGAGAACCCGGTTGCCAAGCTTCAAGTATAGCTGGAATGTTTTTCGATTCCCATTCTAATGTTAAAGGACGACCATTAAAAAGTACAGCAACTGTTGGCTTATTAAGTTTTAGTATTTCTTTAATAAGTTCTTTTTGATTGCCGGGCAAATCAATGTTGGTCCTTGAACGGCATTCGCCATTTCTTTCGCCATTTTCACCTAATGCCAATATAATATAATCTGCTTTTGAGGCTTGATCTACCGCTCTTTTAATACCTTCGGGCGAACAATTACCCATCCAGCCACATGCAGAATCAACAATTATATTTGAGTTAGTCCCTAATTTGTTTTTAATTCCTTGATAGAGCGTAACAACATCTTTTTGTTCCGCACCAAATGTCCAGAAACTCATATAATCTCTATCTCTTTTGCCATCTGCAAATGGACCAATGATAGCAACGGATTTGATATCTTTCTTTAATGGCAATACATTTCCATCATTTTTGAGTAGCACCATTGATTTTTTAGCCATGTTCCTACTAGCTTCTAAGTATGCAGGGTTTTTTAAAGAAGCTTCTTTTCTTTTTTGGTCAAAATATCTCAAGGGATCGTCAAATAGTCCAAGTGCAAATTTTATTTTAAGTATTCGTTTGCATGCGTCATTTATATGGCCTTCTTTAACTTTGCCTTGAGTAACCAATTTTTTTAATGATTTAATATAAACTTGACTAACCATATCCATGTCTGAAGATTGGTTATTCATAGCTAAAGCTGCGGCTTGCATAGAGTCGGCCGCAACTCCATGATTGATCATTTCAGAAATGGATTCCCAATCAGAAACAACAAATCCTTTAAATCCCCATTCATCTTTTAGAATATCTTTAACTAATCTTTTATTTCCTGAGGCAGGAACTGCGGAAATAGTATTAAAGGAATTCATAAATGTACCTATTCCGGCATCTGAAGCTGCTTTGAAAGGTGGGAGCACAAATTCTCTTAATTGACGTTCACTCATTTCAACAGTATTATATTCTCTGCCTGATTCGCTAAATCCATAAGCAGCAAAATGTTTGGCACAAGCCAAGATGGTATTTGGTTTACTCAAATCTTCTCCTTGAAAACCCCTTACACGTGCTGCTGCTATTTTTGCACCTAACCAAGTGTCCTCACCTGCACCCTCCATAACACGACCCCATCTTGGATCGCGGCCTACGTCCATCATTGGAGCAAATGTCCAGTGTATGCCGTGAGCAGAAGCCATTTCTGCTGCAACACGTTCTGCATTTTCAATCTCAGCCAAATCCCATGAACAAGCTTCAGCCAACGGTATTGGGAAAACCACTTTATATCCATGAATAACATCTAGTGCAAAAATTAAAGGGATTTTCATACGTGACTGTGTTATTGCAATTTTTTGCAGTTTAATTTTGTAGTCCATATTTTGAGTATTCAAAAAAGAACCAATCATACCTTTTTTCACTTGCTCTTCAAGTGAAAGATTGGATTTTACCTGATCACCACCTGTAGCAAATTCAATTGATAATTGATTGAGTTGGCCAATTTTTTCGTCTAACGTCATTAATTTTAAAACAGAATCTGCTTTTTGATCTATATTTCTTACTGATGTGGATTGCGAATAGCCTATTATCGTGCTGATTGCAAAACAAACAAAAAGGGTAATAAACTTTCTTTTCATAATTGATATTTTAAATGGGCTGCAATTATACCAATATTTGATGGGTATCAAAACTTAGTAACGTGTTTTTGAAAGGACAAAAAAAAAGGGTATCTGAAGCAGACACCCTTTTAGAATTTAAAATATAAGTTTACTGTTTGATCAATTGTTTGAGTATGACTCCTTTTTCAGTTATTAATTCCATAAAATAGATACCTGATTGTAAATCTTTAATATCTAATAAATTATTTCCTGAATTTTGAATTACAGTTTCAAATACGACAGTACCATTTAAGTTGTGAATTTTAACCACGAATTGACTATTGGAGGTATTATTTATAACATTAATTGCACCATTGGTAGGATTTGGGTAAATGGAAATATCATTCGTATTAAAACCACTTAATCCTAGTGCAGTTGAAACTCCAGGAAGCGAATTTACATTTGAGGTAATCGAAAATTCTAAAGTATCCTTCAGGTTTTGATTATTCAAGAATGTACCAATAATTGTAACAGATGAACCACCAATTACTTGAAATGCTCCATTTTGACTTTGCGAAACTGCATTTTGTGGATAAAACTGATACACCATTTTTGATTGCATTTCAATTACACTATAAATATCCGGAGTTAAAACACCAGCAACAGTATAGTATGATCCACTTTTTAATGTACTTTTTGTTGGATATGTTTTTGTGTTATCAAAAACACTCATAGTTATATTAGTGCCAACAGTTGAATTCGTGTTTGCAATAGAGAAAACTTGTGTATTTGTCAAGGATGGATTGTTCAAATATGTACCAATAATTGTCACAGAAGTTCCACCAACAATTTGAAATGAACCATCAGCACTTTGAATAACAGCACTTTGAGGTAAGAATTGATAAGTCATTCTTTTCTTCATTTCATCTAACGAGAGTGCATTTGGTGATAATTCACCTGAAACCAGGTAAAAAGCACCAACTTGTAATTCACTTCCTGAAGCATAAGTGGTATTGTCATCAGATACAACAATAGACAAAGCATTTGATTGATTTATAGCAGAAATTGTTAAAATATATTTAATCGCTGTATCAGAAACAGATCTAACTCTGACAAAAGCAATTCCATCTCCATTGTCAAGGGTATTGATTGCATTTCCAACAATAGTAACATATTTTGCTCCAGAAATTGCTTCATACTCTAATGTCGTATTTGAAGCAAAAGTTGGGTAAGCAGCCCAGCCTGTTACAGTAACACCTGCTTTATTTCCATTTAATACTTGTGGAATAGTCCATTTTGGAGCTATTCCTGAAATAGAAGTTACGTTGATGTATTGATTAGAAATAGTAACAACAATTATATCTCTAACCGTTGGATTTTGACTCGAATAACCAACTATTGTAACGATTCCATTCCATAGAGATTCAAGAACACCATTGCCTCTAATAATGGCTAATTCAGCTCCTGATGGATTAGGTATTCCAAAGTTGTTTTGGCCAGTAATTGAATAGAGAATGTTATTTTGTGTGGTATTTGCAGGAGATAAAGCATAGTTTATTTGCAGAATTGCATCATCAACTGTAATTGCAGCATTCCCACTGGCTGCTGATAATGTGATAGATGTAATTGGAATTAATTGACCACTTATTGTTAAAACTGCAAAAGCACTTATCGAACTGTTTTCAACAGATGTTCCAACAACTGTAACCGTTCCATTTCCATTAACCAAAGCAGTTACCAATCCGGTATTATCTATTGTTGCTTTTCCTTGTCCAGGAGTTGTTATAATACTCCACGTAACAGAACCATTGGCATTTGAAGGGAAAGGAGTTACTTGCATTAATTTACTTGCCCCATTAGCAGTTATTTCATTGCCACCTTGTCCAAAAACCGAAAGCGAAATCAAATCATTGGCTTGTCCTGAAATTGTAATTGGAAAATACGTTACAACACCTGAACCATCTAATGCAGTACCAACTACAGTTACTATCCCGTTTCCATTACGTTGAGCAACTACAGTTCCCGAATTATTTATAGTTGCTAATCCACCACCTGATACGGTAATAATTGACCAACTAATATTAGTATTTGTTGCATTCAACGGTAAAACCGAACTATTTAAGAACACAGCTCCCCCAGGTGTATTAATTGTATTTGAACCTGAAATAGAGATTGATGTAACCTGAATTTGTTGTCCAGTGATTGTTATCAATTTTATGGCAGTTAATGACCCTGCAGTTCCCGTAATCGTAACTATTTCGTTTAGGCCATTTGCTGATACTAATCCAGTGCCATTTATCCTTCCTGAAGGATTTGATGACCAAATTACTGTTGTCCCTACATTTGCTCCTACAGGACCAAAAGATGCTGTCATTTGGGAAGTTCCATTCAGCACAGAAATGTTTGCTCCATTTATTGTGATACTGGTAGCAGTAATTCCTTGACCTGAAATGGTAACAACTCTTCTTGATGTTACAGCACCATATGCACCTGTAATGGTGACCAATCCATTACCATCAGTATTGGCTTGCAATAGACCGGTAGTTGCATTGATACTGTTTTTGCCGGTTGGGTCAATTATTGACCATCCCAACAAGGTGTTTTGATTCGCATTTACCGGAGAATAAGGAGCTAACATTTGTAGCGTTCCATTTGCGACAGTTATTTGATTTACGCCCCCGGTGCCGTTTACAGTAGTTGAAGTAACAGGGATACCAACAAATTGACCAGATATTGTCAATATTTTAGTAGAAGTTAATGAACCAGCGGTTCCTGTAATTGTTACAATACCATTTGTAACAGCAGAAACAATACCAGTTGAGGCATTTACACTGGCAATTGAAGCATTTGACGATGTCCAGCCTACAGATGTGCCCACATTTGCGTTTGATGGATTAAACACAACAGTCATAGCGGTAGTTCCACTTTGAGTAGTAATGTTTGAACCATTAATTGTCATACTCGTTGCAGTGATTCCTTGACCTGAAATGGTTACAACTCTTCTTGATGTTACAGCCCCATATGCACCTGTAACGGTTACTAATCCATTTCCATCGGTATTGGCTTGCAATAATCCGGAAGTTGCATTGATGCTGTTTTTGCCGGTTGGGTCAATTAATGTCCAACCTAATACAGTATTTGCATTCGCATTGGATGGTGAATAAGGAGCTAACATTTGTAACGTACCATTGGAAGCGGTAATTTGATTAATGCCTCCAGCACCGTTGACTGTTGTTGATGTAACTGGTATCGCAAATCCACTAACCGTAATAATTCTAATTCCAAAAACAGAACCATTACTTACTGAAGTCCCAATTAAAGTAACAACCCCGTTGCCTATACCATTTAAAACCGCATTATTCGAAGTTGAAGCACCAATATTAGCTACTCCGGTAGGAGGAACTAATGACCAACTTAAAGCAGGGTTTGTGGCATTTGCAGGTAATACGGTACCAGTTATGGTTGTACTTCCAGTTGAAATTATAGATGCAGTTCCTGATAATACAACAGAAGTTACAGGTACAAAAGAAGCTGCCTGATTTGTAATTGTTATAACGTAACTTGAGGTAAATGCATTGTTTTGAATGGAAGTAGCTGTTACTGTTACAAGCCCATTTAGCAAAGCTGAAACTAATCCGGATGAATTAACTGATGCATTTGCATTGTTAGTTGACCAATTGACTCCTAAAGCACTTGCAGTTGCAGGAACATAAGTCAAAATCATTTGTTTCGTTCCCAAATCAACTCCAATAATAGAATTAGCGGCTGTGATAGAAATTCCTGTTAATTGATTGCTAACAGTAATTACTCTAGTAGCAATAACTGATCCGAATGCCCCTTGAACGGTCACTACGCCATTGTTTATTGCAGTTAATACGCCAGTAGCTGCATTCAATGAAGCGGCTGTTCCTCCTATTAAAGTCCAAGTAGGAGTTGTATTTTGATTAGCTCCTAATGGTGCTAATCCAGTAGTTGTTAATTGTAAGGTACCTAAATTTGAAGTAATTACCGAAACGCCTCCAACACCATTAATTGTTGCCGCTGTTACAGGTACATTTTGATTAGAAATGGTTATTACTCTAGTGGCAGTTACTGCACCAAAGGCAGCTTGAACGGTTACTACACCATTGCTATTGGTAGTAGCAGAAAGTAATCCTGATGCATTTATTGAGTTTCCTAAAGCCGGTGCCAAAATACTCCAGGTAGGAGTTGTATTTTGATTGGCTCCCAAGGGGGCTAGTCCGGTTGTGGTCATTTGCAAGGTCCCATTGGCTACATTTATAGTCGATACACCACCTACTCCGTTTATTGTGGCTGCGGTAACCGGCACATTTTGATTAGAAATGGTGATTACTCTAGTGGCAGTTACTGCACCAAAAGCAGCTTGTACAGTTACCACACCATTACTATTAGTGGTAGCAGATAGTAATCCGGAAGCATTGATGGAGTTTCCAAAAGCGGGTGCCAAAATACTCCAGGTTGGAGTTGTATTTTGATTGGCTCCCAAAGGAGCTAATCCGGTTGTAGTCATTTGTAAGGTACCATTGGCTACATTTATAGTCGTTACACCACCCACTCCGTTTATTGTGGCTGCCGTGACCGGCACATTTTGATTAGAAATGGTTATTACTCTAGTGGCAGTTACTGCACCAAAGGCAGCCTGAACAGTTACCACACCATTACTATTGGTAGTTGCTGATAATAATCCTGAAGCATTTATTGAATTGCCTAAAGAAGGAGCTAAAATGCTCCATGTTGGAGTTGTATTAGTAGCATCGGTTGGTAAATATCCGGTAACAGTCATTTGTAAGGTTCCGTTTGCCGTATTTATTACAGAAACTCCACCTACTCCATTTATTGTAGCAGAAGTAATTAAAGATGTTTGCCCACTTATAGTGATAACTCTTGAGGCAGTAATTCCCCATGAAACATAAGTCGAAGTCACAGTAACCACACCGTTTCCGTTATTTAGTGCTGTGACTAAACCAGTTGTAGGATTAATACTTGCTATTGAGCCTGATATTGACCAACCAACAGTAGTACTAGTTGCGTTGGCAGGACTATATGTTGATGTCATAGCCAAAGTGCCTCCAGCTGTTGTAATTTGGTTCGATCCTCCGGTGACAGTAGCAGAAGTTATTGCAACACTTGAACTGGTTACAGTTACTACAACCCTACTTGTTACAGTATTATTGTCCAATGAAGTACCTATTACAGTTACTACTCCTGAAGAAATACCTGTCAATAAACCAGTAGCATTAATTGAAGCAATTCCTGAAGAAGGGTTTAATGACCAACTTGCTTCCCTTAATGGTGCGGCAGTTGGTAATACACCAGTAACAGTCATTTGTAAAGTAGATGCTGTTGCCACATTTCTAACGCCACCTACTCCATCTACAGATATCGCAGTTACTTTTACATATTGTCCTGAGAGGGTTACAACTATTTCACCAAAAACAGTTGGAGTAGCTACAGAGGTTGCTCTTACCCTCACAGTACCATTTGAAACTGCCGTCATTAATCCTGATTGATTGATTGTAGCATTCCCTGTTAAGGTTATAACTGACCAAGTTACCGACTTGTCAACAAGATTTGCAGGTAATACAGTTTCAGTAAATTGGATCGATCCACCTGCTACATTAGTTGTTGTAGCCCCTGAAACAGTTATGCCACTTGCAGCGACCAAGGCATTACCACCACCCCATAAAGTAAGTAGGGAATTAGGTGGAACACTGATGCTTCCTGTAATTGTACCCAAGTCTTTCCAAAATAAATTATCAACTGAAAGAAATGCTCTATTGACACTTGGCATGTTGGTACCTCCAAAAGAAAAAGTTCGCATTGCCGTATTGTCGTTGGCAAGCATCACACATACCGAACCATCAGGATTTCGAACTGCCGACACATTTGTTCCACTAGGTTGAGTTACCGGAATAGCTCTTGCACCACCAAATACAAATTTGTCTAAGTGTTTATATGTGTAATACATTTTTGCATCTTTATTAATTCCAATGTAATACCAACCTGAATTTTTACCTACATTTAAAGAAGTAGACACCCCTGCAAATATACCCATAGCATTGTCCCAGCTTTTATATTGAGCTTCTGTTAAACCACCTTGTGAAGTCTCAGATTGATAAATAGGAATACCAATTCCACCATTTCCATTATGCTGTTCCCCACCCGGACCTACTGTGGCTATTGGACTTTGACGCAACAATGTTAATCCTCCGTTAGAAAGGGAATTTCTGGAATCAGTAACCACTGAACCCCAACTTGGTGCTGCTTGACCCACACCATTCGCGGCATACGCATGAATCGCATAGCCACTAAAATAATTTCTAGTTTCAGGATCATTCTGAACAGCTTTTAAATAATTATTACCTGAATCTTGTCCTTGAAGTGTTTCTGCCCCCCAAATAAATGTTTTAAGTCCCGCAGCGGCTAATCTTCTGCCTACTCTTCTTACGATTTCAACATATTGGGCAGTTGTATAAACCACTGATTGATACGTCTGGTTAAATTGGATTTCATTTCCAAGACTCAAACCATAAATATCAACACCTGATTTTTCTTTTATTCCTTGTACAAAAGCAACTGCATATTCTGCATATTCTTCGTAATAAGAGGAATCGACAGTATTTGTGACTACAAATCCTGGTGACTGTGTAAAAGGAGAATTAGGAACGCCATAAGAATTATTGTATTTCACAAAACTTGGAGGAGAAAAGAAAGTAACCATAAATCTTTCTACACCAGCAGCTCTTGCTTTTTTGAAAAATTCTACACCCATAGCTGTATAATCCAACTTGGTTTTGTCTAATACAAAAGGATTATTATTGTCATTTTTAGGTTCAAAATCCCAAATACCCACACGCATGGATTGCACATTGGCTTCTTTTAGCATATCATAATATGAATCCGGTAAACCAGAACCACCACTTGGACCCCATATTTCACATACACCAAATGGACTACCATCTATAGTTTGTCCTTTATTTCCATCGCCAAAATTTGCATTCAAGTCGTTGGTTACAACTACATTTTGAGAAGCCGGAGCTGCTTGCACGGTTACTGTAAACGAACGTGTTGTTTGGTTTGAGCCTGTTGCGTTACCAACTACATTAATTGTGCCAGTGGCCGCTCCTCCAGTTGTGTATTGTATTACTGCAATTCCAGTAGCAGTGTTAAATGATTGAATGCTAGGTGAAAATGAACCATTTACTGATAAACTTACTGGGTTGTTGTTTTGACCGGTAATAGGAGTTGAACCGGCATTTATTCCACTTATTGTTACTGTTTTTGTGCCTGTTTGAACGGTTAAGTGATATGGATTTGGAGCTTCACCAATAACTACATTAGGTATAGGTAGAGTACAACTACCACTTCCTAATGCACTGCTTCCAATACGCAAATCTCTCATTGTATAAGTACCGTTATAAGGCGCCCAACTTCCTGCACCTGTATTAAAAGGTGTTACCCCAAAATTAAAAAGAATCGTTTTTACTTTTGAAAAATCAAATCCCGGATCCGGAGTACCAGTATAACAGAATGTGTATACAGTTGGCGTACCTGAAATTGCAATGGAAGAAGTTAATCCATATCTATTTCCATTAACATCCCACAAATCTATAGCAACTGCACCAGCTGTATTAGTAGTACTTAAATTAACGCTTAAATATGGATAAGTAGCAAAGTCAAATAATTGGCCACCTCCGTAAGGTTTATACCAAACACCTGCAAAGTATAATGGAGCTGTTCCTGCTTTCGTCATTACATTTGTAAAAACTCCGGTAGTAGTATTTATGGTAACCGTTTGTTGTGAACCTTGATGCTCAACATACCAAGTTCCAGCAACTGTTGAAAATCTTCCATCTGCATCATTTGGTCCTACTATTGTTCTCACAGTCATAGGTTCTATATAACCAGCTTGAGGTGGATTTAATGCGGTCATTACGAAAGCACGTGTGAATGAAGAATTGCCATTGCTATTTGCCGGAGCACCAAAATTTGTGGCAGTTATGGATATATTGGTAGTACCTACTACTAATGAATTGTATGTCAATAATGCAAAGTTGTTGCCTGGGGTATATGATACAGTTGGGTTAGCTAATATCCCTGTATTGCCACTCACAGCTGTTACAGAAGATATTCTAGAACCTCCGTTGCCGTCAGTAATGGGTTCAATTCTAATTGTACGAGGTCCTTGGGTTATAATATTATCTACCTGATCAGGTATAATAGGTATCGTGGGAGCATTGTAATAGGTAGGTAAAATAGTAACAGGGATTATATAATTTGTTTGATCGCTACCTCCAGCTACTATTCCACCGTTGTCTTTTATATTGACTGTAAGGTTAAATATTTTGGAAGCAGGACTTGCAAACTGTATAGGTGTAATGGAGATTTTTCCGGACATTGAAATTCCAATATAAGAGGCAACTATTTGTGAGTTCTGTAATATGGATTGATCCGAACTTAAGCCACTAATTGTCATTATTTGAGCTGATTCTCCATTTCCGGAAAATATATTATCTAAATCGATTGTGGTAGTCCTGTCTGAGCCAATTGTTAGTGAAGTTGGAATTGTACCTATAGTAGGAGCAACATTTCTTTTTACATCTACGCTGAATATATATCTATAAGGTACTGATGTGATACCGGCAATTTGGCTTGCAGCTGTAGCAGTCACTGTAACAGTTACCATTCCAAACTGATTTGCATTCGGAGTCATAACCATATTTAAAACACGATTTGTTATTAAATCACCAGAACTTCCATTGCCGGAAGTGAATGTGAAATAATTATTACTTAAAAATGGATTTGGAGTAAATGTAGGATTAGGCAATATAGCCGTATTAGAACTTACAGCTGCAAAAGTGACATTACTGTTTAAATTATCTGCATCTACAATATTTCGTATTTTATAGGTAAATGAACTATTTATAGGTATTTCTTGGTTGGGAATTCCTAAAAAATAAGGTGCTGCTATTGCAGCTTGCCCGGGTGTTCCATTGTTACCAACTGCTAAATCATCTATTTGTACCTTTACATTACCTTCCATGTAACCAACCGGCTGAAATGTGAAATTCAGCTGTGTAATGGCACTAAAGTTTGCTGAAAATGAAGCATCATTGAAGTCAAAAGAAACAGTTTGCCATTTGCCGGTCGGATATATGACTTTGAATGTTCTTCTACCTCCTGAGTTGTTTGTAGTACCTGCATTGAACACTGAAAGACCTATTTCATAAGGCAGTTTTCTTGTTGTGGTATCTGTTTTGATTCGGAAGCTCACTTTTCTTCTATTTGTTGCTGATAAATCCAATGCAGTAGGAAAATTAACAGCAACTCCGTGAAATAGATCTGCTTTGTTAACATTGATCTCCAATGCTTGGTTCTGAACGGAAACCGTATATGAAGATTCCCAACTAAATCCGGAAGGTACGCCTCCTGTGTTGAAATCTTGGAAATAACCATTTTGTCCATACGTTATTACAATAGAGCAAATTGTAATAAAAAGAAGGCAGATTTTTAGGGTAATATTTTTCATTTTATTAGTTATTTAAGCGTAATATTTTATAATTTGAAAGCTTATTTGTTTATCTAATATAAATAAAAAATGGTATTATTCAATGAAAAAATAATATTATTTTAATTTTAAAAATTTAGTTAAAATATGCTTGATTTTTAAAGCTATAGCCATATAATTTTAGGTTGTCATTTAAATATAAAATAATTAATTCGGGATTTTTAATTGGTTTACAGGTTAATAATTAGATAGATTTAAGAAATTTCATGTTACTTTTCCGTAATGAATTTATCATTTACTGAATTATATTAAGCTACAAATCATATTACAGACATTATTAATGATAAATTATTTCTCCGTTATCTTTTTTATCTTTTTTATGTAACATTTATTACAATTTTTACGAATACATACATCAAACCCCAAATTTCTATCTCTTAATTTTTGTGATAGCCAATAGTAACATACTCCTAGTTGGATATAACCTTTCCGGTTCCAACCAATCAGATTATTATTTTAATGATCTTAAAAATGGTGTTTTGGGTGATATTTCTACAATAAATTCGTTTGAAAAAATTATAAAAGACACCATACCAAGTGCATTAGTAGTGTTTTTTCATGCAATTACTGAAAAATTGTGTTTACAGGTATTTAATTATATTTCAAATTATACAACCAAAATACCAGTATTGATTTTGAATCAACATAGTGATTCAAACCAATTGGAAATACTTAAATCAAAAGACGGATTTACAGTAATTGATTCAGCTATCAATGCAAATTCTTTTAAAAAGAACGCAGATGCTGTTTCTAAAGAAACTCCTGTTTATGACATTTTAAGATATAATGAAGAAAAATTCAAGATGATTGCTGATTTTTCTCCTGATATTATCAACTTGATTGACATGAAATCAAAAAAATCGATTTATTTTAATAAAGACATGGTATTTGGCTACTCCAGGGATGAATTTTTATCACTTAGTCCACCTGATTTGATTCATTCAGATGATTCACAATTAATGGACGAACATTGGAAAAGAGTACTTGAAAATAAAAGTAGTCTGCCGGAAGAAGTTGAGTTTAGGGTGAAATGTAAAGATAACTCTATTCAATGGGTGCAAATGCGCCAGAGAATTATTTCTTTGGATGATTCAAAAAAACCTGAGTTTTTATTGGCTATTGCTACTCCTATAGACGATAGAAAATTAGCTGAAATTGAACTAGTTAAGGCAAATACGGAACTCGATAATTTTTTATATCGTGCTTCACACGATTTGAAATCACCGATGAAATCCATTAAAGGGTTGGTTAATCTCATAAAAATGGAGAAAGACGATCTGAAAAAGGTAAAATATCTTGACTTAATAAATATTTCTGTCGAAAAATTGGACAATTATGTGTCTGACATGACTAATTACTCCAGAAACAATAAAATGGATATTGAGTTTGATTTGGTCGATTTTGAAGAAATTTATCATGATCAAATAGACATGCTTCAGGAAAAAGAATATTTTAATAGAATTCAAAAAATATTTTCAGTAAGCCAAAATGCCGATTTTGTATCTGATAAAATGCGTATATCTATATTATTTAGCAATATACTTTCAAACGCAATAAAGTTTCAAAATCTAAAAATGGCTGACTCTTTTATCAAAATCAATATTAATGTAAATGAAGATGTTGCGGTTGTATCGTTTATTGATAATGGTATTGGAATAAAGCCGCAGTATATTGATAAAGTATTTGACATGTTTTTTAAAGGAGCAGATAATAATGGAGGTTCCGGTTTAGGATTATATGTGGTTCAACAAATTGTGTACAAATTGCATGGTACAATTGAGGTGAAATCTGAATATGGAGAAGGATCGGTATTTACTTTAACCATTCCCAACCGACACAAACATTTGCCCAAATAATTAATCATTTTTTTTAAGTCATTTTTGTGGTTATTTGTAGTTAATTCTACGCTTTGAATTCGATATTAAAAACATACCAAAAAAAGTTAACCAATCTTACCGCAAACAATCGTTCGTTGGTGTTGCATAAATTGTCTGTTGCCAATGACTTTAATTTGACCGAACTGGATTATGTTCAAGGTCAAACCTCTTTTGAAATATTAGAAAAAATAATTTGTGCCAACAAACCAATCAAAATTGCACCATATATTGATAGCAGAGATGCAGATAATAATGAACTAAGTAAAAAATTACGAAACATTTCACGTAAGCAGCAATTTGTGTTTGATGAACTTGGGGCTAATGATCTGTATATTTGTTACCCATTTGTAACAGGACAATTTAATGATGGGAGTGTTGTTCGATGTCCTTTAATTTTTTATCCGATTTCAATTCAAATTAATGATTTCAAACATTGGGAAATTTGCAAAAGAATTGATGAACCTCCTGTTTTTAATCATAGTTTTTTATTGGCTTATGCGCATTTCAATAAAGTAAGTGTTGACATTGAAAGTTTTGAGGCTTTTTTTGAGAATGATTTTGATGATTTGTTGACATTCAGAAATGAACTCTATCAGTTTTTAAAAAAATCAAGTCTTGAAATTAATTTCAATCAAGATTTATACCTCAATAAAATTCAAGCTTTTTACAATTATAAAAAAGGAGAAATTGAATTGCACTACGGTGTAGGTCAGCTAAAGTTAATTCCAGAAGCATTGATAGGATTTTTTCAACAATCGGGTTCGGTAATTTCTGCTGACTATGATTCAATTATTGAAAAAAGTAATTTTAATACATTTAGTGATTGGTTCGACTCTTTGAATTCTGATAAAATCAAACTAATAAAAGAAGAAAATATATTCACCCCTTTTAAAATCGATGCTTATCAGGAAAATGCATTGCGTAAATTAGCCGAAGGTACAAGTTTGGTAGTGCAAGGTCCTCCCGGAACAGGCAAATCACAACTAATATGTAATGTGATATCTGACATGATTGCAAAACGGAAACGTGTATTGGTTATTTGTCAGAAAAAAGTAGCATTGGACGTGATTTATGAAAGGCTTCAAATGGCTGGTTTGCAACATTTTTGCACAGTTGTTCATGATTTCAAAACGGATAGAAGGCGGGTATTTGACGCACTTTTGAATCAAATTGAACAATTGGAAGCATACCAAAATGCAAATAACTCACTGGATGCTATTTATTTGGAAAGATCATTTTTGCAAATATCTCGTGAAATTGATGCTTTGACCTCCGAATTAAATGAATTTAAAGATGCACTTTTTGAAAATTCAAAGTATGGAATATCCGTAAAGGAAATGTATTTGAATTGTTCGATTGCTGATAAAAATTATCAAAACAATGAGATTATTAAAAATTTGGATAAAACCAAACTAGATAATCTCATAACTAAATTAAACGAAATAGTTGCTTACCGTATAATTTTAAATGATTACGATTCAAACTATTGGAATTCAATTGATTATAGCAATTTTGGAACATTTGATAGAATCAAAATTCTTGAAATATTAAAAAATGCTCCTACAGTTTTTTATAACCATTCTCAAAAATTAAATACAGTTGGTTTTGAAGTTTCATATGTTGAGATTATGACTATTAATAGCCATAATCTGGAGCTCAATCGGTTTAATGATTTTTGTAAGGATAACAATGCTGTTGATATTGCAACTTATGTTTTTAACCATGAAAAACCTGAAGTTGCACTTAATCAATTAATTAAGAAGATAAAAGGTATTCTTGTTTTATTCGAAAAAGGTGCTAAGTATGATAAAATAGAATTGTTATGTTCCAAATTAAAGAAAATAGAATATGCATTGTCACAAATGAACATTTTTTATACACATTTTTATTTCAAATGGATATCAAAAAAAGGAAAAGAAGTAATCACAATTCTTAAAGAATACAATTTAACATTTCAAATTTCAGAGCTTTCAAATTTGAGTCAACATTTGAATCAATCTATAAAATTATCTGAGCAAATTGACTATTTTTTTGATCGGTATGGCTTAGATATTTATGAATCAAATTCAAAAGAAAAATTTTCAATCTATTTGAGTAAATGCATTGAATTACAGGAGTTTATGAATAATTCTATCTTTTTTAATAGTATTGATATTGTGTTCAAAAGGCATTTAGATATTTGGATATTCAAGCTGAATGATTTTGTTGGAGTAATCAATGAATTTAACTTGGATTATATACAATGGAATAAATATTTTGAGGTAAAAGTAATTGAGCAATTTTTAGAAAAATCCAACTTAACTAAAATAACTAGCCTTTTTAATTTGCATTTCGATACGATTGTTGCATATCATCAGTTGGTTAAAAATTTAAATTCATCCGAAAGGACTTTATTAAATCAATTAGTCCATACAAATCCAAATGAATGGTGCAATCAAATTCAAAATCAAGCATATCTGAGTTGGATTGAAGATGTTGAGCATAAGCATCCTGTATTGCAAAAAGTATCAACACCTGCATTTAATAATCTCGAAAATAAGCTCCAAAAATTGATTGCTGAAAAGGAAAAATTGGCAAACGAAATTGTGCTTATCAAAGCAAGAGAAAATACCTACAAAAATCTTGAATTCAACCGACTTCGCAATCAGATTACTTATCGCGATTTGAAACATCAGGTAACCAAAAAGAAAAAAATATGGCCTTTGCGTAAACTCATACAAACACATTATGAGGAAGTTACTGATTTGTTACCCGTTTGGTTAGCGTCCCCCGAAACGGTTTCTGCTATATTTGATATTGATGCAAAATTTGATTTAGTAGTATTTGATGAGGCTTCCCAATGTTTTGTTGAAAAAGCTATACCAGCCATTTATAGAGCACAACAAATAATGATCGTAGGCGATGATAAGCAGCTCATGCCCAATGATTTGTACAAACCTCGATGGGAAGACGAAAGTGATGAAACCCCTGAAACAGAGATTGATTCATTGCTTAATTTGGCTGATAAATTTTTGCCTCAAGTTATGTTGTGTGAACATTATAGAAGCAAATATCCGGAGCTGATCAGATTTTCAAATCAAGAATTTTACAAGAATAAGTTAAGATTAATTCCCGAGGCAATTCAAGAAGCTAAAGCAATACAATTCGTCAAAGTAGATGGCATATGGCACAATAACAGCAATTTAACTGAGGCCGAAGAAATTATTCGTCAAATAGAAATTCATCAAAATGCCTTTCCTGATAAAGAAATCGGGGTGGTTACTTTCAATATGCAGCAACAAATACTTATTGAAAACCTGATTGAATCAAAAATTCAGAAGCAACATTGGAAAAAACCCAAAAATTTGTTCATTAAAAATATTGAAAATGTTCAGGGGGACGAACGTGATATAATAATGTTTAGCGTGGGGTATGCCAGGGACAAAGCTGGTAAACTTAATCTTCAATTTGGACTGCTTAACCTCGTAGGTGGTGAAAATAGATTGAATGTTGCTGTAACAAGAGCAAAAGATAAAATTGTAATTGTGACAAGTATATTGCCTGAGGAACTAAAGGTTGAAAACACATTACATGAAGGACCTAAGATACTTCGCAAATATCTGGCATATGCTCGAAATGTATCGGAAGGGAAATCAGATAAAATTGATGTTCAAAACCATGTTTTTGGTAATTCATGGTATTTAAAGAATAAAATGATAGCCAATTACGAATCAGAATATTTAATTTCTGAATATTCCGATTTGAAACTTGCATCTGAAGAAAACAATTTAGTTTTTACTGATGACGATATCTTTTTTAGTTCACCCTCAATTAAAGATTGGTTTGCATATTTACCTGTGAGCTTGGTGAATAAAAAATGGAAAGTGAGCCGACTTTACAGTCGCAATTTTTGGTTGGGGAAAACTTTTGAATAAGGTAACCAAATTTTCTTGTATTTTACCGCCTTTTAGTTATGATAACAGATTTCAGAACACTTGATATCGCTGATATTTTTTTAAATGCAAACCCCAAACAATTGCCACTATGGGGAACTATGAATTTGCATCAAATGATAGAGCATATTACTCAGGTAATAAAATACTCCAACGGCAGACAAACATTAGAAATTCCTGAATCTTTACCTGACTTTTCATCCTCCTTAAGGTTCCTGATGGGACCTAATGAATTTCCTCAAAATATTAAGTCTCCTTTCACCAAAACGGAGCTTCAAGCACTCCAATTTGTATATTTTGAAGATGCATTAATGGATTTGATTGTCAATATCGAACATTTTGACACTTTCTTTTTAAGAAATCCTGATTCAAAACCATATCATCCTACCTTCGGATTTTTGACAAAAGATCAATGGATTGTAGCACATAACAAGCATTTTACACACCATTTTAAGCAATTTGGTATAAGTACTTAGCTTTTTGTATTAACCTTAAGTCCTCAATGAAATTCCAATTTAAGAATTTTACAAATAACACTATATTTCTTTCTGGACTAAATCGGCTTTTTATTGCTTTAGGGCTATTTTTAATAAGCATTGCCATAGGTATGACTGGTTTTATTTTTATTGAAAATTATGGCTTCCTTAATGCATTCTACATGACTGTAATTACTTTGGGTACAGTAGGATTCACTGAAGTGCATGCACTTTCGCCCAATGGAAGGATATTTACGGCTTTTTATATATTAATGAATCTGGGTATCTTTGCGTTTTCAGTTTCGGTTATTACACATTATTTTTTTGAAGGAGAGTTAAAAGACATATTTGCTAAATTAAAAATAAGAAACAAAGCTTCGCGTATGGAAAATCATGTAATTGTGTGTGGATTTGGGCGTAATGGAAGCAAAGCTTTTGAAGAGCTTTTAGAAAGTAATTATGATCTAGTAATTTTAGAAAAGGAAAGAGCCATACTTGAAAAAAACTTAGGTGATAAAATTAATAATGCCACTTATTTTATTGCTGATGCAACTGAAGATAATGTTTTAATAGATGCGGGTATAACAAAAGCATCTGCAATTATCATAAGCCTTCCAAGTGATGCTGATAATGTGTTTATTTCGCTTACTGCCAGGGAGTTAAATCCAAATATTAGAATTATTGCCCGAGCTTCCGATGAATCAGCTGAAGGAAAATTGAAACGTGCAGGGGCCGATTATGTAGTAGTTCCAGAACGAATTGGAGGAATTCACATGGCGAAGTATGTGACCGGACCTGAAGTAATTGAATTCATGGAATTAATTGAAGGAAATGAAAATACAAAACTAAAAATAGAGGAAGTAGCCCATGAACAATTAAAACTTGAATATAAGAACAAAACAATCAAGCAATTAAAAGTAAGGGAAAACACAGGTGCAATGGTAATTGCTATTCGCGATTCTAAAAAAGGATTTTTAGTTAATCCTTCTGATAAATATAAAATAATTGAAAAAGATGTTTTTATATTGTTAGGTACTGAAAAGCAAATAGATAAGTTTTTGGGGAATTATTGTTCAGGCAATTAATCATCGAACTATTAGTCGTTCGGTAAGTGATGAAATGGAGTCATCTATTTTCAAGAAATAAACCCCATCACTCAAATACTGCGGAATAAGAATACTGTTTTCATTTTGAACCCAACCTGAAAGAATATTTTTGCCTGTCAAATCCATTAAAGTAAACTTGAACCCTTCCGTAGGAGTATCATTTGTTTTGTAAATTGATAAAAAAGTACCTTTGGCTATTGGATTCGGATAAAGAGAAATATTACTTTCAGAATCAAAATTAACAGTCTTAATTTCACTATATTCATGGTTTCCATTGTCTTTCACAATTTTTAAACGATAATACGAAATGCCTTTTAATGGCACATCATCTGTTCTTGAAAAAACGGTTTTTGATTTAGAAGAATTTTCAGATATTAAATCGGTAAAATTACTGGCATCACTACTTCTTTGAATTATATATGCTACATCATTTTTAGTATGTTTTAAGCTCCAGGTAAGCTCTACTGATTTATTGTAAACGATTGCATCAAAGTTTATTATATTTAAAACAGGTAATGGAGTTACCGTTATGGCGCCACCAAAGTTGAAAAACCGAGATTTTAACCCTCCAGTAAGCGTTGAAGTGCTAAAACTTTTACTTAATAATATTCCTGATGCATTTGAATTTGATGGACCAATTATTGACCGGGTGGCATCTGCGAAATTACCGTCATTTGCACCACCATCAAGCCGCATACCTAACTTTAAGTTCAAGTAATCATTAGTGTTATTTATAAAGTTTGGTGTTGCATCAGTAGTTCCATCTCTCCATGGTAGTTTAATACTTACATTTTGAGTAGAAGCGTACACCAATGTGATTTCAGTATTTGACCCGGTGTTACACGACATTCCAATATTTCCTCCGGGATAACTTACCGTCAAAAAGTTGCCATTAACACCGACAACTGAATAATTTCCATTTGCAGCACCCGATAATATATCACTAAAGTTATTAATATAAACCATATCACCAACGCTGAAAGGATTTAAATACAATCCGTCAGTAGTAACCACACCGTTAATAACATTACGTTGGGAAACAATAATTGTAACTTGATTTGATGCACGTTGGGCACATCTACCTCTAATTGGATTCCAACCCATATCTACTCGTCCTAGTTTCCAATATTCGTTTACACCAACAATACTAAGAGGAGAAACAAAATTAGTAGTTGCCCAACCTCCTGAGCCCATATAATAACTTGAATTATAGATATTGGTACTATTGAATCCGGATACGCCGGTAAGCGATGTTAATGCTATTGGTCGGTATTGTGTGGCTGTATGCCCAAAATACCAAGATGCATCAGAACCTACAGGGAATACAAAATCTTCAGTACCCCATTTCACTACTTCACCTGTCACCCATGCGTTATTTGGACCTCCGGGAGATGTAAGCAAATAATAATTTGAAGTTGCAAGATCTTGACCCAGATAATTGAGCGCTTTTGAACCTTTCATAAATATTAACCCATGATAACTATCATTATCTGTTTTAGTTCGAACTATTCCATTAACAAACTTTGCACTACCCCCGGGAGCAATAAAAACTTTGCTATCGTAACTATCTAAGTTAAAATTTGAAGGATTTTCAAATATGACATTATAAAAAGCATCTTGCATGTAAGTATCATTTCCCCATACTTGTACACTTTGAGTACTTGTTCCTTTAAAATGTACGGTTCCGGTTCTAGCGCTAAATTGAGCACCTTCCAAATACCAATTTCCCAAAACAGTAATATTAGCAAAGGTACCTGAAGAAGTACCATTATTTGAAACATCTACTTTAGAGGCAACTATGTTAAAGCTTGATGCTGCTTTTAAATCGCTTGTAAGTTGCCATTGAGTAGTAGCATTTTTAAAATAAACCGGACCTTTGTAATTATAAGTATCAAGAGTAGTACTGTTAATTGTATTTAAAGTATATCCGGAGGTTGTAGTTTCAGAATTGAATTCTACGGTTCCCAGGAAACTATTTATCATATATTGACTAAACTTAAGATCATCCCATATTTGAAGTTTTGAGCCGGAAATGGTTCCAAACATCATTACCCCTGAAGCAGAGGCTGGAAGGTTCCATGTCATTTGCTTGCAGTACTGATAAGCCCCATCCAATACCGTTCGTTGGGTATTTGCTGAATAAGAATTTCCATCAAAAATAACATTAGTCCTTGTCGAGGGAATACATCCCCCTGCATTGGGAGGACCTCCGGAACTTAAAGACCAATTGGATGGATTACTCCAGTTGTTATTAGCATTGGATTTTCCAATCCAATAAAAGGTTTCAGAAGTGGATACACCAGTGAAAGAAAAATTGCCGGAATTCCTCAGTGGAAATGAACTTCCGTTCCAATCATTACCATTTTTGGTTATCCATGCGGGTCTGTTACCACCCAAATCTATTGTTGCTGTTATGCCAACCAAAGAATTATTGCTTGCATTTACAATATCCTGAAGAATTGTACCGGTTAAAGTAGTTGAACCTGAAATAGACACTAATGCGTTATTTCCTCCTCTGGGCCCTGTACTTGAATAATTTCCTATTCCCGGTACTTTATTACGAATCGTATTGTATCCTGCACATGCAGTGGCAGAGGATACTAAATTTTTGATTTGATAACTCGCTTCTCCCATTTGGCATGTGGATTGTGAGCCTAACTCTACCATGTTATTTCCAGTAATTGAAAATGTATTAAAAGTCCAAACGGCATTTCCATCATTGAAATGTACATATGCAAAAGGTCTCATATGAAAATTGCCGAAAGTAGAGCGATTGTAACCAGTACCCGGGCAAGTCCAAGGATAGGTGTAGCAACCTGTACAAGCCCCTGTATTTGGACCATCCGCATCATAAGTCCCATCAAATCGAAGATATGTAAAGGCACCTAAAATCATTGTACTGCCTGTAGTCATGTATACAGGGTTAGCATAGATAGCAACTCCTTGATTATTATCATTATCAGAAATATAATCACCAAAATCAATGGCATTTCCTACAAAGTTAAATGTATCTGGGTACGTGCCTGAATATCTTGCTAAGAATCCTACATATGCATTGCCTGTATTTGAACGGGCAATAGTAACCGGACCATTCGCATTTATTCCACACTCCCAAAGGATACCATTACGAGGGCCATTAAATAGTAGTGACGCGCCTGGTGCCACGTACATTTTTTTATTGGTAGGAGAACTCCAATGTTCGAATCTTCCGGTAACCGTGGTTGCTCCGTAAAACTTTACTGGTTCATGAAACCTTACCCACTCATTTAAGGTAGTTTTCCCAAAAAAACGTGCATTTGTTCCACTGACATCATCAGTACAAAATTGACTGATATACCCGCTGATAACAGCATCATTCAAAAAATCAACATTTTCATGAAAGTTTGTAAGAGTACAACAGGTATTTGTTGCGTTACCACCAAAAGTGGTAACTCCCTGAAAAACAGCTATTGCTGAATGAATTTCAGAAGTAGTCCAATCATTCCAAAAAAATTGCTTATCAGACAAGCCGGTTACACTAAAGTTACCTGTAGCTGCTGAAGATGCCCCTGTTTGCAATCGGCCATATACCGTTACCGTGCCGGTACCAGGGGTGCTAAAAACAAAGTTAACCGCATCATCATTGAAAGTTAAATTGGCATTTAAAGTAGAAATACGACTTGCAGTAGAAGCCCATCTCAAACTGTATCCTGATACTACATTGTCAATTGTAATGGTATTATTTCCTCCATTAGCAACGGTAATGTTTTGATTGATATTAAAAAAATCGAGTGTATTGAAACTCATATTTGCATCAAGGGTAATTGTTCCTCCGGCTGTGAATGAATTGGCATCAAAAATTGCATCATCAGCAGCGGTAGGTACACTGGCTCCGGATGCACCACCCGAAGTGGCAGACCAACAGCTAGTTGTGTTGAATGTGCCACCACAACCAGAGCCATTTCTGACGTAAAACCGATTTGCAGCAAATAAAGAATTAATGGTAAGAAATAAAATTAGTAGTAATCTTTTCAAACTGCTTTTAGTATAAGTTGGTGCTTAATCAATTGATAAAGATACGAGAAAAAATGCAAATTGTTATATTCTAACTTTGAAAAATTATATACAAATCAAATAGAAGTGTGACAATGAAATAGTTATTTGAAGAAAAATTTTATATAAAAAAAAGCTCACTTGTAAAATGAGCTCTTTTTTTTGGCTAATTAATTCCCTAGAACTTAACTTCCGGGGCTTTATCTGCACCGGAAGATGCTTCGAAATATCCTTTCTTTTGAAAGCCATATATCCCTGCTAACATATTTTGAGGAAATGAGCGAATGTATTGATTATATTCTTTTACTACATCATTGAATCTGCCTCTTTCTACTGCTATTCTGTTTTCAGTGCCTTCAAGTTGCGACTGTAGCTCTAAAAAGTTGGTATTAGCTTTCAGGTTAGGATATTGTTCTGATATGACCATTAACCTTCCTAATGCCGAACTCAAGCCATCTTGCGCATTTTGAAATTTCTTAATTTCATCAGGCGACAAATTGTCAGGTTTGATGGTAACTGCAGTCGCTTTTGCTCTCGCTTCTATAACTGCAGTAAGCGTACCTTTTTCAAAATCGGCATAACCTTTAACTGTATTAACCAAATTAGGTATTAAATCCATCCTTCTTTGATACACATTCTGAACTTGTGCCCATGCGCTTTGTACGCCTTCATCTGCCGCTACCATTTTATTATAGCTGCCTCCAAACATCCAATATAACAACAAACCAATTCCAAATATAACTGCAAGGGTAATTATGAGTGATTTTTTCATTTTTAGTTTTTTTTATTTATTAATTGTCAAATTAAGTGCCAATGTACAAGTTGTCATTATATTAAAGTAAATAATTAATTGTGCTTTTCTCAAATCTTTCTTTCATTGGAAAAATTAGAACGAAGTTTTAATTAAAAAATTAAGTGCAATAAATTATTTTCCTCCATTATTTATTTCACAGCCAGTGCTTTTTGAATCAATAAAACCAAATAGTTACGATGCACTTTAATATCGCTGACAGTGCCTTTGTTTGCGTTCAATTTGTTTTGAATTGATTGTAATTGAGCAGTAAAATTAGCTTTTGAAAATGAATCGTAACTCCCATTATCTGATTTTACAACATTTGCCAATCTTGATACATACTCCATTTGCAATTGACATCTGAAAGAATTAGGAATTTTTGTTAAATCTTCATCAAAAATACTTGAAGTTAAATCTGTAAGAAATTCGTTTATTGAATATTTATTACCGTATAACTGACTATCTGTAAGTCGTTTAAGCACTGCTGGATGTAGCCAATGATCTAAAATACTTCGTTGGATCCCTAAGGCCCTTTCATGAATTTTTGGATCTTCATTAATGCCCATTAAATTAAAACCTCTTCTTTGTATTTGTAAATAGTTGTAAAGTTTTTGATCCGTTTTGAAAGCTTCAGTACCAAAGAAATGGGTGTTTATTATTTTTACGGCCCTTTTTTGTTCGGCATAGGGTACAGGAGTAAATGGTTTGTTTTTAGTGTTTTGACCAATAAGCGAACGGTCTACGTATACGCCACCTACAAAGCGAGAAATGACAGAAGCTGCATTTGCCAATTCTAATGTCAATATCTGGTATGCATTATTAAGCTCCTGATAACTTTGCCCATTTTTCTTATATTTATCTGTTAATGAACCTATTAAGGTATTCGTTAGCATTATTCTGTCAGTCATATAGCCAATTGCATCTGATGACAAATCATTGATCATGACTCTTGGATCAATGTGTAAACCAGGAGATCGCATATCATCAGCATCGTTACCAAAAGCAAGCGCTTTTTCTGTAGAACGATTCAGTATTTTAACAATTTCTATTTTTTCAGTAATAGAAACATTAAATGAGCGGTACCCAAACTCAATAGCCCAATCGTCATATGGTCCGGGCATTGTGGTAAAATAATATCCCTGTGTTTTTTTATCTGCCGAAATATTAACTGCCGGATAATCCATAACTGATGCAATGATGCCTCCTTTTTCAGTTTTTTCTTTATCATGTATTTCCTTTGAACTTAGCCATTGGCTTGCTTTCATGTTATGATTTAAACCTAAAGTATGGCCTACTTCATGTAAAATCAGGTAATAAATGGCTTGCTTAATGAATTCACTTTCAGGTACTTCTTGCCCTTTTAATAGATTGTTTGCAATTTTGCCATACATACATTCAATTTGCAAATGTTCGGCTAAGTTGCAAAAATGATTTAAATGAATATTGTTCTGTTCATTTAAAATAGGGATAAATAAAGATTCTCTTTTTAGTCGGTTAGAAATAAATTGATATTCGATCATAATATCAGCCCCAAGGATCTGACCTGTTCTGGGGTTTACAAAACTAGGTCCATAGCCTCCGAAAATAGGGTTAGGTGACGATGTCCACCTGATTACATTGTACCTGATGTCTCCTGCATCCCACTTCGCTGTATCTGGTTGAATATCAACTTCTATTGCATTTTTTAATCCGCATTTTTCAAATGCCAAATTCCATTGCAGTACTGCTTTTTTAATAGTTTCCCTATATTCAACAGGTGTAGAATTTTCGAGCCACCATTTAATCGGCTTTTTAGGTTCAGAAATCTCAGACAAAGAATCTTTTTTTTCCAAATGCCATCTATGAATTACATCTTTATAAGGTGTAGCAGAAGGTGAGGTCATTTCGGTTATTAAAGTCGTAAAATATCCTATTCGAGGGTCATCATATCTAGGTTTAAAATTATTAACTGGCATTTCTATGAACGAGTGTTGGATTTGGATATGAACATTTCGGTCGTCAGCTACTTCTGCACCCGCACTTACACTTGGGTATGGGTTTTCAAAAACGTACTCAGTCAATATGTCGGTATTTTCTGGATAGTTATTAACCTTCAAATACTTTGATTTTGCCCTACTCATGCTACCTAAGGAAAAAAAAGCATCAGGAGGTAAACCTCTTGGAGGGACAGGTTTAATTCTATGCAATATTTCACCCATAAAAATATCGTCAGCATTAATTAGGTATTCTCCTAGTTCATGGTCGGTGTCAATTATTTTTTGACTTAAAAGAATAGAATTACTTATGTTTCCATTTGAAGATTTGCTTAAAGCACTTTTTGGATCAAAATAAAAATTGGTATTTAGTGCCCAAAACTCAATTTTGTTATAATACTTTCGAATTGCAAAAATTCGATTTTCCCTAAAACTTCCTCGAAAAGTATTTGAACTAGGCAATCCATTTTCAGCATACACAAAATAAATAAACTCTTTATTAATTTGATTTTTGCGAATTACCATAAGCATATTTCCATTGGAAGTATCTTGATAAAATTTGAAAAGTCCGTCAAATTTTTTAAATGCTTTCAAAGAGTCATCAAACGATTTCTTTTTTTTAGGTGGCTTGGTTACCACACTTGAAGTATCCTTTTTTGAATCCTTTTTCTTAGGATTTTCTTTTGCAAAGGATATTGAAAAGAAACAAAAGAGTATCAATAAACAGATTATTAGTAGTCTCATTATCAAATATTTTAAAACTATTGCTATTTTTATGCGTTCAAATTTATGCAAGAATATCAAAACGATTAAATTTTATATTTTTACGTGTTATTAAAGCTACTAAAAAAGATTTTTTTCAATGACTATGTCTACTGTTCTATATTCATAGCAGTGCTGTTATTCGTAAGCATACAAGCTTTAAATATCAATCATGAACTTATGGATCCTTTTTATGAAGCCATTTCTGATTTTGAAGTTACAGATATTGGATTTTCAAAATTAAAGGAATCAGATGCGGATACTAATATTGTAATCATTAATATAGGTAATGCTGAAAATGCAGATATAGCACTTTTGTTACGTCAGATTTCAAGTCAACAGCCAGCCGTTATTGGAATTAACAAAATATTCAGACGAACGGGAAATGGTTTTGAGGATAGCCTTTTGGCAATGTCGATGCGGGACATACCAAATCTTGTGCTTGTTACTCAGCTTACAGATTTTAATACAAAAACAGGGACTTGGGGAGGTATGATTACCTCTGATAGTTTGTTTTGGGTTTATAAAGAAGAGTTTGGAGAACGATATGCAGCTGCAGGGTTTAAAAATATGCCTACTACAGATCGTGATTTTAAAACTACAAGAAAGTTTTATCCTGCATCCACCACATATGGAATCGAAGACCATTTTTTCCCCGTTGAATTAATAAAATATAAGGATTCAGCTAAAGCAGCGTCTCATATTTCAAGAAAAAATGAAATTGAATTAATTAATTACAGAGGCAATCTGGATAAATTTTTCACAATCGATACTCAAGATTGGATAGAAGGAAACTTTGACCCTTCAATGTTGAAAGGTAAAGTGGTAATATTGGGTTATATGGGAGAAACTTTTTACAATGAGAAATTCTGGGATACTGATAAGTATTATACACCTATGAACAACAAGTTTGCTGGTAAAACTTTTCCAGATATGTATGAAACAGTAATTTATGCTAATGTGGCTTCAATGATATTATCTGATTCCCATATCAACGTGCTACCTTGGTATTACAATCTTTTGCTAAATCTTGTAATTTGTTTTCATGTGGTAGTTTTGTTTTCAATTTTATTTCATGCGGCAGCAGTATGGTGGGATGTATTTAGTATCCTCATCGCCTTGCTGATAACAATTGCCATTCCATTTGTAACGGTAATTGTTTTCAGTAATTATAATTTAGAGATTGATCTTAATTTTTCAATGGTTTTTGCGTTAGTCTCAAGCTCTTTCCTTGAGCTGTATTATGGGTTATTTAAAATCGCATTGCAAAAATTAGGAGTTAAGTTCCAAATCTCTAAAGAAGAAGAAAAACGACAAAAAATCAATGAAATTATCAGAGGAAGTGCCAAGGATATACTTAGCCAGGGTTTGACTGATTTTGATTTTAATAATATCAAACAAAAGGACAATAAAAGCGAATGAAAAAGTGGTTAGGTAAGTTTTTTCATGCGGACGTACTTTTTGGAACCATATTCGTATTTGGGTTATTGATAATTGTTCAAAACTTGTTTGGAAACATTAATTTTGATGTATATGATCCTATTGGTCAGGCGCTTGATCAATTTGAAGTGGATGATTTGGTATATACGGCTTTTAGGGAAGAGCAAAAAAAAGATACCAATATTACTATGGTGAATATTGGCAACTTGAGTAGGGGAGAAATTGGTCAGTTAATAATGAACTTGAATCAATATAAACCTAAAGTGATAGGCATTGATGCTCGATTCATAAAAGATAAGACGCAATACTATATACAAAATGGTTTGCCTGATGGTGATACAATATTAGCCCAAGCATTTGCAGAAACGGAAAATTTGGTTTTGGTTACTGATATGCAACGCGACACAGCAGGTGTACTTAATGGCATAGTAACTTCACACCCCAAGTTTATGCAATATGCTATGCCCGGATTTGCAAATATGATTACTGATGCAAAGGAATTCAGGGTTGCAAGAAAAGTGCATATAACTGAAAAATATCAAGACTCAACCTATTTATTTTTTCCGGTTAAAATTGCTAGTGTTTTTAATAAAGCAAAAGCAGATAAATTTATTGCTCGAAACAAAGACCTTGAAACTATATATTATAGAGGCAATATTAACAACTTTGGAGGAGAAGTGGATCCATTTGGTCACAAAGATGTATTTAACAAAATTGATGTTCAAGAAGGAATGGAAGGGACTTTCAATCCAAAGTATGTAACCGGAAAAATATTAGTGTTAGGATACATGGGGGAATCCATTAACAACAATTTATACTGGGATGAAGATAAATTTTATACGCCTTTAAACAAAAACTTTGCCGGCAAGTCATTTCCGGATATGTATGGGGTTACTGTCCATGCCAATGTAGTAAGTATGGTACTCAACGAAACGTACATTGATGAAATGCCTGAAAACTACGCTTTATATATGAATATTATTATTTGTTTAATTAACGTAGTTATTTTTTCTTATATACACCATCATATACATTTATGGTGGGATGGATTAAGTATGCTTGTAGGATTGTTAGAAGTGGTTGTATTATATGGAATTAAAATAGCTATTACATTAAATTATCGATATAGCATTGATGTTACCTATTCTGTGGTATTTATATTTGTGCTCGGAAACTTTTTAGAACTTTATTATGAATATGCGAAACCTGGAATTGTTTTTGTCGTACAAAAAGTTCAGGGACTGGTATTGTCGAAAAAAACTAAAAAATATTTATAAATAAAATTACAATTTCGGTTACCTTTATTCACAAATAAGAATACATGTTTGAAAATTAAATTGTATTCCAATCAACAATCAACTATAAACAAAATGAAAACTATTATCAAATCTACTCTTTTAACAATAGCAGGACTTACGTTTTCCTTCTATAGTTTTGCACAAACTGAAGCCTTCAAAGTATTAGCCTCTAGAGGTAAAAACACACTTGGAGATGGAACTGCCCTTATTGCAGGTAAAAAATTGAACGACAAAGATGTAATTAAAGTAGGTGATGCAAGTTACCTTGGTTTAATTCATACTACAGGTAAAACTGTTGAGATTAAAGAAGCAGGTACTTACAAAGTAGCTGATTTAGTAGCAAAAGCTGTTGCCAAAAACAGTAATATTACTAAAAAATACTCTGAATATGTAATTGGAGAAATGACTAAATCTGAGAGTGGTGACATTCACGCCAACTATCAGAAAAACATGAAAGTAACGGGTTCGGTAGAAAGAGCAATATCTACGGCTTCTATTACACTTTGTTTGCCTAAAACCTCTTCTGTTATTGAAGACATCAATGTGGTTTCATGGGCTAAAAATCCTAAAGCTACCGGATATACTGTTGAAGTATTAAATATGTTTGACGATGTAATTCTTTCAAAAGAAACTACTGATACAACATTCACAATTGATTTCAATAGTATTAAAATGCCAAAAGATAATACTCTTATGGTACGTGTAAAATCTAATGCAGATTTAAAATCAGACAGCTATGTGATCAAAAGAATGATTGAATCAAAAAATCCTGATGTTTTCTCTGATAAAGCAATGTTTGCTAAAGAATTTAACGAAGAGTCGGCTTTAAATTATATGATGAAAGCATCTTTCTACGCTCAAAATAACTTGTTCGTTGATGCGAAAAAAGCTTTCGAATCAGCTATCAGATTAGAGCCAGGAGTTGTTGAGTATAAAAGTGCTTATATGAACTTCCTTGCAAAAAATGGTCTATTGGATTTCTATCCTTACGAAAAATAATTTTTAATAGAAAATTGTTGATTGAAAGCCTTGCCAGAAATGGTAAGGCTTTTTGTTTTTATTGAAATTTTGGTTAATGCTTTTTTATTGTTTAATTTGAAGTAGTAGATGATACCGATATAGATGCTTAAATATTTTTATTTTATTGGATGTTTTTTATTCGAAATTGCTTTAATAGCTCAGCCCGATGTGCACACCACCAACAAAAAAGCTGAAAAATTATATAAAGAGGCCATGCTTTTGTTGCAACAACGAAACTTTGATGATGCACTTGAAAATCTTACAAAAGCCGTAGAAAAGGATTCGAATTTTGCAGAAGCTCATTATCAACTTGGCTTACTTTACAAAGGCTACAAAAGGAATATTGGTAAAGTAAAGTATCATTATACAAAAGTAGTTCAAATTGACTCAGTAAATGTAGCACCTTCAGTTGTCAGAAATATCGGTGAAATATATTTACATGAAGGAAATTACCTGTTTGCAAAGCGATTTTTACTCAAATACAGAAAATTTGTTAATGAACCTAAGTCGTTTTTGGATAAAACGGATCGTTTGATATCGATGTGTGATTATGCAATTGAAAATATGAAATATCCCATTACAATAAATCCAAAAGCACTTTCCAACAAAGTTAATAACCACAGAAAACAATATTTCCCTGTAACCACGGCAGATCAGAATAACTTGGTCTTTACAGTCAGAGATTTTATTTCTAATCAAGAATATGAGGATATTTATGTTTCTCGAAAAGTAAATGGTGAATGGCTCCAACCTGAATCAATTTCAGATAATATAAATAAACCATTTCAAAATGAAGGTACTTGTTCGATATCAGCGGATGGTAAAGTGTTGGTTTTCACTATCTGTGAGAAGAAAGGTGCATTTGATTCGGATTGTGACTTGTTTATATCATACAAAGAAGGAAATGTGTGGTCCAAGCCTACCAATATGGGTAATAATATCAATTCTCCATATTGGGATTCGCAGCCTTCGCTTTCACCGGATGGGAAAACGATTTATTTTTCATCCAAACGAAAAGGAGGATATGGTGAAGAAGATTTGTGGATGTCTACAATGGACGATAATGGCAGATGGAATATTCCACTTAATTTGGGCGATTTGATTAATACCCCCGGTAGGGAAGTTGCACCATTTATTCATCCTAGTATGAGTACTTTATATTTTTCGTCTGATTACCATTTGGGGTATGGCAGTTTTGATATTTTTGTCAGTTATAAAGATTCAGTGAATTGGTCAGTGCCTAAAAACTTAGGCTATCCATTGAATACACATTTGGAAGAATCTTCAATATTTATAACTCCTGATTGTAAGAAAGCATTTTATTCGGCTGAAGCTCAAACAAATAACGGCCAGGAAAGGTATTTGCTTTTCGAATTTGATGTTCCTACAGTGGCGGGATGCCTACACGTAAGCAGTTATACCCAAGGCACCGTTTATGACCTAAAAACCAAACAACCCATTGCTGCTCAAATTGAATTAATTAATCTATCCAATAAACAAGTAGAAAGTAGAGTAATTTCCGATCCGGTTAATGGTAAATATTTGGTAGTACTCAATGAAAATTCCATTTATGGATTATATATTACTAAACCTGGTTATCTATATAAAAGTCATTCATTCAATTTTGAAAACATTCACAATTTTGATCCAATAGAACTCGATATTTATTTAGAACCCATTCAAAAAGGTTCGTCTATTACTTTGAATAATATATTTTTTGAAACCGGAAAATTTAAACTTGATTCAAAATCGGGTAGTGAGCTGAAGAAACTTGCAAATTTTTTAGAACAAAATATTACGCTTCAAGTCGAAATTAGTGGTCATACAGACAATGTGGGTAGTAAAGAAAATAATTTGAATCTATCAACTAAAAGGGCTGAATCCGTTTATGATTATTTAATTGAAAGTGGCATTGAAAGTAGTAGAATCAAATACAAGGGTTATGGAGATACAAAGCCTCTAGCGCCTAATGATTCAGAAGCAACGCGACAGTTGAATAGAAGGATAGAATGCCGAATCCTTTAATATTTCAGAATAATTATAATTAATATTAGTTTTGTACAATATTTATTTCAATATTGATAATAAAGATGTATGTACAGAAAGAGTTTTCATTTTTTATTTTATTCGTATTGAGTTCATTTTCAATATTTTGTAATTGTTTTCAGGTATTTGCAATTCAAAAAGGAAAATTTACAGAAAGTACTTTACTTGAAAATGATACTTTAAGATATTTCAAATACAGAATTGAAAATATAAATCATGTTTCGGATTCATTATTTATAAAAACCCCATCAACACAGCTTACACAGTCAAGCAAAGAAATTGGCTATTTAATGCCGGGTGATTCGGCATGGTATTATTTTGAGTTTTATAATCCTACAGGGAAGTTTTTTGCATTAACACTACCAACTCATTTACCTGAAGTTACGTTCTATCAAGTTACAAAGAATGGAAAACTAATTTATAAAGAATCATCAGGTATCAACTTCAAATCAAATCAACAATTTTATCATTTAATATCCGGATTATTTCCAATCAATAACGTTCACGATACTTTACACATTTTTGTTAAGGCTAAAAGCATCAGATTTGGAACAGGAGTAGGCATTGATATTAAACCCTTAAGCACTTTGATAAATGCCGATTTGGCAAATAGAGATAAATTGTCTTATCTAAGTGGGATACTCTTATTCGCTATTTTAATAAGTCTTTTACTTTTTATAAGTTTGAAAGAGCCTTTTTATTTGTTTTTTACTCTATTTGCAACCACCTATTTGGCTTTTTTACATTTAGGATCCGGTAATATCAGAAATATTATCCCCTTTAATAATTATGTTATGGGATATGAATATTATGCCTTTCCATATGTGTTTATGATTGTTTTTATCACTTTATATGCAGCCAGTTACATAAAAATAATCAGATATAAATACCATTATCGTTTATTAATTTTGGTTTTTATTTTAAGAGCTTTATTATTTGTTTATTCAGTATATAAACATGAGCCAGCGTTGTTCCACCCAATTTATGATGATTTTGCACTTGTAATAGTATATTTGGCATGTTTTAAAAATGTAAAGAGCGATCCCTCCACTTGGATTGTTATTGCTGGTTTATCTTTAATGATAGTCACTTTCTTTGTACATACTTCAACTTATTTGGGTTTCAGGTTAACAGGACCAATATTTCAAATTATTAATCTGGAGAACTTAGGTTTTGGCGTATGTGCAATTTATGGTTTGAGCATTGTGGTAAAGTTTCAGCAAGCAAGAATCGAAAAGGAAAAGGCTTTGAAATCATTACTTGATTTTGAGAAAAAATCTAATCAAGAATTAGAAAATAAAGTAATCGAAAGAACCAAAACTATTCAACAGCAAGCAGATGAAATCGAAAAACAAGCAAGAGAAATTTCTAGAATGAACGAAATATTGTCTCATGATAACACAAAACTAAAAGTTGATATTAAAGAAGTAAAAATGGCTCACTTGATGCATAAAAATGCTTCTTACCAAGAGTTTGAAAGAATGTATCCGGATAATGAAGCTTGTTTGAATTATATTTATTCATTGAAGGAAGAAAAAGGGATTGTATTCAAATGCAGCAAATGCGGCAATAATGTAGGTACTTTTAATTCAATCAAATTTAATACTCGATGTACCAAATGCGGCTACGCTGAACCGGTAACTTATAATACCATATATTATAATGTTAAATTCCCTTTAAACAAGGCTTTTTATTTGACCTACCTGGTTAGTACCAATCAAGTGTATTCACTAGAAATGCTTTCGCAAATGCTTAAACTAAGAAAGCAAACATGCTTTGCTTATTTGAATAAACTTAAAGGTATTAAGTCTAAGAATATCCGAGTTAAACCCGGAGATGAAGGATGGTTCAATTTAATATTTACGGATTAGTGTATAATTTGTAAAAAATAATTTATGTTTTTTTAAAGAATTTTTTGAACAATACCCTTTTTTAATATTCAAGCGATCAGTTAGTTATGAATTTGTTAATGTTTTTAAAGCGCAACACTGAATCGCATAACTATCTGAATATCAAATAGATATTTGTTTTGTATTACTTATTCACTAAATTTGTAATAGAATTAAAATATAACTATTCGATGAAAAAATATACATTATCCAACATCAGGTATTTTTTATCTTTGTTAGTATTTATATACGGATTAACATACGCTCAACCCAAGTGTATGAAAGTAGGAATGAACAACTGGTTCTTTGCTTACTGGGTACCTGACTTCCCTATGAGCAATGATTTCCATAAAGATGGGTTCCGTTCGACCGGTGCTAGTTGGGATACCGGACTTTGGCAATATTTCCCCAAAGATTCCGCAGGATATCCTTTACAAGTACCATATAACCCTCCACAGGATAATCCGGATGCAGGTCCGCAAATTGTTGGGAAAATTATTTTATGGCAAGGCTCACAGAGAGTGCTTCCTAATGGTCCTTCTGCTGCTAATGAATATGTAGTACTTTTTGATGGTGATGGTGATTTGACTTTTGGCGAAGCTACAAGCGTGAAAACGTCTACTTTTTATACCGATGGTACCGGCAAACGGATAGGAGGCCGATATACTATTCAATGGAATAATGCAGCTGGTTGGGACATGGGGGGCTTGTATATTACCCGTTCTACTTTGGGAAATCATGTACGCAATATACGTGTGTTGATGCCCGGCACAGAAGCTACCTATCAAACTAATTTTGTAAATCCAAAATATGCTACCGCGTTTTCACCTTTTTATTTGAACAGGTTTATGGATTGGGGAGGAACCAATAGTTCTCCATTAGTTAACTGGAGCGATCGCCCACATATATATGATGAAAACTGGACTACTGGAAAAGGAATACCTTACGAAGCTATGATTAAGTATTCTAATAATATGAAAAAACATGCCTGGGTATGTGTGCCTCATTTGGCAAGTGATGATTTTATTGATAAAATGGCTAAACTATGGCATGATAGCCTAGATACTGATTTGAAAGTGTATGTAGAATTTTCAAATGAAATGTGGAATGATGGGTTTACTCAAGCACAATACATGAAAGGATTGGGCCCAAATTATGGTGAAGCAGAAACTGCCGCTAAAATGATAAATGCCTGGCAGCGTTGGCGTAAAGCTTGGGGTAAAGATAGTTTGAGAGTAAATAGAGTAATCGCATCTCAAGCAGCGCAATTACCTTGGATGAACCGTTGGGTTTCACACATGAAGCCGGGTGATTTTGACTATATAGCTACCTCATGGTACCATGGTGTCAGCGGTGGTACAATTGCACAGGCATACACCAATTCAGTGAATGATTGGCGTAACCAACAATCGGTATGGCACCGTCAATATGCAAATTTAGCTAGACAATTTAATGCCAAATTGTGCACTTATGAAGGGGGGGGAAGTATTGTTGAGGCTAATAATTCCATAGGAAGAGCATTTGAGCAAAGTCCTCAATATCAATTATTGGAACAAGAAGTAATTGACACCTTGAAAAAAATCGGGTATGATTTTATAAATCATTACACATTTATGGGAACTTTCAGTAACAATGGTACTTATGGAATTTTGGAGCATGGTTATCAGGATCCTGCCACAAATAATAAATATCAAATTATCGCAGCCAATTCCACACCTTGTTATGTGGTTACGGTCACTACAGATACTATTGCTTCTGGACTTGCGGTTAAATTTGATGGTAACAATGACCGAATTGAAGCAAATACGATAAGTAAACCTAATGGTTTTACTGATGATTTTACATATGAAATTTGGGTAAAACCCTATTACACAAGTCAGGACCAGGTTTTGTTCTCAGCCAAAAATACGGTTTCGGGTATGCAAATGTCATTAAAAATTAACTATCAAAATCTTGTATTATTTGAAATAGGAAGTGCAGTTTCATTGTATTCAAGCGTTCCAGTCAAAAGTAATGAATGGCAACATATTGCTGTGTCAAAACTTGGAACAGATTATCGATTATTTATTAATGGTGTAGAACGAGGGTATGTAAGTGCTTCTGGTTCTGGGACTTTTGGCTTTAATACTTTTATTTTGGGAGCTGCAAATGGTAATGTAAATGGGTATTCAGGAAATTATTCAGGACAAATTGATGAGTTTAAATATTGGAACACAGCCATTTCATCTATTTCTACACTTCGAAATTACATGTGCAAAAAGACCACTTCAATGCACCCTAATTATGCCAATTTACTTGCATATTTTCGATTCGATATTGTTTCTGGAAATATTGTAGATAATCGAATTGGAAGTGCAGATGGAATATTAATGAATTTTACCAATGTGGAAGACCCTGCATACACGGCCTCAGGTGCACCTATAGGTGATGAAAGTGTTTACATATATAATAGTGCCACATTAAGTTTTGTACATCCACAAGGAGATCAATTTTCGGTAATTGGTCAACTCCCTGCCCAACTTACAGATGGTATACACATTTATATTACAAACAGAACGCCTACAGGAATCAGTATTCCAAACGGATTTAATTCATACTCCGGAGCTCGCTACTTTGGCGCTTTTTATACTAATAGCAATACAGAATATAATGTGTATTATAGTTATTTAGGTAATCCGGGGGCCATTGGAGCCAATGAAAGTATGCGCTTACTTAAACGAAATGATAATTCAACTAAACCATGGAGAAATGGTGTTTCTTTTTTGGATAATGCAACGCGAACCTTAAAAATTGAGTGTAGAGAGAAGTACAGAGGGGAATACATTTTAGGTATAAGAGGTGCTGCTGTAACTACCAAAAAATCAGGTGCAGGGAATGCAGTTCGATTTGTTGCATCATCCCCTGTAAAGTCAATTGAAGTTCCTGTTCAACTCAAAAATGACTTTACTATCACTACTTGGTTTAAAGGAGTAGGGCGATTGTTTTTTTTAACTAATTCAACTAATGGATATACTTGGCTAGCTGCCGAACCCGGATATTTTGGCGGAACTAATCAAATTGCTTTTACAGGAGTAAAAAGTGCAGGAGGATGGGACAAATTGCCTGATGGTGGTACCACCAACTGGAATGTCAATGAGGGCTGTCCAGGTGGAGACTGTCCGGAAATATATCCAAATGATTGGAACCATATAGCCTATGTCTTTAATAAATCTGCGAACACCGTTCAAGCTTTTGTTAATGGCATACCTCATGCAACAGGAACTATCAATAGTTTTGTTACACAAGATTGGAACCAAATTGTAATTGGCGGGTCAAACTGGGGTGCCGGTGACTTTGTAGGAGATGTTGATGAGTTTTCAGTATTTGACACACAACTTACTCAAACCGAAATCAGAGATTGGATGTGTAAAGTGATGAACAAAACCCATCCGAAATATTGCAAAAACCTTGTCGCGTATTTTAATTTTGATGAAGATGGAAATCCTTCCACATTCGAACATGTATTTGGTTCCAGTGATGCTGTTGTTAACAGTGGTACATTACAAATGGTTCGATCCGGAGCCAAAGTAGGAGATGTAAGTGTAAACAGTTATGCATCACCTACCTCAATATCTTTGTCAAGTCCTGAGGGTGATGTTTTTTCAGTCAGTGGGTTTAATCCTTTTTCTAAGCATGTTGGGGTACATCTGTACAGAGTAAATGGAAATATGAAACCATCTACGCCATTACCAGGAGGATTTACCGGTTATGATAGTACCAGATATTGGGGCATATTCATTTCACCTACTGTAAATACCCAGTGGCCGGACAATATCAGTCAGGTAAATTTTAATGCTATTTACAATTTTGCAAATAACAGTTCAGTTGCAATTCCGGCAAATACACGTCTTGCCGCAAGGAAAGATAATTCAGTAACTACCTTATTATCTACTTTAGGTACACCTGTGGGTTCAGTTGTTTCACTTGCAGGAATGAATATGTTTCCAAGTTCAGGGGTTGAATTCTTATTAATTGGAAATTCTTTTCAATCGGCAAGACCTGCTATACCATCCGTTATTACTGGTCCTTCTACCGTTTGTAAAGGACAGAAAAGTGTTCTTTACGTGGTCGATACCGTGCCAAACGTATCTTATTTATGGCGATTTCCATCAGGGTTTTCATTTTCATCTTCAAAACGAACCGTTTTGGTTGATGTTAGTACCGCAGCGGTTTCAGGTGTCATTTCAGTGACAGCATTAAATATTTATGGTCAGAGTCCCGCTAGAACGCTCAATGTGACAGTAAATAATTCAATAAATCCGGATATTCTTGTTTTAGGAAGTCAGGTATGTGCCAATGCGAATGGGATAATAACAATTCAAAATGCCGAGAATGCCGTAACTTATCGTGCTCTATTAGGCACCACAGTAGTAGGTGGACCAAGTGTAGGAACTGGAAGCGATTTAGTGATAAATATACCAAATGCTAATTTAAATAAACTGAATCCAAACGTTTTTGTAATTTCCGCTTCCTCAGGTATTTGCAATATAGGGTTGAACAATAACCCAGTAATTTCTACCCAACCTTTAACCGGTTTGATTTCAGACGTTACGACTATTTGTTCGTCAAATGTTGGTTTAAGTACTTTATATAATTCAGAACTTAATGTAATATATTTTATAACTAACAATTCAGGAACTACCACTCTGGCAGGACCATTTATGGGAGGTGGAAATTTGTTGTTAACGTTATCTGGCAATTATTTGTCCACTTCAGGAATCAATACTTTTAAAATTCAGGCTGTTAAACAAGGTTGTACAGCCATGAATATGGCGAATGATTTAACTTTTATAGTCAAACCTAGTCCACTTGAAAAAAACATTACTCCATTGACAGGAACTGTATGTGCGGGTTCAAGTCCTGCCTCTGTTGTGACAATCAGAGTAAGTAATTCTGAACCAGGTGTTATATATTATGCTGAGCTAGGTGGTATTTCTGTTGCACAAGATAATAATAATAGACAAGCTAATTATATCATAACAGGAAATGGTGCTAATATGGATATTGGATTTACAATTAACCCATTTGCTACCATTCCTTATGGAATGCAATCATGGAACGTGGTAGCAGTTAAAAATGGATGTGAAATAACTATGAAAGACACAGCTACAGTGTTTTTTCTTTGGAGAAATAGTTTACCGAGTAATGATGTTAATCCTAATTTTGTGGATGGCACATGGGGATTCAATCAATTAATAGCTTCAGGAGGCTCATTCTGTAACGTAACCACACCTTCATCAATACGTCTTGGTAGTGTACAACCAGGACATTTGTTTCAAGTTCATATTAATAATCAACCGGCTTCTGGTTGGCATTGGGTTGATAATTTTGGAGATCAAATCGTTTTCAATGACCTAGATATGACCAAATTTACACCCGGTTCTAATACGGTTAGAATAATGGTTAGATCATGTAATCAAACGGCATACAGTACCCAATCTGCAACAGTAAATTTCAGTAGTTCAACCGGTCCAAATCGATCATTGGCAGTTTCTGATGCATTGATTTGTCAAGGTGGAAATGGAACCATAACAATTGGCAGTTCGCAATCCGGGATTACTTACACTGCTTTTTTAGATCAAAACGGCACGCAAATAAGTACAGGAAATGGTGGAAATAATGGAAACTTAAACATTATTCTTACCGGTGCAGGATTAAATATTGGAACCTATACTGCAACGATCAGGGCTAAAGATGCTACATGTCCTGCAGTTGAGTTAACAGACAAAGCAATGATAACGGTGTCCTCTTGTAATTTTGCACCGGTTGCCAATTTTACAGTTTCTTCCAATTCTTTTTGTGTCAATACAACTATTTCAGCAAATAATCTTTCGACAGGAACCATTACTTCATTTAATTGGAATTTTGGTAGTGGATCCAATCCTATTTCTTCGATTTCAAGTATTCCAGGTGCAATTTTGTATACTACCACGGGAGTTAAAACAATATTTCTAACCGTTACAGGTCCTGGAGGGACAAATGTATATAGTCAAATAATTACAGTTACTGGAGGGTTAACTATTAACATTTCAGGACCTTCAACTCTATGCGGTGGCAGTGTAAGTTTGACCGCTTCAGGTGCAAATACATATAATTGGATGCCTGGGAATTTGAGTGGAGCAATTCAAAGTTTAAGCCCCGGTTCAACAACAACATATAGTGTTTCCGGAATAAATGCTTCTGGTTGTTCCGGAGTTGGGTATTATACGTTGACTTTC
>JANRJY010000097.1:0-17864 GCA_033763735.1 Bacteroidota bacterium | reverse complement strand
TTATATTCACAATAATCCCTTGCAAGAGAAATGGAATTTGGCAGATAGACCAGAAAACTATCATTGGTCATCAGCAAAATATTATGAAACAAATGTGGATGATTTTGGCTTTTTGACTAATTTTAATCAGGAATTCTGATTAGTTATATTTCGCTCTGTGAGGACACAGAGCGAGGAGGATTTTTCAAACAAAAAAAGCTCCAATTGGAGCTTTTAATTATTAAATTAATGTAAATATTACTATTCGGCAGGAGGAGCTGACTCCGCAGCTGCTTTTTTGGTTTTTGGTTTAGCCTCAACTGTCGCTTCCGGAGCAGCTACTAATTCAGTTTCTACTGATTCAACAGCGGCTTTTTTAGTTTTTGGAGCCTGAGCAGCTTCAGCTTTACTTGCAAATTGTTTTTTAAGTTCCTCTATATCAACATTTTTGATTAAAGGTTGCTTACTATATTTTTTTAATGTAGTGTTGTATTTATCCCACATTTTCAATCTATTTTCTTTTCTTTTTGTAAAGGCCATTTCCTTGTTTTTTTAAAACGGAGTGCGAAGGTAGAAGTTTGTTTTTAATTTTAAAAGCGCAATTTAGATTTATTTTTACTTTTGCACCATGACTCAGCCTTCTATACCTAAAGGAACCCGCGATTTCGGTCCCGAAATCATGCTCAAACGGGAGTACATAATTGAAACCATCAAAAAAGTATTTAAGAAATATGCCTTTGCACCATTGGAAACCCCTTCAATGGAACAACTAAATGTATTGACTGGTAAATATGGAGAAGAAGGAGATCAACTCATTTTTAAAATATTGAATAGTGGAGATTTTTTAAAAGATCTTAAAGAAAAAAACATACCTATTGCAAATACTACAGCAAAAGAAATTTTACCATATATATCTGAAAAGGCATTGCGTTATGATTTGACGGTTCCATTTGCCAGATACGTGACAATGAATAGAAATGACATTACTTTTCCATTCAGAAGATATCAAATTCAGCCGGTTTGGCGTGCCGACAGACCTCAAAAAGGAAGATATCGTGAATTTTATCAGTGTGATGCCGATATAATTGGCTCTGATTCATTGATTTGCGAAGCTGAATTGATATTAATCATTCAAGAAGTACTTACGAACTTGAAAATAAAAGAATTTACTATTAAAATGAATAATCGTAAAATACTGACTGGAATTGCTGAAAAATCAGGGGCGGTTGGAAGAGAAACGGATATTTGTGTAGCCATTGACAAACTGGATAAAATTGGTGACGAAGGTGTTAAAAAAGAACTCTCAGAAAGAGGCATTTCCAATGAGTCCATTGAAATATTGATGCCTGTAATTCAGTTTCAAGGAAATACCACAGAAAAAATATCATATCTAAAAACATTTTTGCAAGGAAATGAAATAGGTATTTCAGGAATTGATGAAATAGAAAAAACCATTTCGACAGTTAGCATTTTAGGTCAAGTGCCTCAATTGGAGTTAGATATTTCGTTAGCAAGAGGATTAAGTTATTATACCGGAGCTATATTTGAAGTAAAAGCCAATGGCGTACAAATTGGAAGTATCAGTGGTGGAGGCAGATACGATAACTTAACCGGCTTATTTGGCCTAAATGGAATATCTGGGGTAGGAATTTCGTTTGGACTTGACAGAATATATGATGTAATGCAGGAACTTAATGTATTTGAACACATTAGTCAAGTACAAACTAAAGTTTTAATTACTATTTTTGATGAAAAAAGTGAGGGATATTCTATTGAATTGTTGTCAAAATTAAGGACAATTGGTATTCGAACTGAAATTTATCCTCAAGCGGATAAACTTAAAAAACAGTTTGCCTATGCAGATGCAAAAAAAATACCATATGTTGTAATTATTGGTGAAAATGAAATAAAAAATAAATTGTATTCGTTGAAAAAAATGGAAACAGGGGAACAAAAAGAGCTAAAAATTGAAGAATTATTAACTTTACTGAGTGAATAGAATTATTTGTTTTTTTTTATTTTTTTCTTTTTTCGGAACATTTGCACAAACTATTTGCGATCAAGGTTCTTACAAAATTAGTCAATCCAAAGGTTGTAGTCCGTTTACAATTACATTTGATTATTCAGGCTTGACTACTATCGGATGTAATTCATTCATTCCTTATGTTGATAATAACTCTTTTGTGGGAACTTCATTTACTTTTACTTCCCCAGGTATATATTCTGTTAAAGTTGAATCAGGTGCTTGTACATTAACTTCGTCTGTCAATTGTAGAACAGGTGGAGGGAATACTTTTCCAACCCAAACTGTAACAGTTTTAAGTACTCCTTCACCAAACCCAATTGTAACCGGGTGTTCCAATAATAAAGCTTTTGTGGCAACTGAATCGAATTCGTATGATAAATATACAATAGACTGGGGTGATGGTACAAATACTACAGTTGGGAGGGGGCAAATCATTGAACATCAGTATGCAGCTCCAAATACCAATCAAAATATATTTGTAAGTGGATATTATGAATATACAGTAAATGGGATTGTTGGCATTCAATCATGTCCTACACCTCAATCAAAAAAATATACTGTTAATGTCAAAAATGCAATCAACCCGCAACCCAAAATCACCAAACTCATTGCAAATAGCTTTGCATCCACTGGCTCAGGTTTTTTATTTGTGGAAACAGACAAAAACTTCCCTTACCGAGTGCTTGAAAAACAAGGCATTAATGGTACTTTTTCTCCTATTACCACAATTACAAATGGAGATGTCCAAATTACAGTAGGTAATATTAAAGATCAAAAATGTTATCAAATTGAAAGTTTTGATAATTGTGGCAATATATCGAGTTCCGGTGTTGATGTTTGTGCCATTTCAATATCTGCAACTGCCAATAATTCAGGCAATTCTATACAATTTGAAACTCACCCAACAGCTGGCTCTGCATCATATCTATTAAGTGTAAACGGTGTATCTTTTTTTAAATTGGACACTACTACAGGGGTGTTTTTTACTTTTGGAAATACTTCAGATAAAAACGTTGAATGCCAACAAACTTATTGTTACAGACATACCGCTGTGTTTGGTACACAAAACATTGAATCGGTGTCGCCTCCATTTTGTGTAGAAAGCCTAAAGCCTTCTACTTTTACAGGAGTCAAGGATGTGAATTCTTCCTTTGAAAATGGAAACCTTGTTTTGAGCTGGAAGGCTTCTACCACTTCAGGTGTAACTTATGTTGCTTATACTTCAGATGGTGCAGGAAATATTGTTCGGATGGATTCCACTCAGAATAATTCATTAAATGCAAAAAATCAAAACTCTAGCTGTTATGCCATTACCCAAAAAGATAAATGTGGTACGGGACCGGCCAATGAAACTTGCCCAATGCGCATTACCGGGCAAAAGGATAATTTGGTTCAAAATAGTATGCAAAGTAATGCATACAAAAATGGTGATAACACTCCGGTAACAGAGTATTTTGTGGAAATGTATACCGATGAAGGACAATTTATCGAAAGCAGATCATTGGGTTCTTCTCCTATTTTTATACATAACCCCATAAATGAAGACCATCAAAAAGTACGTTATCGCTTTAAAGCTGTCGTACCTACTTCAGATGGCGGAACTAAAGATGTGTATTCCACATTTATTGAAATCAAACAAGACCTCCGTTTATGGGTGCCCAATGCATTCACTCCAAATGGAGATGGGCTCAACGACACTTTTTTTCCTAAAGGATTGTTTTTTGATAAATATAACATCCAAATATATAGCAGATGGGGTCAGGTAGTGTTTTCGAGTACCGATAAAAACAAACAATGGGATGGAGGTCAATTTAATCCGGGCATTTATCAATACTTCATCGAAGTGCAGACTAAATATGGTGATAAAATGTCGGATAAAGGGGAGCTCAATCTGGTAAGATAATTCTTAATTAATAATTATTAATTGTGATAAAAAAGAGCATTTAATTTAAAGCAAATAAACATGTTTGATATATTTTCAATGATGGGCAAAGTGAAAGAAGCCCAAGAAAAAATGAAAGTGACACAAGAAAATTTGGTTCACTTAGTAACTACAGCTGAATCAGGAGCTGGTTTGGTAAAAGCAACTATAAATGGGCATAGAAAAATTATTAAACTAGAAATTGATACTTCAATAATGAATGATAGAGATATGATTCAGGATTTGAGTGTTGCTGCAATAAACAAAGCACTTGATGATGTGGATGCGCTTATCAAACAAGAAATGAAAAAATCAATGGAAGGAATGATCCCTAACATTCCAGGCTTGGACCTTGAAAGCTTTCTTCGTTAATTTTTAAGAAAACAAATGCATAACCAACCAGAAATTGCAGTTGTCATTCTGAACTGGAATGGTATAAATCACTTACAAAAATTTTTACCTTCAGTTGTTTTAAATAGTCAAGAAGCAAATATTTATGTTATTGATAATGCATCAACTGATGATTCCGTTTCATTTTTGCAAAATAATTATCCAAAAATTCAATTAATAATACATTCTACTAACCTTGGATTTTGTGAAGGCTACAATGTTGGTTTGCAGGAAATTAAAGCAGATTATTTAATATTATTGAATAACGATGTAGAAGTTACTCCCAATTGGCTTTCAGCTCCAATTTCATATATGCAAATGCATGCTAATGTTGCTGTTTGCCAACCCAAAATTCTTTCGTATTCTGAAAAATCAAAATTTGAATATGCCGGTGCAGCCGGAGGATTTTTAGATATGTTTGGATATCCTTTCTGTAGAGGGCGCATTTTTAATACCATTGAAATTGATAATGGACAATATAATAACATTGAAAGCATTACGTGGGCAACAGGAGCTGCATTTTTTATTAGATCTCAAATTTTTATAGAGTTACAAGGCTTCGATGCTAACTTTTTTGCACATATGGAAGAAATTGATCTTTGTTGCAGAGTCATCAGAAATGGATATGATGTTAAATATATACCTCAGTCTGTGGTATATCATTTGGGAGCAGGAACGTTAACAAAAAATAGTGCAAAAAAAACGTTTTTAAATTATCGGAATGGTTTATTGCTTATACATAAAAACTATGCGGGTATTTTTTTCCCAATTGTGTTATTTATTAGGCTAATATTTGATGGAATTTCCGGTCTTAGATTTTTATTGGGGGGTGATTTTGCTAATTTCTATGCCATTATTAGGGCTCATTTCGGATATTATAATTTAATTTTTAAAACGAATCGACCTACAACTTCTACTTCTTTTAACAAAATGATATTCAAAAATTATAGTATTGTTTTTCTATATTTTATTTTTTTCAAAAGAAAATTTTCAAATTTTTAATCAAAATTAAAAATTATTAAAGCGTAATTTTTTGAAATTTATTTAATTTAAAATGAGACGTATTAATATTTATTCTTATTAATAAGAACCGTACCAATACGTAACAAACTATTCAAAAATATTTTTGAAGCTAAATTAATTTTAGTTAATCCCTCTCTTTCGTGATAAATTTTTTAGAAAAAATCACTATAATTGCATTCCGTTTATAATTAATTGCATTATTTTAATACCAAACCTTTGACTAAAAACTTAATAACAATATTGACAATACTAACAATATTCTTCACTTCAAGTGCTACAACAGTTGTTAGTATTACTTCTCCCGTTAATGGAGCCAAATACAAAGCGGGTGACTTTGTAACATGTACAGGATTTGCAATCGATTCAAACGATGGCACACTTACAGGCAGTTCATTAACATGGGTTGTTGATTTCTATCATGATGCGCATGTTCACGATGCTGTTAAACTTGGAACAGGAAATAAATTTGTATTCGATGTACCATTAGCAGGCGAGTTATCCGCAACTGTACACTTTCGAATAAAATTAAAAGCGGAAAACTCACTTGGGGACATTACTGAAGAACATATTGATGTATGGCCATATTTAGCAAATTTCACAGTTACATCAACACCAGCAGGTGCCACAGCAGGAATAGGTTTACTTGGAAACTTGCAAACCACACTCCCCATAACATTTGCTTCTACACAAGCTTTAAATTGGAATATAATAACAAAAGCTGTTCAAACAGTGTCCGGTGAAGTCCTATATTTTAGCCATTTCAATGATACAAATTATAGAAATCTATCTATTGGGTTTGCGATGCCTGCAATCGATACTTTATTTCACGCCTATTTTGTCAAAAAGCAAACTCTAGATGCTTTTGGCATTTCAGATAGTGTTTCTATTCAAGCAAATAGAGATTCAATAATTTCATTTTCAATGCCTTCCGAACTGATATGGAAAATTCATCAATTACCAAATTGGATTACTGCTGTACGTAAAAATGGAGCTTTTGGAGAATCAATAATTTTTAAATTTAAATCTGTTGACTTTACAGATAATCGATTGGCTGTAATAACCATTACAGGAGGAGGATATACACAGGCAAACAAACTACTGAAAATATATCAATATAAGAACACCAAATTAAATGTCTCAAAAAACGAATTATTATTTAACAATACGTCTATTAATCAAACTGTTACAATCACCGGAGCCGAAGCTTGGACTGCCGAAGCAAGTGATTCTTGGATAATATTAAGCACTACCCAAGGCGTAGGTGATATTCAGTTAACAATAACCATAGATAACAACAATTGGTCCAATAACCAATCAGGAACAGTTACTATTAAGAGTGCTTCGTCCACTAAATACATTATCGTTCGACATTCCGGTACTACAGGCTTGGATGAAAATCAGGGAAATCAAATACAAATTTCCCCAAATCCATTTATAACCAAATTCCGTGTTCTATTTAACCAAAAAGTCAATAACATCACATTAGCAACACCATTTGGAGATCATCTATCGCATTTCAATGTTGAAAACATGAATAGTATTGATATTGATAGTGGACAATTACCAATAGGTATGTATTTCTTAATCATCCGAACAAATAACGAAATCATAACAAAAAAAATAATAAAAAATTAGAACAATTAGATGCATAAAATAATGAATATCAAATATTTATATATATTAATTTTAACTTTTGTTTTAATAAATACTTATTCACAAATTCTCCCTTCTGGATTTGTGAATCAAAGAATTGGCAGATTAAATTTTCCTGTAAATATGGCTTTCTTACCTGATGGTAGAATATTAATAGCTGAGCAACAAGGATTTGTAAAAGTTTTTAAGAATGGCGCAATTATGCCGGGTGTAGCATTAACACTTGATAGTGTTTATTCTCAAAATGAAAAAGGTTTATTAGGTCTTGCCGTGGATCCAAATTTTACTGCTACAGGCTATGTTTATTTTTATTATACCTGTGCGCAGCAAGGTAATATATATCAAGGTCAACCTCTGCCCGGAACGCCTGTGTTATATAAAATAGTACGATATACCATGAATGGGGACATTTTTCCTGTAAATACAAAACAAACTATAATTGACTTAGAAATCACTCCCGGATTTATTGTAGGTGTAAATCATGATGGAGGACAAATGCAAATAGGACCGGATGGGAAATTATATTTGGCTATAGGCGATGCAGAACTTTGGTGCTCAAGTTCCTGTATGAATTTATTTAGCACTAATTGTAATTGTGGCCCAACATGGATTCCTCCAACTTGGCCGGATGAAATGAATACTTATTTGGGTAAAATATTAAGGATTAATCCAGATGGTACTGCACCAGCAGATAACCCTTACTATTCTTCACCGACACCTGTAACTAAGCAACAAAGATATTTTGTCGCCAAAGGTATGCGAAATCCTTTTACAATGACATTCAAAGGTAATTCCAATGAATTATTTGTTGGTGATGTTGGTTCATCTCCAGCTGCGCAAAGAGAAGAAATTAACCTAGTTACCGTACCGGGATTACAAAAACACCTTGGTTACCCGCATGGTGAAGGTATATTGAATAACCCTCTATATTATGATCCAATTTTTGCGTATTCGGGAGGGGCAAATTCTACTGCTCTGGGTTGTGCAATTGTAGGGATGACATATTTTAAACCTACATCTACCAATTGGCCTTCAATATGGCAAGACAAGCTATTTTACATGGATTTGTGTAATGGTTATATCAACACATTAGACGTCAACAATGGAAACGTAAGAACAAATTTTGCCCGTAATATGTTAACAAACCCAAATAACGTTGTAAGTGGTGATGGGAATATAGGTTTAAATACAGGTGTTGATGGAAATATGTATTATTTGGCCAGAAGTGGCACGGCAAGTGTTGTAGGAATTTATCGAATTTCATACCAACCAATCACTGTTACGTCTTTTATTTCTACAACCACATCCAATGTGATAACCGCTTGTGGACAAACGCTGCAATTCAATACCGTATTTACTCCATCAAATGCAACCAATCAAGCAGTAATATTTACAACTTCCCCTTCTTCTATTGCCGGTATAAACAGCAGTGGGCTTTTAACACCGCTTTCTAATGGAATTGTGACAGTTTCAACAATTTCAGTTGGAAACTATTCATTAATAAATAGATTAGTGGTTACAATTAGTGGTCAAAGTGGCTTAACTCCACAAATAACGGTAAATGGAGTAGGAAATATTAAAACAATTGGAGGCATAGGTGGTACTCTTCAAGTAACATCCAATGTGTTCCCAATATGTCAGGGAACAAATGTAAACTGGTCAATTCAAAGCATTTCAGGTTCTGCAGTCATTGGTTCAAATGGAATTATTACTGCAACTGGTCTGGGAACAATTCGAGTAATCGCGACATTAGCAAGTAACTCTTCTATTATCGGTTCAAATTTTTTTACGATTGTTGGCGTTTGCGCCACGAATATTACACAAATTTCACTCACCACAACAGGATTACCACAGATTACCACAGATAAAGGAAGTATTGCTATAAATATGCTTTATACACCAAGTTGGGTGTGTAATACTACAACCTCATATTCAATTTCTGGAGTATCTGGCTGTGCAAATGGCAGTATAACATCCAATGTACTTTCTTCTACATTTGGGAATGGTTTAATTATTGTATCAGGAAGATCAGTATTAAATTCAACTTTGGTTTCAAGTATATTAATATCAGTAACAGGTCAAAATGTCCCTGTTAGCTCAATTAACGTGGATGGAATAGGAGGAAATAAATTAATTTCTGTATTAGATGGTACACTTGGAATGGTTTCTACAGTACTTTCATCTTGTGCAACAAATAATTCAATTAGATGGTCAATATTATCAATTACTGGAAATGCCAATATCAATTCCATTACAGGGGTAATAACAGCTGTAGGTAATGGAGTTGTACAAGTTGTAGCACAATCGGTAAGCACCCCTAGTATAACCGGAAGTGCTTTAGTAACAATTACCGGCCAATGCAATAATATCATTACAGGTTTAATAATAACTGCCACAGGTGGAGCTACTCAAATTAACACTGATAAAGGTAGTTTGCAACTTGGATCCAATTTCACACCTTCTTTTGTATGTAATCCAAGCATATTATGGAGTATAACTGGAGTGTCAGGTTGTGCGGGAGCATCTATTTCAGGAACTGGACTACTTACTTCAAATTATGGAAATGGTATTGTAACTGTCACAGGTACCTCGGTATCTAATAACACTATCAAAAATTCTTATGTTGTTAATCTAGTGAATCAAATTGTACCCGTAACCGCTGTAACTATTATTGGTTTAGGTGGAGTCTCCAGCATTTCTGCACCAAACGGAACACTTCAAATATTGCCTTCAGTTACTCCTATATGTGCAACTAATTCAACCGTATTGCTATCAATAATCAACGGTTCTGGAAGTGCCATAATAAACACAACTACTGGAATTATTACTGCAACGGGAAATGGAATTGTTTCAGTTACAGGAACTTCCGTTAGTAATCCAACTGTAAAAAACACCATAATTATTACAATTACTGGCCAATGTAGCCCAAGTATAACTAATATTATACTTCAATCCGTTGGAAATGTAACTTCATTGGCTCCAGGAAATGCCTTACAACTTTACCCTGTTTTTACGCCTTCATTTGTATGTAATTCCACAACTGGTTACGTAATTACTGCTACTTCCGGCTTGGCAACCGCCACGGTAAATGGTTCTGGATTGGTTTCTACCGGTGGTGGAAATGGTGTAATTACAATTTTAGGTTATTCAATTCCTTTTCCAACTTTAAAATCTACTTATGTTTTAACTTTGAACACTGGTTTTATCCAAGTTTCTAATGTTACAATAACTTCTTCTGGAAATAATTTTTCAATTAATATTCAAAATGGTACACTTTCTTTAGGTACATCAATTTCACCATCAAATGCCTCAAATAATGCTGTTTCATGGTCAATTGTTTCGGGTACAGGTACGGCTTTAATTAATGCAATTGGAAGTATTACAGCTACAGGAAATGGTTTAGTTTTAGTTAAAGCTACTTCTATTTCAAATCCTACAGTTGCTGGTTTTGCAACTATTACCATAACTGGTCAATGTGCACCATTTGTTAGTTCAGTTACGGTTACTTCACCTGTGAATGTAATTAGTTCAGCAGGTGGTAATTTAGCCATGGGAACAGTATTAAATCCTTCTTTTGCTTGTAATACAGGCATTACATGGTCTGTAATTTCCGGAATCAATTGTGCTGCAGCAACAATTTCAGGTGCAGGAATTTTACAATCTACAGGAGGAAATGGAATAATTACTGTTATAGGTACTTCTGTTGCGACACCTTCAGTATCTGGTATTAAAATTTTAAGTATTTCAGGACAAAATATTGGCGTTACAAGCGTAAGCATTTCGAATAGTAATTTGTTAATTACTTCAAACGGTGGAAATTTACAAATGACAAATACCATTTCTCCTGTTTGTGCCACAAATCAAGCAGTTACATGGTCAGTAAATCCTAATTCCAATTGTGCAAGCGCAAGTATTTCAGGTACAGGACTATTGCAATCATTGGGAGGAAATGGTGTTGTAACTGTGGTTTGTACATCTATTGCCAACGGAAGTGCTGTAAGTCAGCGAACGGTTACCATTTCTGGACAAGTAATTAATGTAACTAGTGTGGGCATTTCAAATGTAAATCCTCAAATCAATACTGCAAATGGAAACTTACAATTAAATAATACAATTGCACCTTTATGCGCAACTAATCAATCTGTTACATGGGCTATATTATCAAATACTTCTTGTGTTGGTGCTAGTATATCCGGAACCGGATTATTACAATCTTTTGGTGGAAATGGCGTAGTCACTGTCGTTTGTACAAGTGTTCAAAATCCATCAATTAAAGGATATAGTACAGTAACCATCTCCGGTCAAACCATAAATGTAAATACGGTTCAAATAACCAATATAAATCCAAATATTAATTCACCTAACGGATCTATTCAAATGAATAGTGCTATAACACCTATTTGCGCAACTAATTCAAATGTTATTTGGTCTGTTATACAAGGGTCTAATTGTGCAAATACCAGTATTACTGGTGCCGGACTATTACAATCAATAGGTGGTAATGGCGTAGTGACTGTAGTTTGTACATCTGTTTCAAATGGAAGTGCTATTTCAATGAAAGAGGTAACAATAAGTGGGCAAACGATTAATGTAACTTCAGTAGCTGTCACTAACATAAGTCCTCAAATTAATACGCCAAATGGTTCTATTCAATTGAATAACAGCATTTCCCCTGTATGCGCTTCAAATCAAAATGTTACCTGGGGTATATTATCAACTACCAGTTGTGCTGGGGTAAATATTTCAGGCACCGGACTTTTAATATCTAATGGAGGAAATGGAATTGTTACAGTTGTATGTACAAGCGTACAATCACCCTCTGTAAAAGGATATTCAACAATCACTATTTCCGGTCAATCCATTTCAGTAGCTTCGATAATTATCACGAATTCTAATCCCGTAATAAATTCACAAAGTGGAACATTGCAAATGTCAAATTCCATTTCTCCTTCATGCGCAACAAATCAGAACGTAAATTGGACAGTGCAGACGGGTGGAAATTGTGGATCTGCAACCATTTCTCCAACGGGTTTATTGCAAACCAATGGTGGAAATGGAACAGTTACAGTTACATGTGCCTCTGTTTCAAATGGTTCTATATTTAATTCTAAAATTGTTACAATAACAGGTCAGAATATTAACATAAATTCAGTAGCGATAACCAATTCAAATCCAAGTATTTCAGTTCAAAATGGTAATTTGCAAATGTTTGCTAATGTGTTGCCTTCCTGTGCAACCAACACAGGAGTCAATTGGAGTGTAATCAATAGCAGTTGTACCCAAACAAGTATTTCTGGCAGTGGTTTGTTAAGTAGTTATGGGGGTAATGGATTTGTAACAGTTATTGGTACATCAATATCCAACAATGCAATTTCGGGATGGATAGTTGTAACAATTACTAACCATATATTAAGTGTAACATCCATAAATATCAACAACATAAATCCTACTATTTCAAATCAAAGCGGAACTCTTCAAATGCAAGCTTCAATTCTGCCAATTTGTGCCAATAATCAAGGAATTACTTGGTCTGTTTCAAGTATTACCGGAAACGCTTCAATTGATCCAAATACTGGATTGTTATCAGCTATTAGTAATGGAACAGTTAGTGTAACAGCTACATCTATAGAAAATAGCGCGATATTGGTTTCAAAAATTTGTACTATTTCAGGTCAATGTACACCCATATCAAGTTTGATAATTACCGCTTTAGGTACATCAAAAACAATTTCTGCAAATAAAGGTACAATTGTCCTAGGCGTTATTACAAATCCTTCAATTTTGCTGTGTAATTCAGTAATTGGTTGGTCTATTATTGGACAATTTCAATGTGCGTCAGGAAGTATTTCAGGAAATGGATTATTACAATCTACCGGAGGAAATGGAAAACTTGTAGTTAAAGCCAGTACATCAAATCAGAATGTATTTGCAATTGACACTATTAATGTAAACAATCAAGTTATACCTGTAAATCAGATATTTATTAATCCAAAAAACAAATTTATTTCTTCAAAAAATGCAGTATTTAATTTTGCAACCCAAATATTACCTTCTTGTGCTACAGATGTAAATATTGTGTACACCATTACTTCCGGAAATTCAAATGGCATTTTGGATGCATCTACTGGTGCTTTTACGGCTACCGGAGATGGAATGGTAACAGTTACTGCTACAAATACAAATAACCCTTATATCAAGTCATTTGCTTTCATAACAATAACCGGGCAAAACATTCCAGTTATTCAAAATTCAGTTCAAAGTATCACCTTAAGTATATCTGGGCCAAATGCAGTAATAAACACGCCCAATGGTACTTTGCAATTTGCAGCTATAGTAAGCCCAAGTAATGCAACAAATACAAATGTCAAATGGAGCGTGCTTACCGTTTCAGGTAAAGCAAAAATTGATTCAACTACGGGCTTATTAACTGCAATTTCTGATGGCAAAATCATTGTCTTTGCTACTTCGGCTTCTAATGGCGAAATATCGGGTTCAATGATAATAACCATTAGTGGACAAGGCGGAGTAAATACAGAAGTTGAGTCAAAAGAAACTCGTGGAATCGTAATTTATCCGAATCCAAATAATGGTGTATTTTTGATGGTAGCTGACAACATCCGAGGTAAAGTAGAATTGTTTGTCGTCAATGAAATTGGCCAAGAGGTATATTCAGAAACGATAGAATCATTTGAGGGCATCAAACAGCTTAATTTAGCCGCTTTACCTAAGGCTATATACAAAGTATCGATTGTTACCAAAAATGGGGTGTATCACAGGTTGGTGTCCATTCAATAGTATTGGAATAATTGCGTCTTTAGTGATTGGATTTGGTTTTAATAGCCAAAATAGTTGGTAAAACCACTTAAGTAATACATTTTCAGTATCATATATAAAGCTAATTGAAAGTTGTTTTAATTGGCTTTATTTAAATAGATGATAAAGAATCTATCCGATAATTGCTCATGAAATTAATTTTAACATAGTAATACAAACCTGCATACAAGAATTATATGCAAATATGTGGACACTAACTCTGCACAAATAATTCTTTAGTTATTTGCTGTAATTAATTTGATTGGATTTAGAAAGACGTGAAAAAAAGATTTACTGATAAACAACATTTATCAGAATTCAATAATTATTAAGGTACATCACCACGATATTTGCCAATTTAATTTTCAAAAAAGAGTAAAATAAAAGTTTCAAATATTATTATTTTAATAATCTATCTTATTCTAATTCAATTCTTTGCGGTCAAAGTAAAGAATTATTTTAACCGCAAAATTGAATTTATAATTATGTTTTAAGGAATTAATTTACATTAAAAAATTACATTTTTACGCTCACAGGGATAATTACTTTAGTCATATCCCAAACAATGTTTAGTCCTTTATCATCAAATGAAAGTGTTAGTTTTTCTGTCATTTCGCTAGCCGTAGTTACAGGAACATCAGCAGTAAGTACATTGCTTGCTTTGTTTTTATCATAATCGTAGGCACCCCATTGTCCTAATTTCGAGTTTAATATAATGGTCCATTTATCTTTATTAGGAATAGTGAAAAGGGTATAAGTACCAGCTTTAACATCTTTGCCTGCAAAGGTAGCATCTTTGTCAAAAGTAATTTGAGTAGCTTCATTAGCTCCTGTTCGCCATACTTGTCCAAATGGTACTAATTCTCCAAAAATCACGCGACCTCTCTTGGAAGGTTGACCATAGGTAATTTTTACGCCTTTTCCTTCAGCAGTTGCTTTAGGACTTTTTGGTGGTTCTTGTGCAAAAATGCTTTGTACTAATAAAAGTGTACACACAGAAATAATCATTGTTAGCTTATTCATAATTGTTTTTGTTTTGGGTTAAGTGTATACAATTTTATATATATTTTTTCAATCATACATCAATTCATTGAAAGATTTAATAATCATAAAAAGCAATTTGAAATTAGTTTTATTAATTAGTCCAATATTATACCTTTGTCGGCTTTTATTTCCGCATCCATTGGAAGAAAAATACAAAATTCATATCATCAACTTTTTATTATTTATAGTCATTATTATTAGTGCTAATGTAATTGCCTCACAATTTTTTTACCAATGGGATCTTACTGAGGAAAAACGCCATACACTTTCAGACCAATCAAAAATACTACTTAAGCAAATCAATAAAGAAGTTTTCATTGAAGTATTTCTGGAAGGTGACTTGCCTCCTGGTTTTGATCGTTTACAGAAATCAGTCAAACAAATTTTGGATGAATTTCGTCAATATTCAGGTGCTAATATTCAATATTCTTTTATTGATCCCAATTCAGGGAAAAACGAAGCAGAAAGAAGTAGATATTTCATGCAGTTGGCAAAACGTGGTTTGCAACCCACAAACTTACATGCATCCGAAAATGGTAAGCAATCCGAAAAAATAATATTTCCCGGAGCAATAATCACTTACAAAGGCAAAGAAGTGCCTGTGCAATTGCTTACCGGAAATCAAGGTTCGAGTCCGTCTGAAATGTTAAATCAATCCGTGGAAGCACTTGAATATCAGTTTGTTTCTGCTTTCAAGAAAGTAGTGGCCTCCTCTGACGTCCGAATTGGTTTTACTGAAGGACATGGGGAGTTAAGTAACGAAGAAATTGATGATATCGCTCGTTCCCTTAAAGAAACCTATCAAGTGGAACGAATTAATCCGTCTGCAATAAGTAATCTTAATGATTATTACGATATTTTGATTTTTGCTAAGCCAACTCGATTTTTCAATGATGATGATAAGCTGAAAATTGATCAATTTATAATCAAAGGCGGAAAGGCAATATTTTTCTTGGATAAAACAAATGCCTCAATGGAAGGATACGACCCAAATCAATCTGTGATTACAGATATGAATTTGAACTTAGATGACATGCTTTTCAAATATGGCGTTCGGTTAAATAGCACTATTGTAAAGGACATGCAGTGCAGTGCCATACCCATGGTTGTAGGCATGCTAGGAGATAAACCTCAAAATCAATTGGTTCCATGGATGTACTATCCAATCCTCACACGATTTGGTACTCATGTTTCTGTAAAAAATATGTCAGCAGTTATTAGCAAATTTACAGGTTCTATTGACACTATTAAAGTGCAAGGTATTCAAAAAATACCTTTGATTTACACTTCACAGTATAGCAAAGAACAAACTATTCCATTCAAAATTGAACTCGAGGAAGCTAAAAAGCAATTAGGACCGGACGATTTCAACAAAAGTCAAATTCCGGTGGCATATTTACTAATTGGTCAGTTCAAGTCATTATATACCAATAGATTATCTGCCGAAAAGCAAAGAGAAACGGGATTCGAAGAAAAATCAAGAAGTTCAAAAATAATGGTTTTCGCAGATGGTGATATTATTAGGAATGAAGTTTCTCCTGATAAATCGCAAGCCTATCCTTTAGGTTTTGATAAATATCTTCGCAAAAAATTTGCCAACAAAGAATTGATTCAAAATTGCATAGATTATATGGCAGATGAGAACGGCATAATTCAAGCACGTTCTCGTCAAATTAAGTTGAGGCCTTTAGATAAACAAAAGGCTAAAAAAGATAGATTGTATTGGCAAACTATAAATATTGCCTTTCCGCTAATTCTTTTAATTGGTTTTGGGATTTTCTATTTTATTTATTACAAAAAAAGATATGCTTCCTAATATTCCAAAGTCAACAAAAATATTGACCTTAATTGCTATTTTGAGTGTGGCATTGGCTTTTTATAGTGTGCAAAGAAGCAAAATCAATTCCACTTTTGAACAAACAGGCGAAAAATTTCCTAAAACGGACTCCGCAAGTGTTTCGTCAATATCCATCACCAATAATCAAAGGTCAAAATTCGAACTTCAACTAAAAAATAGGATTTGGTATTTGAATGATGCAATTGCCGATCAAAATAGGGTAGGGAGGCTGATAGGAGGATTGCCCAAAATTAAAATAGTAAGAGAAGTATTTAAAGAAAAACAAACAAAGGCAATCGGTCGATTAAAAGAAAAGGGTTTTACAATTTCAATTAAGGGGGATCAATCTGATGCAGAATCTTTAATTATTTATCCCGACTCATCCAATCCATTCACCGCCATTGCTTTGATTGGTACACAAACCGTACCTATGGTAATTGAAATGCCAGGAGCAGAATTTCCATTTACTTATTATTTCTCTCCCAATCCTTTATTTTTTAAAGACAAAACATTGTTTTCCCGTACTTTGGGTGATATTAGTTCAATTACAGTTATTTACACAGAACAACCTCAGGATAATTTTACAATCAGCAAAATGAATAATGTTTTTAAAGTAAACGAAGTGCCGGATGCCGACACTTTAAAGCTTAGAAGTTATATTGATTTGTTTAATAATGTTTCAATTAAAGAATATTTAGATGCCAAATTTGATTTCAAAAAAGACAGTCTTTTAAAAATGAAACCTACTTTTAAAGTATCAGTGAAATATTCAAATGAAGACAATTCAAATGAAATATGGATATACTATAATCCTAAAATCAAGGGAGATATTTTCGGAATTATAACTAAGCATAATGAACTAGTTACCATCCGACCCATTGTGTTTGAATACATTCTTCAGAAAAAAGATTTTTTTAAGCAGAAAATCATTAAATAAGCAATGAAAATATGTATAATAAATTATATTTGCATTTAAGCACTTCTAAGTGTTTTGCTAAGACCTTTTCTATTAACCTATTATAAATCAACTAATTATCATGAAGTTTGTTGTTTCATCATCCTCGCTCCTCAAACAACTTACCACAGTTAGTGGTGTGATTGCTTCCAATCCTATAGTTCCCATTCTTGAAAACTTTCTTTTTGAGGCAGATAAGGACAAGTTGATTATCACTGCTTCT
>JANRJY010000093.1:0-14146 GCA_033763735.1 Bacteroidota bacterium | reverse complement strand
TTATCAACTTTAACAGGATTGATGCCTTTTGTACCAAATGATATTCAAACTTTAAATGTTCAATTTTCGAAATAAATAAAAATTATCTTACCTAAGCAGCAGCAACTTTTTTATTTGCTGCTGCTTATTTTTTGACACTTTCCTTCTACTTACAAATTTAACTTTAAAAGACTTTTTAACAATTTTTGTTATTTTTAGTTAATGTATTTGGTTTTATTACACTAACATCATTATCAATACACCATCAAAAAAGTTACATGCGCTTAATCGAGTGTATATAATTCTGATTAATAATAGTAGCTATCCATGGTGAATGAAAAAGAAAGAAAGGCAAAATTACTTTTAATTGAAGATGACCCAATTAGTATATTAATTGCTACTGAGTTACTTAAAAATAGTTTTGAACTTACTATTGCAATGAATGCAGTCACTGCGTTTGAATTAGTAGAAGCTCATGATTATGATGCTGTATTAATGGACATTTTCCTTGATGATGCAAGCATGGATGGAATTGTGATGATGCAAAAACTAAAAGAAAAAATAGAATCTGACAATTGTAAGTTTTTTGCAATATCAGCCTACGTGCCACCAAATGAATTCAAAAAATATATCAATTTTGGTTTTAGTCATTTTTTTGAAAAACCCTATTCTCAAGAGGAAATCACTGAAACGATATACAGATATTTGAATTAAGTTGTTGGTTTGCAAGCTGCACCATCCACAACATCAAAAGCATATATTTCACTATCAATATTAAACTTTTGTTTATAATTTGAAAGTATATAAGTACTGAAATCTGCAAGTTTTTCTTTTTTCAAGAGGTTTATTGTACATCCTCCAAATCCGCCACCCATCATTCTAGCACCTGCACAACCATCAAATTTTTTGGCCAATTCAACCAAGTAATCAAGTTCATCACAACTAACTTCGTAATCCACTTGTAAGGACGTATGTCCTTCATACAAAATACGTCCTACTTCTTGAATGTTTTTTGCCGCAAATGCTTTAGCCAAAAGATCTACACGAGCATTTTCAAGTACAAAATGTTTTAATCTTTTTTTAACAACCGGATTTTGAATAGTTTCAACATCGTTAATTGTAATATCTCTGAATCCCTTAATTTTAGGATTATTGGTGGTCAACCACTTCAATCCTTCCTGAGTTTCATTTACACGCTCTGTGTATTTACTGCCGGAAAGTTCTCTCTTGACTTTAGTATTGGCAAGTACCCAACACCAATTTCCCATATCGGCATCTGAATATTCATGCGTTAGTGAATTAAAATCCAATTTCATTAATTTCCCGGCTTTAGAAAATAAGGAAGCGTATTGATCAAGCAATCCGCTTTTAACACCTATGTATTCATGTTCAATTTTTTGACAATTCTTCACTGCTTCAACATCCGTCATTGGCGATTTATAAGCCATCCTTAATAAGTTCATGAATGACACCTCAACTGCCGCTGATGAAGAAACGCCAGCACCCAATGGCACATTGCCCCAAACGAAAGCGTTGAACCCTTTATCCATTTTATTTGTCCTTTGAAATATTTCAAGGGCACCGTAAATGAATTTCATCCAACTATCACTGGGAGTGAATGATTGTCCAATAGTGTAAACCATTTCATTGTTATAACTTTCACTGGCAACTTTTACAATGTTGTCATTGCGCCAAGCAAAGCAAACAATAACCCATCGATTAATTGCGGCCGGCATTGACAATCCCAAATTATAATCTGTATGCTCACCAATAATATTGATGCGACCCGGTGCGGATGAAATCAGCTGTGGTTGTTGGTTGAACTTCGATTCAAATAAAGCACTTACTTTTTTCTCTAGTGATTGTAATTCCATAATTTATTCTTCAATAATATTTTCAGTTGAAAACCAACAACTTATAATGGTAATATCGTCCATGGCTCCCTCAGATATCTTCATTCGTTCCAAAATTTGATGATGCAAAATATCAAAATCTTCAGATTCGCGCATGCTATTTACAATTATATCTTCTCCAGCTTCTGTATTAAATTTTTCATATGTTTCCACCAAACCATCGGTGTATGCAAAAAGTACTGATTTGTTAACATTATAAATTTTTGAGGATTCGATAAAAGGCAAGGTAGGTAAAACGCCCAAAATCATGCTCCCTTTGTCCAAATGTTGAATGTGTTTGTCAAACGACATTAAAACTGGTGCATTATGACCACAATTGCAATAATGAATCATGTTTTTGTTCCTAAAGTATCGGGCGACAAAGAAGGTGATAAATTTTTCACCTTTAGTGTTGTTATAAACTAAACTATTCAGTTCAGTTACAATATCTTCCAAACGCATGGATTGCTTGGCAAGTACCCTAAAAGCGGCTTGGAAATTTGACATTATAAATGCTGCAGACAGTCCTTTTCCGGAAACATCTGCCACGCTAACCATAAAATCGCCATCTTCCATTTCGATAAAGTCATAATAATCGCCGCCGACCGATTGATGAGGAATATAGGTGGCATTTACTTTTAGATCCGGTCTTCGAGGCAAAGTTTGAGGGAACAAATTGGTTTGAAGCTTTTGAGCTATTATTAATTCATTTTTTAGGGTTTCTTGTTCAATTTTCTTTTCTGTGAGCCTTATGTTTTGAATAGCCACATAAAGAATATTCACCATTGTCTGAATAAATTTAATGGCTTCAGGCTCCCCTGTAAATTTTCGGGCACCTCCTAAAAGCAAACAAGAAACAATCTTGTTGTCGATAGTTAAGGGAATAGAGAAATCAAAATGGTTGGTGATGGTTTTAAATTCAGATTCATTAAAATTAAAAAATTGATTGGTTTCTAATACTTGAATCAGTTCTTCTGAATGTGGATTGTATTCTTTGTCCACACCGTGTCGTAAGGTACAAACCCATTTATCATCTTTTAGCTCATAATACAAAATTGATTGAATTTTAAAATTTGCAATTAGTGTAAATGTAAAAATTTTAAGCAATGATTTTTCATCGGGTTGCCTATTGATGGCATTGGTGATGTCAAGCAATGCATCAAGCTCTAGGTTTTTGAGTGTTAGGCTATTAATTTGTGTAGACAAAGTAGACTGAAATTATAAAATCACCACTTGGTAGCTACTTGCGGGTCATATGCATCGCGCAAGCCATTTCCAAATAAATTAAATGCCAATACCAACATACTTATTGCCAAGCTTGGTAACAAAATCAGATGCCAACTATTTTGAGTGCCAATGGAGTGAAATCCTTCATTTACCATCATGCCCCAACTAGGCATGGGAGGTTGTACTCCTAATCCCAAAAATGATAACCCGGCTTCGGTGAGTATTGCAGATGCAAAATTAGAAGTAGCAATTACAATTATCGGTCCCATCAAATTAGGCAAAATGTGTTTGAGAATAATGGTGAAATTTTTGATCCCCAAAGCTTTAGCCGCTTCAACATAAGTTTTTTCCTTAATACTCATAATTTGTCCTCGAACCACGCGGGCAATTTCGACCCATGACGTCAAACCTACTGCCACAAATGCCACCCAGATACCTTTTGAGTTAAGTGCTAAACTTATGGCAATTACCAACATTATTCCGGGTATCGACCACACCACGGTCATTAACCACATGATAAACAGGTCAATTCTTTTTCCAAAATATCCACCTATGGCACCAATGGAAACCCCAACCAATAACGAAATTAGGACTGAAACAAATCCTATTCCCAAAGATATACGGGTTCCAAAAAGCAAGCGGCTCAACATATCACGACCAGCCTTGTCGGTACCTAGCAGATATGTTCTTTTCTCTATAAGTTCATCTTTAAACTTGGTAATCAATTCCGCTTTGGCAATCGACTTTTGTGACCCATTTTGATCAATATAAGCCACATTATCTCCTTCATATTTGTAATTAAGTGTAGAATCAAATCCGGGCATTTTTGAATTGCCACTATACAATGGAAACATCAACTTGATAATCGGCACTCTTTCAGGTATTTGTACTCTACCTGAAGGAGTATATTTTACATCCATTCCTTCGATACTATAATCTACAATTGGTAATATGGTGTATTTAGTTTCTTGTCCCCATAACATTTTGTAAAAAAAATTATGTTGCTCAACCTCAACATTTCTACTTGTTTTGAGAATAAAAGTCTGAAAACCAGGTGGTTGTTTTTGAATTTGCACCGCGCCATCATTGGCACTTGGTGTAGCATCGGGCATGATATTGTAAGCAAATATGGCTATAAGCGTACAGGCCACAATAAAAATCATACCTATTACAGCAGGCCAATTTTTGAATAATCGTTTTCTAACGTAGTATGAAGGGGTTCTGATGATTTCCTGCTTCATATTATTTAAAAATTAATTGAAAAAAGTTCTGAATATAATAATTACAACTCACTGATTATTAATTAGAATTATGTGCAAACAAGCCCTTCTTGGTTGCCAAGAAATAACAATTCTTTAATTCCTTTTCCATTGACTTAAGTTCAGGATTTTGAACACCCTCGACTTCAGTGAAATAATTTACCCATCCTTTTTGAATCATTTGTTTGAGGATAACTATCAGATTATCAGGTGCTAAATTCGATTTTAATTGCAAATCAGTAAATTTAATAACAAAATACAGCTCTTCAAGAATTACGAATTCTTCTTCTGTCATTTAAATATATTTGATTTTCGACCTTTCCATTGATAAGTAACCACCTGTGAAGATAATGCAAAGAACACTACATAAAATGGATATACAAGAATCAAAGGAATAAAATCCTTCAAATGTAAAGTTTTATTCAGAAACCTTAAAATTGCATAGAGAAAAATGTATTCAAAAATCCATCTAGCCAATAAAACCACTCCAATTAAATACAGATTAAAAGGCCAAAGGATTATTAAAGTTGCAGCCGACATATTTACTATGAAAATATAAATTGCCAGCAATATGGTACTTACATTTTCATATTTCATCCATTTAGAGGCCCACCGATTTCTTTGATTCAGAAAATCTGAAAATCGGTGAGAAGGTTGTGTTTCAACCACAGCTAATCGATTGTGCAAATATTTGACTGCATCAGGGTATTTATTGTAAATCTTATGCATTAAAAAAATATCATCCCCGGATTGGACTTTATCGTTACCATCATAGCCACCAACTTCGACAAATGCCGATTTGGCAAATGCCATATTTGCACCATTACACATATTTGGCAAACCCATAGAAGCGGCTACAGCTGAGGAGCCAATCAAAGAGGCAAATTCAATTTGTTGCATATTTTGCCATGTACTTTTATCTGAGGTGTATACAACTTGGCCTATTATAAACTTTGCCATTGTATGCTCATAAATATCAACTATGGCACTTAACCAACCGGGTGGCACTATGGAATCCGCATCTGTACATGCAATCAATTCCGTATTACTTTGTTTTACACCTATACTAATCGCTGATTTTTTGCCTTCATCTTGAACAAGGTTAATAAGTTCTAGGCTAAGTGTATAGCTCTTCAAATATGATTTAAGTTTATCCAATTGTACATTTTCAGAATGATCGTTGACCAAAATAATATGCACAAGATTGTTAGGAATATCCTGAAATCTTAAGCTTTCGAGCAAATTTATCAATTGGTCAATTTCATTGCGAAAAGGGACAATTACGGTTATATTAGTCTTCAGACAAGGAAGACAAACAGGCTCGGGAAGCGGCTTAATTTGTAACCATATTACCAGACCAATTATTAATAATAATGTGTAAGTGGCAACAATGAAACCACATATGACAATGAAATAAGCCATTGTGCTAAATTAATTTAAAAAATATATCAAATAAGCTATTTTAATAAATATGTCAAACGGTTGTAAACTGTTTATCGTAGTTAACACATTTGAAACTATTTTTGTCTATGAATGAAATAGTTGAATTATCACAAAAAACAATTACCATTGCTCGCAATGATTTTTTGAATGTGAAAGGCAGCGTTGATACGAATGTATATTTCATTCAAAGTGGGAGTTTGCAAGTATATGTATTAAACGAATCTGAAGAACAAATAATCAGATTTGGATATCGAAATAATTTGATTGTTGCTTTAGATTCATTTTTGACAGGCAAACCATCACAATACTATATTCAGGCTATCAAGAAAACTATTTTGAAAGTAATTACTAAAGAACAATTGAATGATTTTTTGAAAGCAGACACAAACAAAATACTTTGGACTCGATTGCTTGAAAATCTGGTTTTACAACAACTCGAAAGAGAAATAGACTTGTTGACTCATTCACCAAAAGAGCGTTATGACAGGGTATTAAGCAGAAGCCCTCAACTTTTTCAGGAAATCCCAAACAGATATATTGCCAATTACTTACGCATGACGCCCGAAACCTTATCCAGACTTAAGAAATCTTGATTTGAATCAAGGTTTAGTAATGTCAAATCACCCAATTTTGCATCATTAGAAACTTAAATAATAATCCGATGAACGCACCAAAAATTATTAAAATCAGCAGCCAAATATATGTTGGGTTTTGTATTCTTTCATTATTGTATGTTAGTCTACTTTCATTGTATAGTCCACAGGCAACTATGGATTTGGTTGCCACAACTTTGCCCAATACCGATGCGATTAGTTCCATAAGGGGAATTTATGGCGGAGTTGGGTTAGTAATTAACTTTGCATTAATTTATCTGCTTTGGAATGACTTAAACAAAGCACTGGTACTTTTGTGCATGTTTTGGGCTGCATATGCGATATCAAGAGTGATAACTTCATTTGTCGAAGGTCCATTAGGCAGTTTTGGTTCACAATGGTTGGTAATCGAATTAACTTTTAGCATAATAGCTTTTATATTTTGGACTTTGATTCATAAATTTCAACTACAACCCGTTCGAAACAAATAACTTACTTTAATTTGAAAATCAATTCCGATATTCTATTGGATAATATTTTGGACCAAATCAGGCAAAATATTGATGAAGTTGAAAAACTAAATCAATACGAGCTGCAAAAATTAACATGGAGAGAAAGCCAAAATTCTTGGAATATTTTGGAATGCCTTTCACACCTGAATTTGTATAGCGAACAATATTTGCCCTCAATTGCAAATAAAATTCAGAATTATAAAGGAATTAAAGACGAAATATTTATTAGTGGTTTTTGGGGCAACTTATTTGCAGAAAGTATGTTGCCTAAAAAAAACCAATTAAAATTCAAAGCCTTCAAAAACATGAATCCAACTGGTTCAATTGTTAACCAATCTGCAATTGACCAATTTGTTCAATATCAGCGGAAATTTATGGAATTGGTGCAATTTTCGAAGTTTGTAAACCTAAATGAAATCAAAATTGAAACTTCTTTTTCACAATTCATAAGGCTCAAACTAGGAGACATGTATTTGTTTCTTTCGAATCACACCAAACGACATTTACTCCAAATCAAAAAAATTGAATTGGCTTTTGAATCTACCAAAGTTTAATTTTACTATCTGATTTTTCAATAATTCCATCGGCACAATTTTCAATATATTTGAATTATACCGTTTATTATTGATATTGTTGTAAGCCTGTAAATTTATTTTTACCTTTGATTGTGATAAAATAAGGACATGGACAAACAAATTCTTTTAAAAAAGACTCTTGACAATATGGAGAGGCTGCCTACTTTTAAGATTAAAGAAGTCAATGATTATGTTGAGTTTTTGTTACATAAAATTGATGATCAATTATTGAATCAAGGAATTCAAGATATTGCTTCTTCTTCAAAATCTTTTGATTTTTTAAACAAAGAGCCTGACTTATACTCTATTAATGACCTTAAATTAAAATTCAAGTGAAAAAAGGGGATATTGTATTAATCCCTTTTCCATTTACAGATTTAAAAGGAAGTAAAATTAGACCAGCCTTAATTTTGCATGTTGCTGAATTTGATGTAACTGTTTGTTTTATAACCAGTGAATTAAAATGGCAAACAGAATTTGATATTCACTTATCTCCAACACCTACAAATGGTTTAAAGACTCATTCCATTATCAGAATAAATAAAATTGCCACCATAGACTCAGATTTAGTTTTAGGAGAACTCGGAAAATTGACATTAATGGAAATAAATGAACTTAATGAAAGTCTTTCAAAGCTTTTACAAATTAGATAAGTAAAAACCTATCCAAAATATAGCAAACCTATGAACAACCAACCTATTTCAATTTTTTGGTTTCGAAGGGATTTGCGGTTGGAGGACAATGCCGGGCTGTATTATGCCCTAAAATCTCCTTTTCCTGTTTTACCTATATTTATATTTGATACCCACATTCTCCAAAAACTTGAGGACAAACACGACGCAAGAGTTGAGTTCATTCATCAATCATTACAAAATATTCAAAGCCAGTTAGCACAACAAGGTTCTACTTTGCATGTATTCATTGGAAAACCCGAAGAAATTTGGACGAAGATTATCCATGATTATGAAGTCAAAATGGTATTTGCCAATCAGGACTATGAGCCGTATGCGATCAAAAGAGATCATTATGTGAAAGACTTATTGACATCCAAAAATATATCATTTCAAACTTTCAAAGATCAATGCATATTTGAATACAAAGAGGTATTGAAAGATGACCAAAAACCTTATACCGTTTACACACCTTACAGTAAAAAATGGAAAACAAAGCTCAATCCATTTTACCTAAAGCCTTACCCCAACAAAAAATATTTTGGTAATTTTCTCAAAATCAATCCAATACCAATACCTACTTTATCACAAATTGGCTTTTCAAAAACATCTATCATTATTCCTCCTTCTGAAGTCAAAAACGAATTATTGTTGAAATATAGTGACCATCGTGATTTTCCGGCCATTTCGGGTACGTCTCGATTAGGAATTCATTTGAGATTTGGAACGGTTAGTATTAGGGAATTAGCAAGTTTAGCATTTGAAAAAAGTCCTACATTTCTCAATGAACTAATATGGCGCGATTTTTATATGATGATATTAAGCCATTTTCCTCATGTAGTGAATCAATCTTTCAAAAAAGAATACGACCGAATTGAATGGCGCAATAATCCGGATGAGTTTGAAGCATGGTGCACAGGCAATACCGGTTACCCAATCGTAGATGCTGGAATGCGCGAACTTAATGCCACCGGCTTCATGCACAATAGAGTCCGAATGATTACTGCAAGTTTCTTGACCAAACATTTGCTTATTGATTGGCGTTGGGGGGAAGCATATTTCGCCAAAAAATTATTGGATTATGATTTGTCGGCCAATAATGGCGGTTGGCAATGGGCGGCAGGATCGGGCTGTGATGCAGCTCCTTATTTCCGAATTTTTAACCCTTCGTTACAAATGCAGAAGTTTGATCCTCAGCTTAAATATATCGGCACTTGGGTTCCTGAATACTTATCTAAACCTATGTATGTTGTACCAATTGTCAATCACGAATTTGCCAGAAAAAGGGTATTGGAAGTATATCAAAAAGGACTGAAAATGAATTGATTATTGTAATGTTAAGAAATATACTTCTGTAACCAATCCGGTCCAACCCGTTTGGTGAGAAGCCCCACAACCGGCTCCTGTTTCCGGGTTAAAAAATTCATAAAATTGCAAGTGTTTATAAAAGTTAGGATCAGAATTGAGTTTGGGATAATTGGTATAAATAGGTGTGTGATTATTTTTTCTTATAAATAAATTCAAAAGTCTTTGACAAATGGCTTTACTAAGAAAGGTGATGCTGGTTTGTGTCCCCTCGTAATGAACGGTATACTGATTTTGAAAATATTTGCCCATTATGCTCAATCCACTCAACAACACATAATTAACCGGAAACCATACCGGACCTCTCCAATTGGAATTTTCTCCGTAATTCGTTGTTTCTGATTCCTCAGGTGTATAACGTAAAGGAAATGACTTTATAGGCAAATGCGATTGCAATGTGTGATTGGCATGCTCATATGACAAAGACCTTATTCCATATTTACCCAAAAACTTGGTTTCATCACTCAACTGACCGACCAAATCAAGCATCCGATCTATCGTAATTAAGCTTAGAAAGCATTGATTTTTGTTATCAAAATTCAAATGTTTTGTTAAAACCGGATAATCTCTCAAAGTGGATTTTTCCAAAACAACCACACTCATTATTGGAAACAATCCCGAAATATTTTTAACTCTAAAAGTCTCTATTACTTCACATGTCTGAGCATCAACAAGCTTATCAACAAAAAACAAAGTTTCATTGTCCCAAAGCAATTGAAAGTCAGAAGCAATTTGATTAAATATATTTAAGTACTTAATTGTCTTTTCTTCACTTTGATTGGTTTCAATGCATATTTTTAATAAATCCAGTGCAAAAGCAGCCATCCAACAAGTGGCATCAACCTGCGCAAGTTTTGTTCCATCCGGCATATTCGCTCCACGATCAATCACACTCACATTGTCCAAACCCATAAATCCACCACTGAATACATATTTGTCTCCAATTTTTTGATTTGAAAACCACCAATCAAAATTTATTTCCAAACCTTGCAATGTGGCATTTAAAAATTCCAAGTCCCCTTTACCCCCATTAATAGTCTTATCAATTTGGTATACATGCCACACACCCAATGAATGCACCGGAGGATTAACATCTCCAAATGCCCATTCATAAGCAGGAATTTGCCCTGAACGAGACATATATCTTGGTTCCAAAAACATGATTAATTGGTTCTTGGCAAAAACAGGATCAATTCTGGCAATCGCAATACAATGAAAAGCTGAATCCCAAGCTGCAAACCAAGGATATTCCCATTTGTCAGGCATGGAAATAATGTCGTGTGCATCAATATGCTCCCACCCGGAATTACGGCCATTTTTTCGGTTTTCAGGAGGTGGATGTTGACCGGGATCACCATTGAACCATTGTTTCAAATTGAAATGATAGAATTGTTTGCCCCACATCATCCCGGCATAAGCTTGTTTCAACAATTCAACAATATCTGTATTGCCCGAAGAAAATTTATTGTAAAAATATTCGCACTCTCCCCTTCGAGCTGAAAGTGTTTTTTCAATATCTATCGTATCATCAATATCTGTCAACTGAAGACAAACTGATTTTGATTCCCCTCCATTAATTTTTAATTTATAGATATACGCAGCTTTCGTTCCTTCATTGCTAGGATTAACGCATTCATCATTGCCATGAACGATATAGTTATTAATCCCATCTTTGACATATTTGGTATAGCTTTCTAAGCCATACAATCGACCTGCATTGGTCTCATTTTCGGTAAGCACAATTTCATAATCCGGATTTCCAAAGGAAATGTCTTTCAGAATATATTTGCCTGGATATACCGACTCCACCTCAATATTTCCATTATTTTCTCTCAGAGTTGGCTTTTCCGTTTGAGAATTATATCTCCAGGTGTTTCTGAACCAAATTGTAGGAATAATATGCAATTCAGAAGCATCAACGCTTCTGTTATGAACTGTTATTTTTACTAATATTTTTTCTTCTTCAATCTTAGCATATTCAATTTCTATATCAAAGTATTTGTTTTGGTCAAATATGCCTGTATCAACTAATTCGAATTCTTTCTCTTTTTTACTCCTATTGGCATTTTCGAGAACCAAATCCCAATATGGAAACTCGTTTTGAGGATATTTGTACAAATATTTCATGTACGAATGTGTGGGAGTACTTGCGAGGTAATAGTAGAGCTCCTTTACATCTTCACTATGATTCCCTTCCTCTCCGGTTAGGCCAAATAGACGTTCTTTGATAATGCCATCTTTACCATTCCAAAAGGCAATCGCAAAACACAAGTTTTGATGATCGTCAGAAATGCCTGCGATGCCATCTTCGCCCCATCTGTAGGCTCTTGAACGCGCATCATCATGCGGAAAAAAATCCCACGCACTTCCGTATTCACTGTAGTCTTCACGCACCGTACCCCACTGACGTTCAGACAGGTATGGGCCAAACTTTTTCCATTTTTGTGATTCTGAATGAATTCTTAAAAACTCAGGATTGACGGAGGTATTTGGCATTTATTCAACCACAAATGGCGTAGGAGTAAAGCAAAGTACAAATATTAGCAAAGAAACAATACCCAAAATGATTCTTTTTGTATCCAACGGTTTATTATCCTCAGCAACAGGATGATATACCCCTAAAAACCTGCCCAAAATGAATGCAAATAATAGCCAACCGCTATAACCTTTGATTCCGGGGAAGAAATAGGTTAAACCCAACTGAATGGTAAACATTCCAAAGCTTAATAGAAAAGTTGTTTTGAAATTTTTACCGATTCTTGAAAACAAAACATAGAGGAAAAAGAAATAGAAAAATGGATATATACCTGAGTTATTTACAAAGTCCACAGCCGACACCGTACCTAATCCGGCATAAAACACAAATATGAAAAATAAAGTCAAGGAAATCATCCTATGGTTTTTTTCTCCCACAAGTCCATACAAAATATGCCCCCCATCCAATTGACCCACAGGCATCAGGTTTAATGCTGTAAAAAAACAGGCCAAAAAACCTGCAAACAAAAAGGGGTAATGCATAATTTCATATTGATTTGGAATTCGGGAAGGATCCGCCACATAATTTTCGAACAACCAGAAGATCAAATTTTTACCTATATAAAAGTTCCCTTCTAAGCCTTTGTACACCGTTTGTGCATAATCCAATCCATATTGCTGGTATTCAGGGTGTATTGAAAAAATGTAAGTTGCAGGAGGCAAATTTGTAAATCCATAAAACAAAACTAAGAGTGCTACTAAAAATCCTGCCATAGGTCCTGCCAGACCAACGTCAAAATATTCTTTTCGGGATTTGATTTGTTCCTTAATTTGAATAAAAGCTCCCATAGTGCCTATAGATGAACTAATTCCAAACCAAAAAGGAATATAGTACGGTAAGGTAACTTTGATTTTGTAGTAACGAGCCGTAAAATAATGCCCAAACTCATGCACGGTAAGTATTAATAGAAATGGCACAGAAAATTTTAAACTTTCAATTATTTTATCAGAAGTTAGCCATTTGTTCCAACCAATCCCGTCTTCATTCAGAAAAAAATATCTCCCATATATCCATTCAGCACCTGCAAGGGTGGTAGTGATGAAAGTAATTATGAATAAAGCAATTTGGATGTATAATGTCTTTTTGGAATTATTCTGGTCAGGCATTTTCGAGCAAATCAATGATGGTGTGCGGTGGAATTACATGGATGGTGTGAATTCCTAAATTAGTAGCAGCTTTAATATTGTCGTAATTATCGTCAATAAATACGGTTTGGTAAGGCAATAAATTATTTTCTTTTAATACATGCAAATAAATATCATCATTGGGCTTCCGCATTTGTATATTATGCGAATAATAATCTTTGATAAATAACTCATGAAAGCCTTTTATCCCGGAAGTTTGATGAAGTATTTCGGTAAATTTAATGTAATGGATGCCGTTGGTATTGCTTAACAAAAACAGATTATATTTTTCAGACAGTTTTTGTAATAATTTAATTCTTTCAATTGGAATATCAAGCAATAGTTCATTCCAAATATCATCAATTTTATTATCAGAAATATCGATTTGCAATAAGTTTTTGATGTTTTGACGAAAATCCTCATCAGAAATCAAACCAACTTCATGGTCTTTCCAAAATTGTGTAAAATGTAGCTTTGATTTAATATCATCCACCGATATTCCGGAAATATTTGAAAAGCTTTTATATGTTTTATCGAGATCCAAATTGATAATGACACCCCCTAAGTCGAATATCATATTTTTGATTGTACTAAAATCTGTCATTTATTTTGTGGATGTGACTGCAAATATCTAATATTGCACTCCTTTTTCAAACCCTATGTGAAATTAGTTTGAAAAACGGGCCCTTAGCATCCCGAAAAAGTTCGGGAGTTATCCCGAGGAAAACTCGGGATGACTTATAATCAAGGGGAGGTTAATAGTAAAAATTAAATATCGGGCCCTTAGCTCATTTGGTTATCCCGAGTAAATCTCGGGATGACTCATAATCAGCATTGGAACGAATGTAAAATTAAATATCGGGCCCTTAGCTCATTTGGTTATCCCGAGTAAATCTCGGGATGACTCATAATCAGCATTGGAACGAATGTAAAATTAAATATCGGGCCCTTAGCTCATTTGGTTATCCCG
>JANRJY010000090.1:0-10339 GCA_033763735.1 Bacteroidota bacterium | reverse complement strand
CTTGGATAGTAGATAATTGTTCTTTTCCCAAAGCAACTGTTGCTTGCTCCTGCCGGTACATCGAAAGGCTCCTATGCGAATAAGTAAGTTAAGTTGTTCTTTGGGTGCACCTGTACGTTGAATAAAATCGCGCAGACCAAGGTAAGGTCCATTCTTCGTGCGCTCATGCACGATAAGTTGAGCAAATTCGCTTTCCATATTGAGGATGTGAATAAAACCCAAATACACGATATCACCCTTAATGTTGGTTTTGTAATCGCTGTTGTTGATACAAGGAGCCTCAATTACAGCCCCACTCATGCGGGCTTCGTGTACGTATAGTTCTGTGTGATAAAACCCGCCAAAGTTATTGATTACAGCTACCATAAACTCTTTGGGGTAATAGGTTTTGAGAAACAGACTTTGGTAGCTCTCCACCGCAAAACTAGCCGAGTGTGCTTTACAAAATGAATATCCCGAAAAACTTTCAATTTGCCGCCAAACCTCCTTTGCAAGTTCGTCAGGATAACCAAGTTTCTTGCAATTGGCAAAATACTGCATCTCTACCTTGATAAACTCTGCCTTGGAACGCGACTTACCACTCATACCACGCCTCAGGATATCGGCTTCACCGAGGTCGAGCCCGGCAAAGTGATGAGCAATTTTGATTACATCTTCCTGATACACCATTACCCCATAAGTTTCTTCCAGTACTTCTTTGAATTTGGGATGGATGTAGGTGATTTTATCGGGATAATGAAAACGGCTAATGTATTCCTTCATCATACCTGACTTAGCCACACCAGGGCGAATAATGGAACTTGCAGCCACAAGGGAAATAAAATTATCGCACCGAAGCTTCGACAACAACCCACGCATGGCAGGGCTTTCGATGTAAAAACAACCAATTGTGTGTGCCGATTTGAGCTGTTTTTTAATATTTTCGTCCTTAAAAAAATCCTTTGCCCGATGAATATCCACCGATATTTGTTTGTTTTTTCGGATAATTTCAACTGCTTCTTTTATATGACCTAATCCTCTCTGACTCAGCACATCATATTTGTAAAAGCCCCAGTCTTCAGCCACATGCATATCGAACTGACACACCGGAAAGCCTTTGGGCATCATATCCAAGGCAGTGTAGTAGTACAATGGCTCTTCGGTAATTAGTATGCCACCGGCATGTATGCTTAAGTGGTCGGGGAAGTCAATAATTTTTTTTCCGGTTTCGATAATTTGTTCCGAAAGCCCGTGGTGTTTTCCTATGTTATTTGGCTCATTTACAAGCACATCAATCTCCCCTTTTGGCAATCCATATACTTTGCCCAACTCCCGCACAATAGACCTGCCTTTAAAGGTATTGTAGGTAGCCAGTAGGCATACATAACCTTTGCCATAGCGCTTGAATATGTAATCAATAATTTCATCACGCTCATCCCAGCTGAAGTCAATATCAAAGTCAGGAGGACTCGTTCTATAGGGATTGATGAACCGTTCGAAATACAAATCCAGCTCTATGGGATCCACATTGGATATTTTGAGGCAATAGGCCACAATGGAGTTGGCTCCGGATCCCCGTCCCACCCAGTGAAAACCTCTGCTTTCGGCATATCTGAGGATATCCCATGTAATGAGGAAATAAGCCGAAAAGTCAAGTTCATCAATAATACGAAGTTCCTTTTGCACTCGAGCAAGGGCCTTTTTGTCGGAGCCGTAGCGATAACGATAGCCATCAAAGGCGAGCTTTTCAAGCAAAGTCTTGTCGTCGGGCTTGGAACCGGTAAATGATTTCTTGTTTTTGGGCGTATGCAAGTCAAATTGTATCTCGCAGCTTTTCAACAGCTTATATGTATTGTCAACAATGAAAGAATAGTCGGAATAAGCCCTTTTGAGCTTATCTACGGAAGTAAAATATGCATCGTGGTGCGCAATGTTTAATGTGTCGAGCTTGGACAACAAGGCATTTTGGTCAATTGCTTGTAGCACTTCATGCAAGTGATAATCAGAGGCATCTTTGTACACAACAGGGCACCATGCCACCAACTTGTCCGCATACTGCAAATACGCAGAGTTGTACAACTTATTGAGCTCTGAAGCACGAATGCCTATATACTCATTGGCATGTAATTCGTGAGGTTGCTTTTTTCCAAATGCATAGATCAAGTATATATGCTCACTGCGCGGAGGCTCATCGTATTGCTTACTAGCGGAATACGCACTCAAAAACTCATTAATAGCGTATATCCCTTCCCTGTTTTTGGCAATAGCTGTAAAACAAGGTTGTCGCTCGTGCCTAAAATCCACCCCTAACAAAGGCCTAATTTGATGCTTGTCGCATGCCAACAAAAAATCGTACCAACCCGATGTATTATTGATGTCGGTCAACACAAGAACGTCAGCCCCAGCCTGTCTGCCTCTGGCAACCAGCTCGGCAGGCTCCATAGTGCCGTATAAAAAACTATAGTATGTGTGGCAGGAGAGATACAAGTTAGTTAATAGTATGTAGTTGGTAGTACGTAATTAATTATATTCATCGCTCATTATGCATTATTACTCTTGATTCAATAGTAATAGTCGCTTACTTCCTGAAATTTGGAGCCTTAAACTGTTTGTATATATTTACGACAAAATACAGTAGTTAAATCCGACAAAATACGCAAATTAGTTTCACAATGTCAAGTACATTGCTTCAAAAAATAAAATCGACCTACAATTGCCTCAGTTTGTAGCGGGGAAGGTCTGGAAAATCGTTTTTACATATAAAATGACAATTTCCTTCATTAATCTACCTTATAACCGAGCTAAAAAGAGTGTTACAAATTCTATTCAATGCATACTCGAGATTCAGAGAGGTTTGTTAATAGTGATTAGTTATGATTATTTGAAATATTAAAAGTCATTTTTGTTTTAACACCATACGCTACTCGCTCATCACTAATCGCTATCCTACCCTTCTTCATAAAACTCTTCCAGACTGCCAAAATATTGCGTATTCCAGCCATCTACAATATCCTCATAGGCTTCGTTAGGGATATTTGTATGTTTGAGTTCCACTGAAGTGCCTTTTTTATCTGTATGAAGTGTGATTGTGACAATGGATGTTTCAGGTTGGTCACCAAAGTACCATTCTTGAACAATTTTTCGCCCGGGTTCAAAAGAGATATTCTTACCTACAATTTCGCCATCCCATAATGAAAATTCACTTCCGGGAACATCCGACATTTCGACTTCTGCTCCCGTCCATAGCTGAATGGTTTGAGGTAAAGTAAGCGCCAAATACACCTCTTCAGGTGGTGCATTAAGTATATAATATTTTTTGAAGTCTTTCATTAAAAGGATTTTATCGGCTTAGACCTTTTAAATTTACTATAATATTTATTTTTCAAAAAGATTAACTTTGTATAGTTTTTCAATATGGCAAATGACTAAGATAACTGACATATCTCAACTTGATTTAAACAAAAGCTATACTGTTGCTGATTACTTAAATTGGCAATTCGACGAGATGGTGGAACTCATTAAAGGGAAAATTTTTAAAATGTCACCAGCTCCAAGAAATTATCATCAGGTGATTAGTTCAAATCTTATTTATAACTTGGTTAATATAACTAAAAAAACCAAATGTAAAGCCTATCATGCACCATTTGATGTATATTTGAATGGCATTGATAAACTAAGTAACACAGTAGTCCAACCAGATATTTGCATTGTGTGTGACCCAACCAAAATTGAAGACAGAGGTTGTGTAGGTGCTCCTGATTTAATAGTTGAAATTATTTCACCAAGTACTATGAAAAAAGACTTGGATTATAAATATCACTTATACGAAGAAAATGGTGTTCGAGAATATTGGATAATTATGCCTGAATACAAGCAAATATTGGTTTATGTACTTGATATGGAAACGAATAAGTATATGCATGTGGGTGATTTTGGAGTTGAGGACAAAGTACCGGTTCATATTTTTGACGGAATTACTTTGGATGCGGACTTTATTTTTAATAATTGAATTTTAGTATACAGTTATTTGTTATTTCCGTATAACAAATACAAGCCATGAAAAAAACTATCATCATTGGAGCTTCTACAAATCCTGAAAGATATTCTTACAAAGCCGCAGAATCACTAACAAGGCACGGACATGAAATAGTGATGTTCGGCAAAAATGGCGGAAGTGTGTTTGGAAAAGACATCATTGCTGAAAAAATAGATGTTCCTGATGTTGACACTATTACTATATACGTGAATCCGGCAAATCAAAAAGAATGGTATGATTATATACTGCAAACCAAACCTAAAAGATTGGTTTTTAACCCAGGCACTGAAAACGATGAGTTAAAGAATTTGGCAGAAAAAAACAATATTCAAACAGAAGAAGCCTGTACTTTGGTACTGTTGAGTACGAAGCAGTATTAATTTAACATTTCTGATAACAAATGATTAATTGTTGTTGGATTTATATCGTTGATTGACAAATGGTTATAATTAGTAAAACTGTCATCTTTTGATTCAATTTTTGGATGAAATACATATTTGATTTTGTGTGGAATTGAAGGTGGATATGGTGTAAACCTGCCATAAAAACTTGAATAACTGATACATACTGCAGGCGTTTCTGTGGCAACTGCTACATGTACACCACTGCTTTCGTTGGCAATTAATAAGTTTGCATTTTTAATCAGGTACACTAAGTCTACGAGTGTGGTTTTTCCAACCAAATCTATGATACTTTCTGACTTGCAAATACTTAAAATTTCTTTGGAAATCTCTATTTCGTTAGGAGCTCCAATTAATAATATTTTATATTCATAAATATCAGATATATAGTTAATTACATTTGAAAAAAATTTGGGTTTCCACCTTTTTTCCATTGAGCTTCCTCCGGGGAAAACTACAATGTATTTGGTATTAATAATGTTGAATTTTGATAGTACAATATTTGAATCTATTTCATTTGTATTTAATTCCGGTTTATTTATAGGAATTTTAATTTCTAGCCATTTTTCAAAAAACAGTTTGTTTCTTTCAAATTCAAAAATGGTTTCTTTCCCAGTATCAACTATTTGGTCAAACCATTCATTCGCTAAATTAAGTTTTGTCAAATTATAATTGGTATCCAATGCCGATATATGAGCTATCTTTTTGCATTTCAGATACTTAAAAATTTTATCAATCATAAAAAGTCGTGTGTGCATAGGCATCACTGCCGTATCAAATGTGTGCGCATATATGAATTGTAATATTTTGAATCGATAGTCAAAATCAAAGTAAACCTTAGGGACTTGCACCCATATCCAATTGTCAACAACCTGATTGTCAAATGCTTCTGCAATATTTTTCCAAGCATTATTGCCAACTATTGTTATTTTATGTGATTTGTATTTTTCTGATTGTTTAATGTAAACTAAAAAATTGCGAAATAAAATATAATCCCCTATGGCATCCAACCTAACGATAAGCAATTGTTTTTCAGTAGATTGCGTTTTTTTTAATGGAGCCAAAAAATATGCCAGTACCTCGGCAGTACTTGCAAACAACATTTTCATTTTTTTGAAGGTCAAATAACTCATTTGTTTATATTTGATGCCAAAAATAGGATGCTTACATTTTTATTAAGCCTTTGGGACAGATTTATTTTTTTTCTTTTCAAACGAATCATCAGAAAACATGTGTTGCAACCACAGTTAAAGGAGTTGGAACAATTGAAATTTCAACAGGGACAAACTTATTTCAATTTGTTGGAAATTAACAAAGTATATGAAAAGTGGACTCCTGATTTCGGATTGGAACAATTTGAATACAAGGTTTTTTCACAATGGGGACAAGATGGTATCATTCAGTTTTTAATTTACTATTTTAATGTTAACGACAAGTTATTTATTGAGTTCGGAAGTAGTCACTACTTGGAAGCAAATACCCGATTTTTGTTAATGCGTAATAATTGGAAAGGACTTATCATTGATGGATCATCTAAAAATATTAATTCAATTAAGAGTGATGAAATTTATTGGAGGTATAACCTTACAGCTGTAGAATCATTTATTACTCGCGATAATATTAACCAACTCATTGAAAATAATGGCTTTACGGGCAACATAGGGTTGCTTAGTATTGATATAGATGGTAATGATTATCATGTGTGGGAAGCCATTTCGGTTGTAAATCCTGCAATTGTAATTATTGAGTACAATACCGCAGTTGGTGCCGATAAAGCCATAACTATCCCATACCAGCCTGATTTTGAGCGATTTAAAGCACATTATAGTGGATTATATTTTGGTGCTTCATTGTGTGCGCTTGAAATATTAGGTAACAAAAAGGGCTATCGATTCATTTATTGCAACGAAAATGGAAATGATGCATTTTTTGTGAGGGAGGATATAGTCAAGGATAAGGGTGTTGAAATAAAAAGTATTTTTAAGAATTCTAATTTCCGAATGTCTAAAGATAAAAATGGTAACTTAAATTACCTAACTAGTAATCAAGCATTTGAACTAATAAGACACTTGCCTTTTATAGAAATTTAAATGATTACCATATCTGAATCATTTTTGTGAGGTATACAGATATCAAAATATTTTATTACACCTTCCCCTAAAGTGTATTTTGTTAATTGCTCAATTATTAGTTTGTCAGTCAACTTTAATTTTATTAAGAATTTTCCATAATTGTCGTAGAAATAAACATCCTCATAACCAATTGAAGATAATTTTTCAAATACATCCCACTCAGACTCATTGAGTTTTAACAAATAATTTAAATCATATTCAATAAAAATAATTGGTTTTTGGGTTTCTATAAAAGTGTATGCACCTCTTATTATTTTGAAATCATATCCATCAGTATCAATTTTTAAGAGTTTTACATTTTGTATTGAATTTCTAATAATGAGATTATCTAATGTGATAAAATCAACTTTACTTCCATTATTTTCGTGAATGATATGAAGTGTCCCTCGTGAGGCAGAAATATTCGCAGATAAAGATTCATTTACTTCATTTAAAAAAAAATTAAATAAGCTAATGTTTGTAAATTGGGTATAATTAATTGAAAGTAATTTAAAATATAATTCATTCCCTTCAATACTATATATATAATTACTTGATTTTGAACGAATTAATGCTATTGTGTCTCCAACATTGGCACCAACATCAATAATTGCATGATCCGGGTATTTTTCTTTAATTCTCAAATGGATGTCTAAAAGATTAAATGAGTATTTCGGGTATTTTAATAAATTATATTCAAGCGTGTGTCCTTCATTAATTTTCATTTTGAAACCATACAGATTTACTTGTTTTATTTTTTGTTTCTCTAGTGGAATATGGTCTTTGTTAATATGAATCTTGTGTATATTCACGCCGAATTTATTCAGAAACAATTTAATATTTAGAAGTTTAAACATTGAAGATATTTAATGCACAAATATGCTTATTTTTTACTTTAATATGGTCATCTGGAAATAGCCAAATTTCTTTTAATCGTACAGATTATAATACTGATAATGGTGGAGATGATATGGTCATTGCTGATTTTACTAATGATGGTTATTTGGATTATGCTGTTACGAATTTAGTAACTAATTCAATTAACATATTTACCAATTCAGGAAATGGAACCTTTACAAAATATTTGACTTTTTCTAATGTTGGTATACAACCAAATTCTCCTCGAAATGCTGATTTAAATAATGATGGATTTATTGATTTGGTTAGCGTTGGCTATATTACCGATAAGGTTTATATTAATATTAATAATGGCAATGGGATATTCACCCAATCAGAAATAAATTTGTACAGCCCTGCAAGACCAAGAGCAGTTAGAATTTATGATATTAATAAAGACAACTTACTCGACCTATTAATTACAAATGAGTATGATGGTAAAATAGCTGTATTTTTAGGAAATGGGAATGGTACGTTTGGTGTCCCGTCATATTTGTCTTTAAGTGGAAAAGCATATGGATTATGGGTTGAAGATGTGGACAATGATTCAAATTTGGATATTCTTACTTGTTTGTATTATGTTTCTCAAATAGCAATAATTTATGGTAATGGAAATGGTACATTTATTTCACCAACATATTTTAGTGCAGGTATTAATCCACAATCAATCATTAGTTTTGACATTAATGGGGATTCAAGAAAAGATATTATTTGGACAAATGTAGGGAACGATAATTTTTCCGTTATGACTCGTAACAATGGGCGTACTTTTAATTCTCCAACAAGTTATTCAGTTGGAGACCAACCCAGATATGTTTTAAATGCAGATATGAACGGAGATTTAATTCAAGATGTAGTAGTTTCAAATTTTGGTTCAGCGAGCATAACAATATATACTGTAAGTGGAATAGGATCGATAAATTTTGCTGGTACTTTTTCTGGGATAGGGAATCCATATGGTTTTGATATTGCCGATTTGAATGGTGACTTAAAGAAAGATATTGTTGTTTCTAATTACAATACGCTGACAAGTGTTTTTCTCCAAAATAATTTATGTCTAAATTTTAACATTTCCCTCCAATCATCCACTTTTACTCGGTGCGGACCGGGGTTAATAATCGTAAATCCCACACCTACAGCAAATCATAATTGGTACACGACATCTAATGGTGGTTCCTCTTTTCAAAATTCAAGTTCTTATTCTACAAACATTAGTTCCAGTACAACTTATTATGTAACATCCACAACATCAATAGGTTGCGAAAGCAATAGAGTGCCTGTATATGCCACAATTAATCCATTGCCACCAAATCCTATCGCATACACTATTACCCACTGTGGGGCAAGTTTGTTTGTAGTAACCAATACCGGAGGCCCTATTCTGAATTGGTACACTAATAGCACTATTATATCATCGTTCAGTAATCAATCGTCATTCAATACGCAAATACTTTCAAAAGATACCACTTTTTACATATCATCGAGCAACGGCACCTGTAATAGCTCCAGATATGTAGTGAATATCAATATATATCCTATACCACCTACACCAACCATATCAGTATCGGGGAAAACAAATTTTTGCAAAGGTGAAGTAATCACACTCACTGCATCATTGTCAAGCAACTACCTATGGAATACCAATGCAACTACACCGCGTATTTTCGTTTCAAAATCAGGACAATATTTTTTGAATGTGTTCAATAATTTTAATTGCATCAGCAATGCATCTACACCAATTGCAGTAGAAGGAAATGATTCTATTCCCAAAAATTTTCTCGGAACTGATTTTGAAACATGCCGAACCGATACCGTATTAAGTACCAATATCCTCAATGCAGATACTTACTTATGGACAATTCCTACCAATATTACCCTTAGTGGTTCGGCAATATTTGCTAATGTAGTTGGCAATTATATTTTGTATATCAATAAGAAAGGTTGTGAAGGTTTAGACACTATCGGTTTTAAAAACAAACCCATTCAATTTAAATTGGGTCCGAATATTGCTACCTGCAAGAAGATTAATTTCCTTTCGACTAATTTACTCGGCACTCAATATACTTACCAATGGAAATTACCTTCTGGAAATACTTTAACAGGAAAAAACATTCAAAGTACCGAAAAGGGTGAATTTATTCTTGAAATATCAAAAAATGGATGCGTACCTGCAAAGGACTCTATATGGATTATTGATAAAGGTAGTGTTTTATCAAATATTAATATTGCGAATTATTTGATTGATCTAAATGATTGGGAGACAACACCAATTATTTACGCGTTATTACCAATTGATTTTGAAGTAAAATCAGATTCTAATTTAGACAAATACCAATGGATTGTTAATGAGCAAAATAATAGTAAAGATAGTATTTATAGTTTTAAGGTTACCCAAGAAGGACTGGTTACTATAAAGTTCAAAGGTATAGATAAGGATAGCTGTATAAGCAATTTAGAAAAGTCTTTTATTATTAAGGAAGTCAGTATCCCAAATGTCATAACACCTAACAATGATGGTATAAATGATAGGTTGCAAATCAATTGTAACACTTGCCAAAACTCTATCAATCTACAAATCTTTAACCGTTGGGGAACGCAGGTATTTGAATCAGATAGTTACAAAAACTACTGGAAAGCCGAAAACTGCGCTGAAGGTATTTATTTCTACACAGCAACCTTATCCCAAACCAATATCTCAAGAACATTCAATGGCTGGATTCAAGTGTTGAGATAATTTTATTCCTTAACTTCCTCTTTTTCCTTCTTTTTACAAATGGTAATGTGGTCAAAAATAGTTGGTAATTTTTCCTAGAAATTGCATTATTTTTAGAAAGTAATCCGAAAAGGAAAAAGGCTCTGCTGAGGAGCAACCTTTCAGAGATAGGATTATCCTGTAGAATAAGAAGTCCCATTTG
>JANRJY010000083.1:0-7000 GCA_033763735.1 Bacteroidota bacterium | reverse complement strand
AGAAGTAGTTCTCAAAGGATGGGTAAGAACCAAGCGTGAAAGCAAAACCGTTGCTTTTATAGCCGTGAATGATGGTTCTATCATCCACAACATTCAGGTAGTTGTAGATTTGCCTAATTTTGAAGAAGGATATTTGAAAGATGTCAATACGGGGTCATGTATTAAAGTAATTGGTACACTTGTAGCATCACAAGGCAAAGGCCAAGCCACTGAAATTCAATGCAAATCAATTGAAGTTTATGGTGCTGCTGACCCTGAAACTTTCCCTTTGCAGAAAAAAGGCCATACTTTGGAGTTTTTGAGAGAAATAGCACATTTAAGACCTCGTACCAATACTTTTGGTGCCATTCTTCGGATCCGTAATGCAATGTCGTACGCTATACACACTTTTTTTAACAACAAAGGTTTTGTATATGTGCATACGCCTATTATAACAGGAGCGGATGCAGAGGGTGCAGGAGAAATGTTCAGAGTTACGACATTAGATCTTAACAAAATTCCTAAAAATGAAAACGGTGAAATAGATTTCAGCCAAGATTTCTTCGGAAAAGAAACCAGTTTAACTGTGTCAGGACAACTCAATGGCGAGTTAGCAGCTATGGCATTGTCAGAAATATATACTTTTGGTCCTACATTTAGAGCTGAAAACTCAAATACAAGCCGTCATTTAGCCGAATTTTGGATGATTGAACCGGAAATGGCCTTTTATGAATTGGAAGATGATATGGCCTTAGCCGAAGAATTTATTAAATACCTTATAAGTTATGCTATAACCAATTGTAAAGATGACCTTGAGTTCCTTAATAACATGTACGACAAGGAACTTATCAACAGATTGCAAAGTGTAGTTGACAACAAATTTGTGCAATTAACTTATACAGAAGGGGTAGAAATTCTAAAAAAAGCAACTAAAAAATTCGAATTTCCGGTTGATTGGGGTACTGACCTACAGTCAGAGCACGAAAGATATTTAGTAGAAGAACATTTCAAAAAGCCTGTGATACTTATTAATTATCCTAAACACATCAAAGCTTTTTATATGAAGCAGAATGATGATGGCAAAACGGTGCGGGCCATGGATGTACTCTTCCCGGGAATAGGTGAAATAATAGGCGGATCGCAACGGGAAGAAAATTATGAAAAACTAAAATCACGCATTTCAGAGCTTGGAATGGATGAAAAAGAACTGTGGTGGTATTTGGATACTCGAAAATTTGGTACTGCACCACACAGTGGATTTGGATTGGGATTCGAACGATTAATGCTGTTTGTAACCGGAATGTCCAACATCAGAGATGTGATTCCTTTCCCGAGATATCCTAAAAGTGCTGAATTTTAAAATTAAAAATTTGTTTAAGCGTAAAAGATTTCCAAATATTGTAAAAAATTAGATTTAAATAGACAATCACTCATATGGCACACACGCTGAATCTTGATAAAATACTTGAAAATTATGCAAATGAAGTTGGTGGAAAAGTTATTCCTTATACTGATAACCAATCTATCATTATTATGCCTACAAAACATGGACGTTTCCAACGAGTGTTAGGATGGAGTCGTATTTCTAAATCAAGAAATATTAAATTTTTGGAATTTGATTCTAAAGTATGCGAGTGGAACGATTCTATAGATATGAAAAAATATCTGAACGAAGCCGGAGCATTTACCTTTTGCAGATTGATTATTAAAGAGGGCTTTTTACAAGTGGCTTCATCGGTTATTGTTGAACATGCTACTGATGATTTGGTAAAAGATATGGTAAAAGAAGTAGCAGAAATTGCTGACGAACTTGAATTCCAAATCACAGGGAAAGACGAACATTAATATTTTCAAAAACCCAAAATTAAAAAAAGCACTGTTTGGTGCTTTTTTTTTTTAATAAGATTTAGACTTTTTTGAATACCTTTGAATTTAATAGACAAGTTTTGGAAGAAATTAATATTGAAAAATTTTCAATCATTGGATTAAAACTTCTGACAATGATTTTGAAACAATGATTCATCTTTATAATTCAAAAGATTATCATTGGTCATTGTTTATTGGGCATATTGTATTGGAAAAACTTTTGAAAGCTTGTGTTGTTAAAAAAACTTTAAATCATGCTCCTTTTACACATGATTTAACAAAACTTGCTTCTTTATCCGGAATTGAATTTTCTGAAACTCAATTAGATTGGCTTGATACAATTTCATCCTTTAATTTGAATGCCAGGTATGATAGCTACAAAGAAGCCTTTTATAAAAAATGTAATTATGAGTTCACAAATGAATGGATTGATAATATTAAAAATCTAAGGACATGGATAAAGCAGAAGCTTTAAAAATTGCAGGAAAGTATTTGAGTATTATTAAGAGCAAATATAATGTACAAAATGCATTACTTTTTGGATCGTTTGCTAAAGGCACAAATCATATTGATAGTGATATTGATCTTGCAATCGTGATAAATAACTCAAATGACATAATTGATACACAAATAGAATTACTAAAACTTCGTAGAAAAGTTGATTTAAGAATTGAACCTCACCCTTTTACCTCAATGGATTTCAATAAAAACAATCCTGTAGTAAATGAGATTTTGAAATATGGTATTGTAATTGAATTATAAGGAGCAAGTCAAAGTCTTACTCCTTGATTTGTATAATAACTAAAACATCTCAAACGCTGAAAAGAAGAATGAAGCTTCAATTTTTGCATTTTCGTCTGAATCACTACCATGAATTGCATTTGATTCTAGAGAACGCGCATATAACTTTCTGATAGTGCCTGGATCGGCATTTGCCGGGTTTGTTGCGCCTATAAGTTTTCTAAAATCAGCCACCGCATTGTCTTTTTCCAACACCAAGGCTACAATATGCCCAGCCGACATTACCGCTTTCAGTTCACCATAAAAAGGACGTTCTTTGTGTACTTCATAAAATTTACCGGCAAGTTCGTCCGTTAAACGAGTCATTTTCATCGCTTTAATACGAAAACCTGCTTCCTCAATCATTTTCAAAATTGCTCCATTGTATTTATCAGCTACCGCATCCGGCTTGATCATTGAAAATGTTATATTTCCTGCCATTGTTAATTATTTATAGGTTGTTTTTATTAAAATTGCGTAAAAATACCTTTTCTCAACAATTATCACATCTGCTTCTATCATTTTATTTTCAAATGGCAAAAATTAACAAAACCAATCTTTTCATTATTCTTACCTTTATAGTAAGTTGGGGAATAGAAGCGCTATTTTATTTCAGCGGCTACAAAATAAATGACCCGTTGTATCAAGTTATGGGTATTGGTGTTATGTGGGTTCCCGGGTTAGTTGCTATAATTATACAACTCATTTATAAAGAGCCCCTTATTTCAAGCTTGAAACTGAGTTTAAAACCCAACATTTGGTTTATTTGGGCCATTGCAACGCCATTTGCATTAGTATTTATCACCATTATTTTATCTATTTGTTTTCCAGGCGTATTTATATCATGGGATATGAAAGGTTTCTACGACAGAATTAGTTTAATTTCCAGTCCCGAAATGATTCAAAAAATAAAAGATGCAAATCAGTTATTGTCCGTTCATCCGTTTATAATAGGTATTGGAGGTGCTATTGTTGGCGGTGCCACTATCAATGCTATTGTGGCTTTGGGTGAAGAAATTGGTTGGAGAGGGTTATTAATGAATGAATTGAAGCACAAAGGATATTTTAATGCTTCGATGCAAACAGGTTTAATATGGGGTGTATGGCATGCTCCTTTAATTTTAATGGGACACAATTATCCTGAGCATCCTATTGCTGGTGTGGGTATGATGGTGCTATTTTGTGTATTTATTTCACCCATTTTCAGTTATATATATTTAAGAGCCAATTCTATTTGGGCTCCCGCAATGCTTCATGGTGTATTAAATGCCGCTGCACCTTTGTCGTTTATGATCCTCAATCGATCTGATGATTTGTTATTAGGATTAACAGGATTAGCGGGATTGGGAACTATACTATTGGGTATGGCCTTTTTTATGGATTATGACAAACAATGGTCGAAAAACAAGGTGTTTTATGAGTAGTTAATGGTGCGTGGTGAGTAGTTATTAGTGTATTAATACCCTTTGCAAATTTAACACATCAATCATTCCTCAATACACACCACATACCAACAACTAATATCCCACATTCCTCACAGCTTCTCTTAGTGCAAGGCTATCAACCACACGCATATATATTTGATCCATTTTGTCAATATTTTTCAAATAATAGGCATAGCTGGTTTCAAAATCCTTTTTATTTGTCTTATATCTGGCAAATATTGAATCTTCCAAATTGGCATAAACCATTAAGGCGCTATCGGGAGCCATATACGAATGACTACTTTTTGCTTCTGATAAATGGATTCTAATTAATATTTCGACCATTTCATCTTCTTTGATCAAATTATCAGGTGTACGATTGCTTGAATTACAAGTAATCAATGAAAATAATAGCGGAAAATAAAAAAGAATGCCCTTCATTGAAGGCAAAACTACGTTTATTTGTTGGGATTTTTTGTGTTTAAATCAGCTAAATTTTGACCGACTGCTGTTTTTCTTTGGTAGCCGGAGTAAGCTTTCTTTGAACCTGCATGTGAAGTGTTTGTCCCATTTTGGGGTATTCCAACACTGTTTCTACCAATTTCGATATTTACTTTTGTAGTTTTTGCAACATCAGAACTGGTACATGAGTATAAACTAACAATTACCGGAAAAATCAGTATGAATAAATACTTAACCATGATTGAATTACGGTTAAAGCACCCCTCAAGTTCAACGGATGTAATAAAATGTATTTGATTCCTTAAAAAAAACGTACTTTAGCAACCTAATGTTTGGGGTCATATTTTATCGAATTTTTTTATTTGTTTTCCCTTTGTTAGCTTCGTTTTATGGTATTTTCAACAAAAAAGCCCGACTGTGGTCACAAGGTCAAAAAGGTCTCATAAGTAAAATAAAGGAGAAATTTGCTGCTAATAATCAAGAAGTTATTTGGGTTCATGTATCATCTTTAGGCGAATTTGAACAAGCCCGCACTTTGATTGAAATGATTTTTAATAAATGGCCTCAATACAGAATAGTGCTTACTTTTTTTTCATCTTCAGGTTATGAAGCACGTAAAACTTACCCCTTTGCAAAAGACGTATTTTACTTGCCTTTTGATAGCCCAAAAAATTCAGCAATTTTCATTGATATTCTAAAACCTAAAGCTGCCTTTTTTGTCCGTTATGATTTGTGGTATTATTACTTAAGTTATTTGTATAAAATAAATATACCTACATTTTTAATATCAGCCTATTTTCATCCCAAAAGCAAATATTTTAGCTGGTATGGGTCATTCTTAAGATTAATGTTACAAAAATTCACTGCAATTTTCACCACTGATGATTCGTCTATTGACAAACTAAAAAAACTTTCTATTAAAGCAAAAGTATGTGGCGATACACGATTCGACAGGGTTATTGAAATTTATAACAACCGCACAAAAGTGCCTCATATACAAGAGTTTAAGGCAAATTCAAAAATAATTGTTTTGGGCAGCACTTGGTCAGAAGACATTATCGCTTTAAGTTCTTTTATTAATGATATCCCATTTTTGAAGACTCTTAATCTCAAAATAATAATAGTACCGAGATATTTAGATGATGTTTCAATGAATGTGATTCACGACAAAATCAAAATTCCCAAAATATTTTATTCTGATATAGAATCCGGTTCCGCACTTGACGAACATGTTCTTGTAGTCAATAAAACAGGTTTTTTATCATCCATTTATCAATATGCAGATATTGCTTTTGTAGGTTGTAGTTTTGCCAAAGGATTACATAATACACTTGAACCAGGGGTGTATGGTATACCCGTGATTTTCGGGCCAAAATATGTTGGCACCAAAGACAAAGATCCTATGATCTTAATTAAACAAGGTGGAATGTTTTGTGTAAATGACGCTCTTGAATGTATGAACTTGATCAAAAAAATATTAAAAGATGAGACCTTAGCTTTTCAAGCAGGAAGAGTAAATAAAGATTATATTTTTTCAAATGGTGGAGCCACCCAAAAAATCATGGAATATATCATTGAAAACAAAATTCTATGAAAGGGATAGTATTGCGCTCTGTGGGTTCATCATACGACATATTGGGAACGGATGGAACCTTACTAAAAGCCCGACTCAAAGGTAAATTCAAACTTGAAGACAAAAAACTAACAAATCCCATTGCAGTCGGTGATGAAGTTATTTGTATCAAGGAAGGTTCGGATACTTCTGAAGCAATTATTGACACTATTTTACCTAGGCGAAATTATATTATTCGTGCATCTCCGCACAAAACGGAACACTCTCATTTGATAGCAACGAATATCGATTTGGCAATATTGGTGGCCTCGTTGGTATATCCTGAAACTTCATATGGATTTATTGATCGATTTTTATTGGCTGCAGAATCATTTGAAATTAACGCAGCTCTAGTACTTAATAAAATAGATTTGTACGATAAAGATATAATGCAAAAAGCATCGCATATCAAGGAGTTATACACCCAATTGGACTATCCTGTGTATTTGGTTTCTGCTACTCACAATGAAGGTATTGATGCTCTAAAAAGGGAATTAAAAGACAAAAAAACACTTTTCTCCGGTCATTCCGGAGTAGGCAAGTCATCATTGCTCAATGCACTTGATGTTAATATTACTCAAAAAACTTTGCCAATTTCAAACTTTGCAAACAAGGGCGTTCACACTACCACATTTGCCGAAATGTTTCCTATCGAAGGTAATACTTTTTTTATTGACACTCCCGGCATAAAAGAATTTGGATTATATGAAATTGAAAGGTCAGAAATTAGTCATTTTTTTCCGGAAATGAGGCGATTTTTGGGTAATTGTAAGTTCAACAGTTGCATGCATATCAATGAACCAGGTTGTGTAATCATTGAAAAATTAAAATCAGGTGAAATAGCCCAAAGCCGATACAAAAGCTACTTAAGTATGCT
>JANRJY010000076.1:0-18667 GCA_033763735.1 Bacteroidota bacterium | reverse complement strand
AATGTTGCATCACGTAGAAGTATCAATAGACGAACAATTTACACTTTCTGATAAGTTAAAGCGTAACCTGTTTATCGCTTTGGGAGTTGGATTAGCCATGTTTGGCATAGGTGTATTTTTAGCCATGAATGGTGGCGGTGATCACGGTCATGAAGTTGCAGCACATGGTGCTGAAGCTGTTAAAGCAGTTGAAGGAGCTGCTGAGGGTCATCATGGTCCTACTTGGATTACTCGTATGTATGCAGTTTTATGGCACAATTCAATTTTCTTTACAGGTATTGCTGCAATGGGTGTTTTCTTTGTTTGCGTGCAATACGTTGCCTGGGCAGGTTGGTCTGCAATCATGAAAAGAATTCCTGAAGCTTTTGGAGCATTTTTGCCCTTTATGGGAATTGCTGTTATAGGTTTGTTTTTAATAGGAAACCATGATTTGTTCCATTGGACACACGAAGGTCTTTATGATAAAGCAAGTCCGGAATATGATCCAATAATGTCTGGTAAATCAGGATGGTTGAATTTTGGATTTTATTTTGGTAGAATGGTCGTAATTTTTGCTTTGTGGTATATTATTTGGGTTCAAATACGTAAATATTCTTTAGCCGAGGATCTACAAGTTGGAGATCAATATTGGCACAAAAGTGGTTATTTATCTGCAGTTTTTTTGATTGTATTTGCGGTTTCTACTTCAATAGCTGCTTGGGATTGGATTATGTCAATCGATGCACATTGGTTCAGTACTATGTTTGGTTGGAATGTTTTTGCAACTTGGTGGGTTGCGTCACTTGCAACCATGACTTTAATTTGTATCTATTTGAAAGAAGCTGGTTATCTTAAAGGTATGAACGATAACCATTTTCATGATTTAGGTAAATTTGTTTTTGCTTTCAGCATTTTTTGGACATACACTTGGTTTAGTCAATTCCTACTTATTTTCTATGCCAATCTTCCAGAAGAAACGGTATATTTCATGGATCGTTTGCGTTGGTTTGGAAATAAATACACTGGTATTTTCTATTTTAACTTAATAATCAATTTCTTCTTTCCGTTTCTTGCGCTAATGAATCGTGACTCTAAACGAAAAATTTCTATTTTGAAATTAGTATGTTTTGCTGTAGTTTTTGGTCATTGGTTAGATATTTACTTAATGGTAATGCCTGGTACTACAAAAGGAACAAGTGACTTGGGTTTTATGGAGTTTGGTGCATTATTAGTGTTTGCTTCGTTCTTTTTGATTGTAGTTTTGAATACATTATCAAAGGCAAAATTAATTCCTCAAAACCATCCAATGATGGAGGAGTCGTTACAACACAATATTTAGATAATTTTCAAACAAATATTATCTCAAACAGTTAGATAAATAAAGTAGATATGAATTCATTAGTTATTGGTATATCAGTAGTTTTATTATTGGCGATATTCTTTATGTTATTCCGTGTACAGTCTTTGATTTCTGTACTTAAAGGATCTTATAATAAAAAAGGAGGAACCAGTAATCAGATTAACGCCATTTTATTTCCAATATTTTTTATTGTTTTTTGTAGTTTAGTTATTTGGTATTCTGGTAAAGCAACTGAGCATTATTTGCCTAAATCAGCATCTGCTCAAGGGATTCTAACTGATAATTTATTTTGGTTGGTAACAGGTGTAATTTTGTTTGCATTTGTAGCCACAAATATTTTATTATTTTCTTTCCCTTATACCTATCAATATAAAGAGAACAGAAAAGCATATTTCTTCCCTGATAATCATAAGTTAGAAATTATATGGACTATTATTCCAGCAATTGTTTTATCGGTTTTGGTCTTTTTTGGATGGAGACTATGGACTGATATTCAATCACCGGCCCCAAAAAATGCAGTGGTTCTTGAAATTACAGGAAAACAATTTAACTGGATAGTTAGATATCCAGGAAAGGATGGAAAGTTGGGTGCCTATAATTTCCGTTTGATTGATGCTACCAATGAGGTAGGAATAGACTTTACAGACAAAGCTAGTTTTGATGATTTTTTGCCAAGAGAAATTCATATTCCTAAAGGCACCCCAGTTCAATTTAAAATAAGAGCTCGTGATGTATTGCATAGTGTATTTTTACCTCATTTCCGTCAAAAAATGGATGCAGTTCCCGGTATGCCTACCACACTTTGGTTTACTCCCATTTATACTACAGATGAGATGAAAAGTATAACAGGAAATCCTAGTTTCAAATATGAACTTGCTTGTACTGAAGTATGTGGAAGAGGGCATTTTGGAATGAAATTTATTGTTGTTGTCGATGAACCTGAAGATTTTGAAAAATGGTATGGATCGCAAGAACCATTTATTAAACAAAATCCTGATTATTTGGCAAATTTGCCGGTTACAACCAAAGAATTAGCAATAAAATAATCATCAATTAAAAGTAAATTTATATCAAATAATGGAAGCTACACATACTGCACACGCTGATGTACACGCACATGATGATCATGAGCACCATGAAGAATTGTCATTTGTAAGAAAATATATTTTCAGTGAAGACCATAAAACTATTGCGAAGCAATTTTTAATTTCTGGTTTACTTTGGGCTTTTATAGGTGGAAGTATGTCAATCATTTTTCGATTGCAGTTAGGCTTTCCTGATATGAATTTGGATTGGTTGAAACCTATTTTAGGACATTGGATTCAAAACGGAAAATTAGATCCTGAGTTTTATCTTGCACTTGTTACAATGCACGGAACCATAATGGTATTCTTTGTGCTTACTGCCGGATTAAGTGGAACATTCTCCAATTTCCTTATTCCTCTTCAGGTAGGAGCTAGAGATATGGCTTCAGGTTTTTTGAATATGCTTTCATATTGGTTTTTCTTTGTTTCCAGTGTATTGATGTTTATTTCAATTTTTATTGAAACAGGACCTGCATCAGGAGGTTGGGTAATTTATCCGCCATTAAGTGCTTTACCACAAGCAATGAGTGGATCAGGCTTAGGAATGACTTTGTGGTTGTCTAGCATGGCTATATTTATTGTTTCATCGTTACTGGGATCAATTAACTATGTTACAACAGTAATTAATTTAAGAACTGTAGGCATGTCATTTACCAGATTACCGCTTACCATTTGGGCGTTTTTAGTAACTGCAATTATTGGTATATTATCTTTCCCTGTATTGTTTTCTGCAGCGCTTCTTTTGATATTTGATAGGAGTTTTGGTACTAGTTTTTACTTGTCAGAGATTTATATTGGCGGACAAGCTCTGCATAATATAGGTGGTAGTCCTTTATTATTTCAGCACTTATTTTGGTTTTTAGGTCACCCAGAAGTTTATATTGTTCTTTTACCAGCTTTAGGGATTACTTCTGAAATTATTGCAACCAATTCACGCAAACCTATATTTGGTTATAGAGCCATGATTGGTTCTATATTAGGTATTGCATTTCTGTCATTTATTGTTTGGGCACATCATATGTTTGTAACAGGTATGAATCCTTTTTTAGGGTCTGTGTTTATGTTTCTTACCTTAATTATCGCTGTTCCTTCAGCTGTTAAGGCGTTTAATTATATTGCAACGCTTTGGAGAGGTAATATTGTGTTTACACCAGCCATGTTGTTTTCAATTGGATTGGTTTCATTGTTTATTTCTGGAGGGTTAACAGGGATAATTTTAGGAAATTCTGCATTAGATATTCAATTGCATGATACTTATTATGTTGTAGCCCACTTTCATATTGTAATGGGTTCCGCTTCTTTCTTTGGATTTATGGCTGGTGTGTATCATTGGTTTCCTAAAATGTTTGGTAGAATGCTAGACGAGAAATTAGGATATATACACTTTTGGATGACATTTGTAGGGGTATATGCGGTGTTTTTCCCGATGCATTATATGGGTATTGCTGGTTTTCCAAGACGATATTATTCATTTACCAGTTATGATGCTTTTAATTCATTCCATGATTTAAGCATGTTCATTAGTGCTGCTGCTATAGTTACATTTTCAGCTCAATTAATGTTTGGTTTTAATTTCTTCTGGAGCATATTCAAAGGTAGAAAATCTGTACAAAATCCATGGGATTCGAACACCCTTGAGTGGACTGCGCCCATTAAACCTGAGCATGGAAACTGGCCAGGAGAAATACCTACAGTCTATCGTTGGCCATACGATTATAGCAAACCGGGAGCTTCATCTGACTTTATTCCTCAAACAGTTCCATTATCTCAGACCCCTGAATCAAATTTAGACTCAGAAAAGGAAACAGTTGAGTTAGGCAAAAAAGAAGGAATTTTAGTTTAATAATTAATAAAACAATTAGAGCCCATGCGATTTCGTATGGGCTTTTTTGATTATGATCAATTCAAATTTATTTCATAAGTGGTCAATAGCAACAATTATTTGTATTTACTTAGTAATAGTTGCTGGAGGAGTTGTTCGATGTACCGGTTCTGGAATGGGATGTCCAGATTGGCCAAAGTGTTTTGGTTCTTGGATTCCACCTACAAACATTTCACAATTACCTTTAGATTATGTAGAAATGTATTCTGAGGGGGGTAAATTGGATGTTTCATTTAATGTTTATAAAACTTGGACTGAATACATTAATCGGTTGTTTGGGGCTTTATCAGGATTATTTATTATTGTTACAGTTTATCTTGCATATAAAATATATGGAATAAGAAGTAAAATTTTCTTCTTATCAATATTTTCGTTGATTTTGATCATATTTCAAGGTTGGTTGGGTGCAAGAGTTGTTGCCACTAATTTATCTCCCTTTATGATAACTATTCATATGTTTTTTGCCCTTTTAATAGTTTCAATACTTATTAGTGCATATGTACTTGCAAAAAGGGAAAATGTTCATATCGATAAACAAAATATTTTTGGTTTAAAATGGATGCTTCTGATAGTTTGTGTTGTTTGTTTGACTCAGATTTTACTTGGTACTCAAGTACGTCAACAAGTGGATGTATTAGTCAAAAATGGTGAATTTCGAAGCAGTATAATTAATCAACTGGATTATATTTTTATTTCTCATAGATTGATTGCATGGATTGTTATATTATTCATTGGCACAATTTGTTTTAGACTATATCAATACGATATTAAAATTTGGAGTTTAATACTAGCTTTAATTGTAATAATTGAATTTGGAAGTGGGTTTTTATTGACCTATTTTGGCTTACCTTTTTTGGTTCAACCTATACATTTGGTACTCGCAGCATTGATGTATGGTGTTGTATTTTTTTTAGGTTTAAGATTCTGGATTTACTTTGGGAGTGGTAATTGATGCTTTTTATTAAATGGTATAGTTACTTTCCGATACAAAAAGTAATATCTACTGAATATTAATAGATTACAATATTAAGGTACAAATAAGGTACAAAATAATTGAAAATTCAATTATTTGAGAAGGCTGACTAAGTCATAATACATCAATCTTGTATCCGATTCACTATCTGTATTGGTAAGATATTTAAATCCATTTTTTTCATAAAAAACTAAAGATTTTCTATAAGCATCTACTGTTATGAATTTACAACCAGTTCTATTATTTGTAATAAAAAGTTCTTTAACATAGTCTATAATCGATGTGCCATAATTGCGATTCTTATAATCCTTATTAACAGCCAATCGACCTATTTTCATTGCAGGAAAACTTTTTAATCTTTTTTGATGTGGTGTAAGTCTTAAAATAGATTTCCATTTAGATTTTGTGTCAACATCTTCAATAGAAATTTTATCATTGAAAACGCTGAAAAAAGCTATCGTTTCATTTTGACTCTCCAATAAGTAGGTTACTGCTAATAGTTGCTGCTGATACTGAATAGCATCATTTTTCAAGAAATCGTTTAAATCAGTATCATCACAATCAAAACTTTTAATTGCGTAATCAGCTGTTAATCTATTTAATATTAATCCTTCAAAAGCCATGAAAAAATAAAGCCTATTTAAAAATTTGATATAGCCTTTAGGGCATTAAAGTTGCTTTTTATCCTTTCTGATTCGTTTTGGGTAACTCTTTTATTTTCAGATGATTTAATTTCTGATAAAAAAGTTACTGCATCTTTCCCAGATAAAATCGGTGTTTCTTTTATTGGTTTAGCCATTTTTATTAAGAATTTCTTGTTAAAATAATTGATTCCTGTTAGAAATTATTGTAAACAATTCGCAATGATAAGAATATTTTTTGACTTTTTGCCTGACATGGCAATTTATTAATACTTATAATACCAATTTACAGTTATACGCTTGGGCTTAATACTTGTTAAAAAACCATACCTACTATTAATCCAAATTATGTTTTAAAGAAATAAAGAATAAGTGAATATTAACTTTAATAGCTTCCGCAATTTTGTAAATTAAACCTGTTACCTTAAAAGTATATTAAGTACTTATTTGAAAGGTTACTTTTCATTACTTGTAAAATTAATAATGTACAAGTTCCAAATATCACTTCAATCAAAGCTATTAATTGAAGTGATTAAATTTGAAAAGTTAATTTATACAAGTTTTAAAACCAATATTTCTTTCCGAGTACATCATTGATTATCAAATCAGAATTGCCTAAAATGTTAAATACTTCCTCTTTGGCAAATCTAAATTCACCAAGTTCATTTTTTTCACACCAAAGGTATTTTCGAGCTATCTTTCTAAACATTGGCTTAAGCCTTACATAACTATCATGTACCGTACCGTTTAGCTGATATTCTTTGCCTTCGGCAATTCTTTTTTCTTTTGCCTTAATGCAAAGGTCTGTAAACATTTTTAATTGTTCATCTGTAGTTAGTTCCATAATACTATTTGTTTAAAGGTTAAAATAGCCCACAGAATATTAAAAAATTTGGAAGGTTGGAATCTTAATTCACATTTCCAACTTTTGAATTTCATTTCTAAAAAAAAAATATATTGAGTAGTCACAAAGGAAGTATCACACCACCCCACACCCGTACAAAGGCGTTTTTGGATTCAAAAAAATAAAGAGGGGATGGGGTTTATATTCTTAACAATTATTTTGAGTTAAGCTGAATAATTGCCACTTCAATTGACTATCTTTATAATACTGAATTAGTCACATGCAGAGAATCACTTGTATTTATTATTTTGTATTCTATGTATTAATAGAATTATGGAACTACTTAATTATTATACTCCATTGAAACTTTTTAGAGGTAAGTATAAAATTAACCTCTCATGTATTGTGTTCTTAATGGCTATACAAAAATTGAAATCAAATAACATTCCCACAACCCTAACCAATATCAAAAAACTAAATACTAACGATTATAACAGATTACAACTAATTGCAAAGGAAATGACTTTAAAAGGATATGTAAACACCTCAAAAGCAAAGGGGGTATGTTACACCTTAACAATTAAAGGGGAATTGAAACTAGAGGCATTTGAAAGTGTTATATCTGATAATGCAAATAGAATAACAAATATTCTTTTACGTAAATGAAAATTATACTCCTTTTCGTTATTTGTATTATCCAAACAGCCTTTTCTCAAAGAGTTTATTACTATGAATTTCCTGATAGTCAAAAAGCAAAATTTTCAATGGGGGCTTACATTTTTAATAAAAATATTTATTTTGAAGTGAATTCTTATGACACATTATATATTAAGGATTTTTACATAGATAGTTCTGTTTATCAGTTTCCTCAATTTAACAGAAAAGCAAAATTAGATTATTCAAAAAGTGGCAATCTTAGAATTGATATGCGTGTTGGGAAGAAGGTAATTGTCAAAAAAAAGAAATTTATTGTAAATACTTTTGATTATCAATCAGGTAGAATTTATCAAGTTTGGTCTGATACATTTGATTTAAGAAGAAAAAGCCTAATTAGATAAAAAATAAGGTTATTAATAATGTTATGCCTAAAAATCAAATAAATCTTTTATTGGTACTTCAAGCCCTAAAGCTATTTCAAAAACGGTACTAAGCCCTGTATTTATTTCTCCTCTTTCAATCCTACCTATTTGATTTCTGCTTAATTGGGTTCTAAAAGAGAGTTCTTCTTGACTAATTAATTTCTTATCCCTAATTTCTCTTACTCTGTAACCAAATTTCTTTAAAAAATCCTTGTGTTTTAAATAAACCATAAAACACAAATTCTATTTTTAAGAATAAGTATGTGACACAAATTTGTGTCATTGAAAAAATATCATAATATTTGGTAAATAATAATCTGATATACTATGAAAAAGGTTCTAATAACAATATCATTATTTTTAAGTGTAACTTTGTTACAATCTTATGTTTCAATAAAGAATCCTCAGTGTGTAGCAATTGCAAAATCAACAGGCAATCAATGCAAAAATAAGATGTGGGGCAATTGTAAACTTGGAACTTATTGTTATCAACATTGTAAATAATGATAAAAATTGTTGGTTTTATCGCATTTTTTTTCTCATCACAAATATTTTGTCAAGCAAAATTAAATTACACTGCTAAACAGCTAAGGCAAGCTTTCCCTAACGAAATATTTGAAGAATATTATACAAATGATTCAACAAGATATATTTATTTTGAAGATAAAACTATGGAATGTATTCATTTTTTTTCTAAAAAAGAAAATATTACAAATTCGGCTATAATAATCCCCAATACAAATGATTTGTTAAATTATCTTATTGAAGAATGCAATAAACATTATGTGATAATAAATAATAAGAAATGGAGATTTTATTCAGAAAATGGCATATTGAATATAGAACTTATCTATAGAAATGACGGAGGCAGACCGTATTTATACTATACACTTAATGATTAATTTGTGAGTCAATGAAATTGCTCTTATTATTAATTTTCGGTTTTTCTTATGGTCAAATGATTGAAGCACACAATCCTGATTATATTGACCTGTATTGTGATAAAAAATTCATATACATTAAAATACATAACATGTATGACACGGCATCAATTATAAACGAAGAAGACGATTTAATGGAAGCTGATAGCATTATTTATTATTTGCCAGAATTAAAAGCCAAGTTATCATTACATACTTCATTAGATTACTTAATTGAAAATAGGGTCATTGCAAAGAGACCCAAAGGTTTTAATAAGAAGCTAATAGTTGAATACAGAGCGTATATAAATGGCTTTACTTATGATTATCACAAATACTTAATAAAACCCGTTATCAATCACAGACTGCCAGATTGAATATCATTCGATATTTGTATCAATGTAAGAGGTTAAAAAGCATCTAAATTTCAAACTCTGAAATAGATACTGGTACTAATGAGTTTAGCATTCGAGGAATGAAACAATTAGACTCACTAACTTAATCAGATATTCTTTCCCATAATTTCCTAAACTTGACATTTAAAAGTCCAATTTAATTCAGTCGTTTTTGTACCTAATTTACTCTTTATCTTAATGGTAAAAAAGGTACAATATATTAGTTTGGGTTTTACATTTGAAACGCAATTTGCCTATGGGGCATTATTTTGGTAAAATCAGTACAATTTTTTTGATTTGCTTCATTAGAAAATTCCAAAAGTTTTTCAAACATCATTTCTTGAATTTGATTATGAACTGATTTGGAACAATTTTCTTTTATAATTTTTCTATACTTTTCTCTTTCATACTTTAGTTTTCTTTGGTTATTAACCAATTCATGCAGGTACTTTGAATTACCCCAATTGTACAATAATTTCTCAATTGGCTTTGATACTTTATTTTGTGAATCAATTTTTTCCCAATAAATAACAGCGTTCCAAACGTCCAATAACTGAAAAGATGCTTTTTCAATAAATTTGAGGTTGGTTATATCTGCCAATGTTGCATTACCAATTAATGCCATTTTTTTGATTTTTAATTCAATCCTGATAAGGTTTTCGGATAGGAGGTTTTGCAATCCCTTATTATAGATTTTGACCTGATATTGAGCCAATTTAGCTCGTTTTTGGTTGCCTTTTGAACTAAAAAGTTCTGAATCAAAGGTATGGCATTTATAAAGCATACAATTGTTTAAAAACTCATTAGCATTAAGATATAATAGTTCGAAATTTAAGCCTATTTCTAAATTATGTAGCAAACATTCATTTGGATTTAAACCAAACTTGTTTTGTAGTTCAAGTATTGTGTTTACAAGGTCTGTAAAAGTATAATCCTGAAAGTTAGTGCCATGTTGCCAGTATTTATGAAAAGAGCCTATTAATTCTATGTAATTACCCTTAATTATAAATGTAAGTAATGGTTTTTCAGATTCTACAGGATATTTTGCAATTAATTTCTCTGTTTGTAAGTCCCCGTTTTTCAAAGAAAATTTACCTTTGAATTCCAACAAAGGATTATTGAGCAAAGAATCTTTAATAAAGTAAGGCAATTGTAGTTTGAAGCCGTCAAACATTTTATTCAATTATTGCTCCAAATGTTCCCATTGAAAAGAATGGACAATTCAATTAGAATAGCAAGGTTTTGAGGTCTTACATCAAACTTATAAGAAAGTTGAGCAATTACACATTTGTGTATTTCTTTCAACTTTGGCACAACTTTAAGGAAAGCCAAAATATTTGTATTTTGGTCTTTCATTTTTGCTGCCCTTTTTTAAGGTTCAAATAATTTTCGGCTTCAATAGCTGTTTCTGCCAAAGTCATTTTTCTACCTTGCTTCAAATAATTGATTAGCTCAACTTTAAAGAAATAGCAGCGTTTTGAACGCTTCATTACTGGTAATTCGCCTTTACTTATTAAAGTGTAAACGGTGGGAACTGATAGGCTCAAAAATTTAGCCGTGTCTTGAACTGTTAAAAGTTCGTCTGATTGGGGTTGTTCAGACTGTGATTTGGGTTGATGTTTAATATCAAGCAATAAGGTTTCAATATTATCCAACCTTGCTTCAATTAATTCAAATGGATTGTTCATATTGTACAAGTTTTAAAATTTCTTGCACAAAGTTTGGATGGATTAAAAGGGGGTAACTGGTTAGAACTGGTTACAAAGTTTATGGATATTCGTTTTCAAGTATAGTTTTTAAAATATTTATTTCATCATTAGCTTTTTGTTTTGCCTTCTCTGACAAATAATTAACAATGCTTTTAAAAAGTTCTATTTTGTTTATCAGTGTTTTTTTAGTTTCGGCTGTAGGCTTTGCTTTTCTATCAGAAGTTTTACAATATTTTAAATAATCGTGGTATAATCCCTTGCCCGAAGTTTTAGCCGTATAGCCGTAGTTAGCTGCAATTTCATTTGCATTTTCTTCGGTTATCTGTTTGTCTTCGTAAATATGAATAAGGGCAATTTGAGGAACTTTAAGTTTATCCAATTTTTTTTCAATACTCAAGTTAGTTTTGGCTTCTTTTAAATATTGTACAAAAGGTAATTGTAAACCACCTATTAAATAATCTTCAAAATCATGCAATCTTTGTATAAAACTTTCATAATTTTCAAACCATGTGATACCTTCCTCATTACTATGGAAAATACTTTTAAAACGCCAAAAGTATATTATTGATGTATCGTCCCCTAGAGGTAATGTAAGTAAATCTTTATACCCTTGTCTAGAATATTTATTATTAGAATATTTGTGCCTACTTTCAATTTCCTCATTTAGATTGATTGAAAGGGATTTAATTAGAAATTCTATTAATTGGTTCTTATCTGGAGTTTTTTTAAGAATTTCATCAAAATGGGGTATTGTATCTTTTAGTAGAACATCTATCAATTGTGTTATTGTAAAATCAGAAAGGTAAAGAATGGTCTTTACAAATATTTGTTTAGTTTTATCATCACTTATTGTAAAGTAATAATCCTGATAAGTATCAAAAAACAGAGGTCTAAATTTTCTATCATTAGCAATATCCTCAAAAATTTTTATGTCTTTGTCGACTTGAATTATTTTATTAGCCAACCCAAAATTATAATAATATCTAATTTCATGTGCCATATAAATTATTTTAAAGTTGAGTTTTATTTTGTCATTTGCTTCACGTTTAATTTGATTATATCTTCAATTATTTAAACCCAATCTTTTTTCTTTTTATTTGCTCAATTTCTATTTTGTCCTTGTCCAATAGGTAATTAAGGGCTTCATAAACATCTTTGAATTTCATTTTCATTTCTTTTTCCAGTTCTGCTATTTTTATAATTAATTCTTTGTGGTTGGTCAAATGTTGCCTTACAAGTACAAAAGCCCTCATAATAGAAATATTTACTTCTATCGCTTTGTCACTTTTCAAAACGCTACTAAGCATTGCAATTCCTTGTTCTGTAAATGCCATTGGTTTAGAGCCACCAAAGTAACTCTTTGAGGGTATCACATTTTGTGATACCATGTCTTCCATTTCCAATTCCGTTAATTCAATCATAAAATCAAAAGGGAATCGTTTCAAATTCCTTTTTACAGCCTGTTTAAGGCTTCTCGTTTCTACGTTGTACAGCATTGCTAAATGAAAGTCCAACATCACATTTAACCCTCTTATTTGGTATATTTTGTTTTGTATTAACTGTGGTTCCATAACTATAATTCAATTTCTATTCTATTTGCAGCTTCCCTTTTTGATTTGTCAATGATTTTCGCATAAATCTGGGTTGTCTTTAGTTCCCTATGTCCAAGCATTTTTGATACTGTGTAAATATCCGTTCCTTTTGAAAGTTGCAAGGTAGCAAAGGTGTGCCTGAAACTATGAAAAGTAATGTCTTTTTCTATTCCGGCAAGTCCAATCCATTTTGCCAGGTGTTTGTTTTCGTAAGCTGAATAATTGAGTCCCTCAAACACTTTGTAGGTGGGTTCTTTGCGTTCACCTAATAAGCTGTAAGCCTGTTCAGAAATAGGCATCATTTCAACCCCTTTTGTTTTTTGTTGTTTGAACTGAATAAAATATCCATTGCCCTCAATGTATTCCAATTCGCCCCAAATAAGGTTTTTAATATCTGAAAATCTCAAACCTGTAAGGGCTGAAAATAAGGCAGCCCGTTTCAATAGAGGGTTATTACATTCTGTTTTAACAAGGCTGTTTAGTTCCTCAATGGTCAAGAAGTTCCTTCGTGTTTCCGCTTGTTTAACGGGTTCAATTTTTCTGTTTAGGTCAGTTGATAAATACCCATCTTTATAGGCTTGTTTCAATGTCGCTTTCAATTTGTTGAAATAAGAAACGGCTGAATTTTGGGAAAGGGTTGTTTTGTTGCTCTTATTGCTTTTGGTTGTTAGCAAATAATCTTTGAACTCATTGCAAAACTTTTCGTTGAGGTCTGCAAACTTTAAATGTCCTTTAGTGAAGGTTTCAAGATATTTGTAAGCTGAAACCCAATTATCATGGTTACTGGCTTTGCGTTTGTCTGCAAGTGTTTTGAAATAGGCAATGAAATTCTTTTCGCTTAGTTCCTTAATACGTTTCTGTTCCAGTTCGTACCCTGTGTAAATTTCGGGTTTGTTGAGGTAGTTTTCACGCTTTTGCCTTATCTGTTCAGCAAGTTGTAGAGTTTCTTTGTTATGTTGTTTGTCAATAGGTTTTTTTGCCTTATCAAAAAGGTACAACCCTAAAAATTCCCTTCGAGTGGGTTCGCCTGTTTCGGGGTGTGGAATTGCCGGGTAAAAATCTAAATACAAACTTTGCCTATTTCCTGAAATTGGCTTTTCTCTTAGCTTAACTTTTATTGCCATAATCAATTAAGTAAATAATTTGTCAATGTTTGAACGCTTAACTCTAGTAACTCTTTGCCCTAAATTCACCGCTTTAATAGTTCCATTATTAACGTAATAATAAGCTGACCGAATAGAACAGTTTAACAGTTGGGCAACTTCTTTTACAGTCAAATACTCTTTAGCTTTTAGTTCCTCAATGGGTTTGACTTTTATTTGAAACGTTTCTTTATTCGTTTGTTCAACCTTGCCTTTTCTTATCAATAGTTTGTAAGCTGCACTTGCACACTTATGAGAACAGTAACGAGTTACAGTAGTTCGGGCTGTAAATTCATTGCTGCAATGTTGGCAAATTCGTTGTAACTTAATATTAGAACTCATTAAATATACTTTAGTATTGTTAAGGTTATTTAAGTGCAATTAAGTGCAAAAAATAAAGAGGAATTCCCTTTAAATTTGTACCTCAACACTCAAGGTACAACGAAGGTACAAATAATTGATAAATAAACAAGTAACAACACAAAATAAACCAATAGTATTATACAACTAAAAAGCCCTGTATTATAGGGCTTTATGATATTTTATTAATAGTTTGTTATTTGTTTGTTTTGGCTGGTTACTTTCCGATACAAAATTTGCTAAAGATATTCCCAAGTATTTCATCATTAGTTACCTCACCAGTAATTAAGCCTAGTTGATGTAATGCTTCTCTAATGTCCTCAGCAATTATTTCCGTAGTAGTATTGGAATCAATGCCAAATAATACGCTTTCGAGTGCTTCTTTAGTGAGCAGAAATGATTCGTAGTGCCTAATGTTGGTTACTAAGGAGTTGCCTGTTTTGAAGTTTTCTAAGTTTACTGCCTTGATTATTTGTGATTTCAGATTTTCGATACCTAATTTTTTATTTGCAGATATGAAAATTATGGAATTTGAATTATTTCCATCATTATATTTAGAAATTGAATAATGCTCAAAGTCAATCTTATTTCCTACCAGTAAGTATGGTTTTTCAAATGATTCAATTTCAGTAATTATTTTTTTCAAATCATCTTTGGTATTATTTGAAACATCAAATAAGTAAATTATTAAACTTGCTTCTTTTATTTTTTGAAGGGTTCGTTCTATTCCAATGGATTCCAGTTTGTCATCAGTGACTCTCAAACCAGCTGTATCAATAAAACGTATTTTAAATCCACTAATAACTATTTCATCTTCAATGGTATCGCGGGTTGTGCCTGCGATGTCACTTACTATGGCTCTTTCTTCATTTAGAAGTACATTTAATAATGTAGATTTGCCTGCATTGGGTTTGCCAATTATTGCAACCGGTACACCATTTTTGATTGCGTTTCCATATTGAAAAGAATCAATTAGAGGTACAATTATTTGTAATAGATTAAGTACTGTATTCTTGAGTTGACTTCGGTTCGCAAAGGCAACATCTTCTTCTGCAAAATCAAGTTCTAATTCAATAAGTGAAGCAAAAGTCACTAATTGTTCACGTAGTTCTTTAATTTCATTAGCAAAACCACCTCTCATTTGGTTGATTGCTGCCATATGTGCGGATTCACTATCAGAATGAATCAAGTCTGCAACTGCTTCAGCTTGAGCTAAGTTGAACCGACCATTTATAAAAGCTCTTTGAGTAAATTCACCGGGTTTGGCATATCGGGCACCCTGCTTTACCAAAAGTTCGATAATTTTTTGAATAATATATTGAGATCCATGACAGGATATTTCTAGTATATCTTCTTTGGTAAATGAATTAGGTCCTTTGAATATTGAAATTACAACTTCATCAATAACTTGTTCGTTAGCAACTATTTTGCCAAAATGAATGGTGTGAGAATTTTGATTTTTTAGGATTTTACCTTTAAAAATACTTTGAACAATATCAAAAGAATCGTTACCAGAAATTCGGATAACTGCAATGGCGCCTACACCAGGAGGTGTGGAAAGTGCAACAATTGTATCATTTGAAAACAATAAGAATCAATTTGATTTTAACTCCGCCCATTCAATAATTCTTTCTGCATTCTTAAATGCAATTTGGGCTACTTCTGCATCAGGATTACCATCGTAGCCTAAGGAAAGGTGTAATAAATCGTAGGTGCTATCAAAAATTGAAGATATTTTTTTGTCTTTTTTGGCTAGTTCTTCATTATACCATTCTACACTTTTTCTGCCTTTCTTTTTTACCCCTAACACATTATCCAATGCTAATAGTACACCCAAGTATGCAGTATGACCTGCCATTTTTACGTATTTTTTATCTGTATAAAAGCCGTCTTGTTTTTTAGCTTTTTCGCTTAAAATTTCCCTTGCATTCTGAATATATCTTTTGGCTTCTTTTATATGTTCCATTTGAATATCAAATTTATATTATGGTTTATAAGCAGCTTCAAATTCTTGCCAGCTTTGCTTTTTGAAAGCATCTTCACCATAAAATTTCACTACTTTATCAAAAGTAGGCAAATCCAAATATCCGGGAACAGGAGATAGCATATCAAAGTTTTCGTCAAGGTAAACGGTTGTAGGATAGGCGCTTACTTTAAATATTTCACCTGCAAGTTGACGTTCACTAACTTGGCGTCCTTTAAAACTGAAAGTTTTGTTGCTTTCTGCATCCAACTTTACCGCATAGTATTTTTTATTTACATATTCGCCTACTTTTTTGTCGCTGAATGTAGTTGCATCCATACGTTTGCACCATCCACACCAGTCGGTATACACATCAATGAATACTTTCTTTTTCTCTTTTTCAGATGCTTTAAGTGCTTGTTCCATAGTTAGCCAATTGATTGCTTTGCTATCGCCTGAGGGAATAGCTGAAGTCAAGGATACCAACAACAGAAAAACTGAGCTTAATTTTACCCATTTGTATGCGTTAGATAGGTTTTTCATTTTTTTATGAATTTATATTTATTTTATTCGCTTGTTCCAATTTTACTACAAATATCGAATTTTTTATTTGAATTGTTATACTTTCAGTATTGCTTTCCTTAACAACAAATTCTGCATTCGGAAAAATCCCTAAGTGCCATAATTCTTTTACACTATTGGTTTGATCTTCGGAAATTATACCTGTAGAACCTGTTTTTAAATCTGACAGCTTAAACCTTTTTTTGCGAAGTTTAGGTATGGGTGAACCATGTGGATCGATTAAAGGATAACCAAGGTCTTTGTCAACTTTATCTACAAATTCCTTGGGTAAAATATGCTCCATTTTTTCAGCAGATTCATGAATTTGGTCCATGGGCACGTTCATTTTATTCACCAAATAACTTTCCCATAGCCGGTGTGCTCTGATAAGTACATCAGCTTCGTGCCTTCCTGTGTGTGTGAGATTGATTTTATCGTTATGCACTCGAATCATTCGCCTACGAACCAATACAAAAAGATGCAATTTGAACATGAGAGTGGAAAAAGAATTAAAAATGGCTTTCAATTCAGAAATTAAAATATGCTTGTTTTCATTGGGTTCTCGAATGGCTTTTTCGATTGCTTTGATGATATCTTGTTGCTCTTCAATAAAATTCCTTTGAAAACGAGCAATTGCTTTGGTTATGAATCCTCTTTTGGGAGAAATAAGAAGGGTTATTCCAAAAATAACTGAAGCAACCAAAGTCATGGTGGGACCGGGTGTTATTTGTAACCATAGAGCAATCATAAATCCTGTGGTTGCAGATATTAATCCTACCAAGGCAGATATTACCAACATAGCCCACAATCTGTTAGATAGCAAATAAGCTGTTGATGAGGGAATTATAAGCATAGCCACGACCAATATTACGCCAACGGATTGTATGGATGCAACAATGGTTAGTGACAATAAAAACATTAAAAAATAATGGAACACCGCCACCGAAATGCCCATAGTAAGTGCAATTAGTGGGTCAAAAGTGGTAATAAAGAAATACTGAAAAAACAGAACAATGCAGGCAATAACATAAAGTCCAATTATACCCGTAAGCCACAAATCGGAATCGGATACGCCCAGCACATTTCCAAATAAAAAGTCCTTCATATCCAAATGCACACCTTCGCGCTTAGTTAACCATGAAATGCCAATGATGCCTAATGCAAACATTGCGGTAAACACAATGCCAATAGAAGCATCGTCTTTGGTTATCGAATTTCGTTGGATCCAAGTAATTAATAATGAAGTAAATAGACCTGCCAAAACTGCTCCTCCAAATATTGCAAGTGGATTGTGGCCAAAGAAAATGAATCCAAGTACAACACCAGGCAAAATTGCATGAGAAAGCGCATCTCCGATCAATGCCATTTTTCGAAGTATAACAAAACAACCTAAAAGGCCGCAAGTTACTCCTACTATGGATGATGAAACGAGCGCTCTAATGGCATAGTCATATTGCAGTGCTTCTAACATAATAATTTAGACGCGCCTAAATTAGATTTTTTATTTGAATTTTTTAAATTTTAATCGGTTTAGTTTAGGAGTAGTGGCCTATTTACACTCTCGTGGAGGGAAATAAAGGTTTCAGTTCGTTCAATTCCTTTTACTTTTTGAATTCTATCATGCAACAGACTCATCAGGTGTTGGGTGTCTTTACAGATTATTTTGGCAAAGATGCTGTAATTACCGGTGGTATAGTTCATAGAAAGTATTTCGGGAATTAATTTAAGATCTTCAACTACTTGCTCATATAAGAGGCTTTCTTTTAGATATATTCCTATGAATGCGGTAATGTCATATCCAATTTTGCTGTAGTCAATTATCAATTGAGAATTTTTGATAATGCCCATTTGTTGCATTTTTTTCATTCGGACATGGACTGTTCCAGGTGAGACATGCACTTTGTTACCAACTTCAGTGTAAGGCATTGTTGCATCTTGCATGAGAAGTGATAAAATTTTAAGATCTGTATTGTCAATTTGATAATTGGACACCATAAATGAAAATATTAATTATTAAAAATTAATTAATAGTGATGTAAAATTGTTAATAATGCAAATATTTGAACAAATGTATAAATTATTTGCAATAAATTAGTCGGTTTATTAATTTTGCATCAATTACAAAACACTAAAGATTGTAAGGTGTTGAAACTGGCAGACATGCCCTCCGGTCTCGAGGGTG
>JANRJY010000074.1:0-43559 GCA_033763735.1 Bacteroidota bacterium | reverse complement strand
ATGATAAATCAGAATCTTTTTGACTTTTTTGTTAACTTTTAATTAAGATTTTGTTCCTCAATTAATCATTAATAATTATTCATTATTCATTCTTTTTTATTCCTCTATTTACTCGTTCGTAAAATGGGAGTGCAAAGGTAGACTTTACTCTATTCTTTGCAAATTTTTTTTCATTTTTTTTAGAGGTCGCGGGCAGATTCGAACTGCCGTGGAAGCTTTTGCAGAGCTCTGCCTAGCCTCTCGGCCACGCGACCCTAAATAAAGAAGCAAATGAAAATCAAATGCTTCTATTTCTTATCAAAATCAGATTATTTTGACTTTTTTGACTTTCCTGATGCATTGTCATTCATTTGATCTTTCAATGACGACAACGCTTCTAAATCTCCGAAAGTGTCCTTGCTTTCAGACTTACTTTCTTTATCCTTTTTGGAAGAAGATTTCTTTTTGGAATTTCTTTCTTCTTGTTCAGTTTCGTTACTAGCCGAACCTGAAGATTTTTTTGCACTTTGGTATGTTCTTGTATGCGACAAAAGAATTCGTTTGTCTTCTTTTGAAAATTCAAGCACTTGGAAATACAAACTTTCTCCTTGTTCTGCAACAGTACCATCTTCTTTGGTAAGTTGTTTGAACATGGCGTAACCTTCAATACCGTATGGCAACTCAACACTTGCACCTTTATCATTTTTAGAAATAATGGTACCTTTATGTTGTGTTCCTTCAGCAAAGATTGACTCAAAAGTATCCCAAGGATTTTCTTCTAAGTGTTTGTGGCTTAATGCTAATCTTTTGTTTTCTGGATCAATTTCAAGAACTACAACCTCTAAAGTATCACCCACTTTCACCATTTCTGATGGATGTTTGATTTTTTTGGTCCATGATAAGTCAGAAACGTGAACTAGTCCATCGATTCCTTCTTCAAGTTCAATAAACAATCCAAAATTGGTTAAGTTACGAACAGTTCCGGTATGTTTGGTTCCAATCGTATATTTGGCCAATAAATCTTGTTGCGCCCAAGGATCTTGTGTTAATTGTTTTAATCCTAATGACATTTTTCTTTCATCTCTGTCAATAGTAAGAACAACAGTTTCTAACTCATCACCGATTTTCAAGAAATCAGCTGGATTTTTCAAATGTTGTGACCATGACATTTCAGATACGTGAATCAATCCTTCAACTCCAGGTAGAATTTCCAGGAATGCTCCGTAATCAGCAATATTTACAATTTTACCTTTAACTCTTGATCCAACTTCAGTATCAGCTGGTAATGCATCCCAAGGATGAGCAGTCAACTGCTTCATACCTAATGATATACGCTTTTTCTCATCATCAAAATCAAGTACACAAACTTGAACTTTTTGATCAAGTTTAAGCATTTCTTCCGGATGATTAATTCTTCCCCATGAGATGTCAGTGATATGCAACAAGCCATCCACGCCTCCAAGATCGATGAACACACCAAAATTGGTAATGTTTTTGACGGTTCCTTCAAGTATTTGACCTTTTTCAAGGTTATTGATGATGCCTAATTTTTGTGCTTCAAGGTCTTTTTCAATCAATACTTTGTGTGAAACCACAACGTTGTCATTGGTATAGTTGATTTTCACCACTTTTACCTCCATTTTTTTATTCACATAAATATCGAAATCTCTAATAGGTTTAACATCTATTTGAGATCCCGGTAAAAATGCTTCAACACTAAAAATATCGACAATCAAACCTCCTTTAGTTCTGCGTTTTACAAAACCTTCGATAATTGTATCGTTAGCTAACGCTTCTTCAATTTGTTTCCAAGCTCTTACTAATTTAGCTTTTTTACGAGAAAGGATCAATTGGCCATCTTTGTCTTCTTGATTTTCAACGTATACATCTATTTCGTCACCTACTTTAATATCAGGGCTATCTCTAAATTCAGCTAGCGCTACTAGACCATCTGATTTATATCCAATGTTAAGAATTACATCTCGATCCGTAATTCCAACGATTATTCCTTTAATTACTTGTTTTTCAGTTACTTGATTAAAAGCTGTATCATACAACTTATTCATGTTTTCAAGTTCTTCGGTTGTGTATCCGGAACCGAAACCTTTTTGACCTAACTTGGTCCAATCAAACTCTACTTCTTGTGTAGTCATAAAATATTTTCTGAGCCTAAATACATCAATCATTCGGCTAAGTGATTGACTTTTAAATGTTTATATTAAATCACAAATCCCTTCTTTGAAAAGGGACTGCAAAATTAGAGTAATTATTTGAGATTAAAAATTTAAAGCAAAAAAATACCTTCTTGAATGAACAAAATTATTCAAGAAGGTCGATTAAAGAATATTATAATGATATTTCCAACACTTCCAGCTTCATGGTTCCCGCAGGCACTTTTACTTCTGTGATATCCCCTACCTTTTTTCCGATAAGTCCTTGTCCTATAGGAGATTTGATTGAAATCTTTCCAATTTTTAAATCCGCTTCTTCTTCTGCAACAAGTGTATATTTCATCTCCATTTTGTTATTATGATTTTTGATTTTAACAGTTGTCATAATGGACACTTTAGTAATATCAACATTGCTTGCATCTAGTATACGTGCATTAGATACCAGATCACTTAATTTAGAAATCTCCATTTCCAACATACCTTGTGCATCTTTTGCCGCATCGTATTCTGCATTTTCACTTAAATCTCCTTTGTCACGTGCTTCAGCTATTTGTTTGGCTATTTCTGAACGACCTTTTGTTTTGAGTTCTTGTAATTTGTTATTTAATTTTTGTAAACCTTCGGAAGTATAATAGTTAACGCTGCTCATATGAGTGAATTTAATTGGGATTTGAATAAAAAAAGAACGGCCTTTTCAAGCCGTTCCTGAATATTTGGGTTGCAAATATAATGCTTATTACGAAAATTATAAAATATGGTTTAAAAAAAACGTCCAATTAAATCTTGATTTTATTAAATTCATCAAAATCAAGATTTAAAGGCTAATTATTAGTTAGCCATTAGATATTCTTTGAAGTTGCTGAAATCTTTGGATAATTTGGTTGATTGCTTTTCTTTAAACTCAATCGATGAAAGCTCAATAGGAATTTTGATTTTTTGTTTCAAATCCTCATCATAGGAATCGATGAATTTTGCCGGATGCGCAGTATGCAAAAACACACCTACAGCATCTGTATTACTTTGCTTAATGTAGTCAGTTAATCCTAAGTAACCAACCGCACCATGAGGATCAAGCAAATAACCGGTTTTATTGTAAACATCTCTAATGGTGATTTTAGTTATTGTGTCGGAATAACTGTTTCCTACTATCACTTTGGAAACTGCCTCGTGGTTTTGACCAAACAATTCGAATATACGGGCAAAATTGCTTGGATTACCTACATCCATAGCATTGGACAAAGTAGGAACGGATGGCTTAGGATTGAAATTGCCTGTTTTCAAGAATTGTATGAATGTATCATTACTGTTGACTGAGGCAATGAATTTCGATACCGGCAAACCCATTTTGTTGGCAATAAGTCCCGCGCATATATTTCCAAAATTTCCACTTGGAACTGAAAAAACTAAAGGTTTGCCTAAGTGTTTCAACCTTGCATAGGTATTGAAATAATAGAATGACTGTGGTATCAGTCTGGCAATATTGATGGAATTGGCAGATGAGAAATTTTGCTTCTTATTCAATTCAGGATCTAAAAAAGCTTGTTTTACTAAACTTTGGCAATCATCAAAAGTACCATCTATTTCCAATGCTTTGATATTGCCCCCTAATGTGGTCAATTGCTTTTCCTGAAGATTGGATACCTTGCCACTTGGATACAAAATGGTGACTTTAATTCCTTTGGTATTATAAAATCCATTGGCTACTGCACCTCCGGTGTCCCCTGAAGTAGCAACTAATATATGTATTTCTTTATTTTGATTTTTCAGAAAATGAGCCATTAGCTTTGCCATAAAGCGTGCACCAAAATCCTTAAAAGCTAATGTTGGTCCATGATAGAGTTCAAGTGAATAAATATTATCATGTACATTGACTAAAGGTGCATCGAATGTAACTGCCTCATTCACAATTCTTCTGGTGTCCTCATTGGATATATAACCTTTAAACAATGTTGCACATACTTCATATGCAATTTCGGCAATGGACAAATTTTGAATATTGTCAAAAAATTTAGCATCCATAGTAGGGATGCTCACCGGCATATATAATCCATTGTCGGGAGGCAATCCTTTGAATACTGCTTCTTCAAGAGAAACTTTATGATCCTTGTTTTTGGTTGAATATAGTAACACTGTGAAATGTTAAATGGTAAATGTTGAATTTATTAAAGACTCACCCCCGTCCCCTCTCCTACTGAGAGGGATGACTAAGACTCATGATTTAGTTATAGTTTTATTTTTTATTCTAATATTATTGGTCCTTTTGCGTTGATTTTGGAAACAAACAAATCACTTTCAATACCGATTGTTCCAAATTGATTTGCCATTGCTTTTCCCACTTTTTGGGCGGTTTCTAAACTTTTGCTTAATGAAAATATGGATGGTCCTGACCCTGAAATACCTCCTCCTAATGCACCCGCATCCATGGCTGCTTGCTTCACTTCATAAAAGCCGGGAATTAAAATAGCTCTCAGAGGCTCTACAATATGATCATGCATGCTTCTTCCAATTAATTCATAGTCGCTCATGATGAGTCCGGTTACTAAACCTGCTACATTGCCCCATTGAGCAATGGCATCTTTGAGTTTGATATCTTTACGCAATATACTTCGGGCATCGCGGGTTTCGACTTCGATATGTGGATGAACGATTGATGCATATAAATCGTCCGGAGTTGGAATACTTATGACATCCAAAGGCTGATAACTACGAATAAGCACAAAACCTCCATATAATGCAGGAGCTACGTTATCGGCATGCGCAGTTCCACTTGCCAAACGCTCCCCTTCCATGGCATAAGGTAATAATTCAATGTTTTTGAGTGGCTTACCTAAGAGTTCATTTACAGCAAATATACCTGCAACACTGCTAGCCGCACTGGAACCTAATCCGCTACCTAGTGGCATTTTTTTGGCTAATTCAATATCGACTCCTACATTAATTTTCAAATCGGCCAACATTTTGATGATTGTGGCACTTACTGTGTTTTTGTTGGGATCTAATGGCAAACGACCTTCATCACCGGTGATTTTGGTGATTCGAACCTGGTTGGAATTGGTAATACGTACTATTGCCTCATCCCCCGGATTGTCTACTGCAAAACCCAACACATCGAACCCACATGAAACGTTGGCGACCGTGGCAGAAGCAAAAACACGTATACTTTTTTCAGACATTCATCAAGTATTTGTAAATCAGGGCTGCAAAAATGATAAAAATTTCTGTTTTAAAAAATTCTGATGCTTTTGTTGTTGAAAGCATTGGTGTTTCGTAGGTCGGATTGAAAATGCTCTCTTATCTGTAGTTTCAGATTTGATTAATTAGCCAGTATTTGGCTTAGTTCTATTTATCGTTGAAAACGACTTGCTCGACCACGCCCGATACAATCGAAGGCTAATAGGGTGTGCGTAGCCACTTTTCTTTTTTATAATTGTGCAGTTGAAAACTACTTTTCATTTAAAATCCTTAGTCTCCCTCGATTTTGACCACGCACAAGACTAAGGATAGCTGGGGGCGAGTGGGAATAAATAATTTATGATATTACTTCAATGAATTTCTATATATTTTTGTTTGATTTTTTTTCAAGTAAGCAATAGGTAAATGTTTCGAGTTAGTCACCCCTCTCTGGAGGAGAGGGGCCGGGGGTGAGGCGGCTTTGTTTGAAGTGATAAATACGCAGGGTCTCTGAAAAAGAAGACCCTGCTTGGAAGGATGGGTTTATAATTATTCGTTGAAAACGAATGTCTCGACCGACCCCGTTTGGAAACGAGGTCGATTGGGGACTTTGACGCACAAGCACCGCTGCGCTAATGCTTGTGCTAGTTGGGGAAGTACATATTCATCTTTAATTTTAGGTATACATTTTTTTAAAAGTTTAAAATCAGCATTCAAAAAATAGTTATTGTGCTGATTTAAACCATGACACAACAAAACCAAAGAAATTGAACTCAGTAATGAATCTTGTTCATTTACACTAAATTCGTATAATCCATTTAGAGTGGCTTTCCTAAATTCTATTTTTGGATGGATATTATAATTTTTTACATAAGCTTGTGTCAATTTAATAATTTTTTCTTTTTGATATGGCGTAGGATTAATGATTTTAAATTTAAATTCGAAATTATATTCTTTACCACTATTTGTATAAAGTTTTGATTTCCACAAATATTCACCAATTTGTAGTCCTTCGTTTGACATATTTGAACTTATAAAACCCTTTCTAAGATGATTCCCATTGACCACTGAACTTTGGGAAGAGTCCAATCCAAATGTTAAAATTATTGGATAGTTATATTCATTCTTTTTTTGAACTACCACGCCAAGATTTATTAAAAATGAATCTGATGTAATATTGTTTTTTTGGGCAAAACTTAAATCAAAGTCAACAGAGTCATAAATATTCTTGTAATTTGGTCGAAAATAATGTCCATTATGTTGCATAGCATCTTCCAAATATAAAATTCCAAGCTTTCTATTATAATTTTTAATCTTAATATCATTTTCTTTTTCAAGCTCATGAATATTTTTTTTCTCTGTTATTGAATACAAATCTTGTTTAATAAAAAAACCAATATCTTCATTCGAATTGTTTCTAATTTGAATGTTACCTATAATGGGTTCGTTTTTGTAAAAAACTGTTTGATTATTGCGAATGTCGAGTTTGATATCTATTTGATTTTGGGCAAATAATAAATTAATGTGTGAATAAATTAAAAATGTATATATCAATTTGAATTTCATAATTTATAAAAATTTATTTGTCGAATTTATAGAGAGATTTGACAACTTTTAAAAAGTTGTCAAATCCAAATTAACTAATTCACTTTCAATCTCTTCAAACCTGCTTCATAAAAAGTGACATTCATCAAAAGCAAAAGCATATTGTAGGCAAAATCTTCAATAGGTATTGTGATGAATCTAATGCCCAGGTTTTCGGTGTTGTTGTACCATACGATGGGTTCTGAAGTTATGGCTCCGGTAAGTATGCCATTGACTAATGTAAAGGGAATCAGTATAATCAAATACGAAACCCAAAATTTCTCATGATCTAATGAGTTTTTCATACTGCAATGATAACCCAACAGCAATCCACTTCCCACAAAAGCCACACATGTGTACCATTTGTCGTAATGGTACATACCAAATAACAAGCAGAAAAAAGTAATCACAATGCTTATTTGATGAAGAATACCTGCTCTAATTCGTCCTTTCCAAAGGAAATACACGGTTTCATACACAAACATGCTTGCAAATGGCATACAAATAAAAAACAACACCTCCTCCAAAGGCAAATTGATAATATTGATTCCCAAGTTATAATCGGGGTTGAATCCCCATACGCCCAAATATGTGAATACACCATCCCAAATCAGAAAAAAAATGGCAGTAGCTATTAGTCCGGGTATGAGAAATCGCCATTTTTGGACGAAATTCATCTTTTTCTCAAAACTCCAAACTATAGGAAATAGTACTGTGAGTATGTCGATGAGGAAGTAGGAGAAGTGGTTCATGAAAATGACTATAATGAGTTAAAAAGCCTCACCCCCGTCCCCTCTCCTAGGAAAGGGGTGACTAAGTTCAAACTTTTTGGTAAAAATATAACAGTTAATCAATAAATCTATTTGAAATATTTGGAATCGACAAAAAGCATTCCGAAACTGGTTCCATTATGCTTTTCCAGTGACTTGTGATGCGCTTTATGGGCTTTTCGCAGTGCCAAAAAATATTTGGAATTGGTGTTGCGAAATATTTTGAATCGTTGGTGTATGAATATGTCATGTACCAAAAAATACGTGAGTCCATACAAAGTAATTCCGATGCCCATGGCTACGTTGTGATACCATTGGAAATATAATCCTGTAAAAATCAGCAGCATACCCGGAATAGAGTAAATTAGAAAAAATATATCGTTGCGCTCAAACCATCCTTCATGGTCTTTGTGATGGTGATCTTTGTGCCAAAACCACATTACTCCATGCATAATGTATTTGTGCGTAAACCATGCTACGAATTCCATTCCAAAGTAGGCTATTAAAAACAGTAAGCAACAAATGAGTAGCATTTGGTTAATAGTTCGTTAATGAAAATTGATATTTTAAAATTAATAATTATTAATTAATAATTGAATTGCGTTTTTTCATTACTTCTTCGAAGCATATTTTGAACCAGGAAGTATAGTTGTCGGGGTTAGACTGTATATCTTTTTCTATATCGTTCAATGTATGATATCGAATTCCGGATACCTCTGAAGGGTTGGGGGTGAATATTCCATTAAATTTCCCAAAAAAAACATAATCCAATTCATGTTCTGTAAGTCCATTGGCAAATTGCGTTTTGTAAATAAAACTAAACTGTTTTTGTAACTCAGTAGTAAAGCCCATTTCCTCGAATAATCTGCGTGATGCTGCTGCCTCAACGGTTTCGTTGGGTCGAGGATGTCCACAACAGGTGTTGGTCCACAACCCTCCTGAATGATATTTATTGGGATTGCGTTGCTGAAGCAATAATTCATCGCGGTCATTGAAAACAAACACCGAAAAAGCCCGATGCAACAGGGACTTTTGGTGTGCTTCCAATTTTTCCATGACACCTAATTGGTTATCATTTGTATCGACCAGAATTACTTCCTCCATAATTATAGCAAATGTAAAAATTTGATTTCATCATTGCTGCATTTCCCGGATTGTTTCAAGTATTGAATCATGATTTTTCTCAAGTCAGTATCCACATTGGCGTTGGCTTGATCCTTAAGTTTTGCAATCAAAAACTGTTTATCGCTGTTAATATTGGAATAATATCCTAGAAAAGTAGGTGCATTGGTTTGGATAGCAAAACGAATTAATATCAACTCCACATTATCAGGAGACAAACTAATGGATTGTTCCAGTTCATTTTTGCCATCAATGAAATACTTAATTTTGGAATAAGGATTGAACACATGTTTTGCCATAAGCATGCACACTGCGGCTTTATAACCTTTGACCAAAGGATTGCCTGAATTGGATTTGGAGCTTAATTCTTTCAAATAGGACTTTGCAATCTTTTCATTATCAACCGATTGATAAAATTTCAAACGGAGATCTCTTGCTTCGATATCTGAGGCATAAAGGTTTATTGAAAAAAGAATTATGATAAATAATGCCCCAACCCCCACCTTTCTCTTAGTAGACGGGAATTTACAAGCGGAGATTTTATTTGATATTATTTTGACCATGATAAATTAAAAGAATGTTGAAAATAAGATTGTGCCAATAAATACACTTTTTGGGTATCAGGAATACGAATTCGTTGTTGCATTACCTGCTCTGGTGTATACTGTTCTATTTTCTTGAACAAATTCATATAATATACATATGCAACATAAACACCTAGTCTGGATGAACGAGGTAGTTGCTTGATGCCGGCAAGCGCCTCTTCAAAATCCTTTCTTATATCTTTTTCAATTAGATTTTTTGTATAATTATCGAATCTTTGATCCTGAATTTCAGGGAAATAAGTCCTTCCTAAGTTCATCGAATCATGCCTTAAATCGCGTAAGAAATTCACTTTTTGAAAGGCAGCACCTAAGGCTAATGCCGGTTTCTTCAAATGCTCATACATGGCATTATTGCCTTCTGTAAAAACTCTTAGGCACATGAGTCCTACCACCTCAGCAGATCCGTAGATGTATTTTTTGTAGCTTAACAAATCATGATCACTTTTCTTCAAGTCCATTTCCATACTGTCCAGAAACGAATCGATGATTGATCGCTCGATTCCAAAGGTATTAACTGTTGCTTGAAAAGAATTTAAAATAGGGTTTAATGAGATTTTGTGCTCAATTGCCTCATAAGTGTCATTTCTGAACTTTTTGATCAGGTAACCTTTATCATAATCGTGGAACGAATCCACTATTTCGTCCGCATATCGCACAAAACCATAAATAGTGTAAATGTGTGACCGAATGTTGGCTTGTAGCAACATGGTACCAATAGAAAAAGAGGTACTGTAAGCGTTGGTAATGAGCTTACTAATTTTGAATGAAGTTGAATCAAATAGGGCTTTCATGAGTCAATTTTTTGAGGTTTAAAGTTTTCAATCCAAAGAATAGAGGTGGTTTAGGATTTATATTATAATGGTACAACACATTAAAATTTAAATTGTTTAATTTTTCTTGAAAAATATTAAACAAAAATTAATTACATGCCTTAATCACCTCCTTGGCGGCCAATTCGCCCGAAATAATTGAAGGTGGTACTCCCGGACCCGGCACAGTCAATTGACCGGCAAAAAACAAATTTTCAATTCGCTTATGTTGAATGCTTGGTTTAAGCGGTCCCGTTTGCAATAACGTATTGGCCAGTCCGTATGCATTCCCTTTCAAAGCGTTGTAATCCGCAATAAAATTGGAAGTGGCATAATCTCTTCTAAATATAATATTTGATTTTAGATTTTCACCTGTTTTCTTTTCAACTCTTTCCATTACCACATCAAAATACTTTTGTTGTACTTCAGGTGTTTCGATTATGCCCGGTGCGGTTGGAATAAGGATGAACATATTTTCATAACCTTGAGGTGCTACCAAGTAATCTGTAATGGATGGAACACTCACATAAAACAATGGGTTTGATGGCCATTTGGGCGTTTTGTATATTTCAGTTGCATGCAATTGAAAATCAGCATCAAAAAACAAATTGTGGTGTAGCAATCCTTTGACTTTCTTATTTAATCCTAAATAATACAGTAGGCTTGACGGGGCCATTTTGCGGGAATCCCAATAATCGTTGGAATATTGACGCATTTCAGGATCAAGTAGCTTGGTGTCGGTATGGTGATAATCTGCTGAAGAAATGACAAAATCAGCTTCCAATTTGTTACCATTGGCCCATACTCCCGAAGTACGATTACCCGTTGTTTCGATATGTGTAACGGCGGCATTGGTCAATAACTTAACTCCTTGTTTGCGCGCTATATTTTCAAATGCTTCAACAATTTTAAACATACCACCTTGTGGATACCAGGTACCCAAACTAAAATCAGCATAATTCATCAAACTATATAATGCGGGTGTTTCCTGAGGCATAGCACCGAGAAACAAAACCGGAAATTCGAGCAATCGAATAAGCTTAGAATCTTTGAAATAAGTTTTGATATACGTTGTAATATCTGTAAATAAATCCATACGCATCGAAGCATTCAAAATTTCAAAATCGAGGTACTCAAAAATTGATTTACCGGGTAAATGGACAAATTTGCCAATCCCTGCTTGATATTTATATTGCGATTCGCTCAAAAACTTTTTTAGCTTTTCGCTACTTCCAGGCTCAACTGATTCGAATAACTTATAAATATCCATCATATTGGCAGGTATGGGCCAGGCATTATCTTCCCATACAACCTGATAAGAAGGATCGAGTCGAACTAAATTGTAAAAATCAGAGGATTTGTGGCCAAATAATCCATAAAAACGTTCAAATACATCCGGCATCCAATACCAACTAGGTCCCATGTCAAACACAAAACCATCCTGACTAAATTGACGTGCTCTACCTCCGATGGTGGTATTTTTTTCGAGAACGGTTACATCGAAGCCATTTTTAGCCAATATACTTGCAGAAGCCAAGCCTGAAAATCCGGATCCGATAATGATTACTTTTTTCAATTTTATAAAAGTTTGGTTTTAATAATTAGAACTAATTAACTATCAATTTGTTTGCGTTCAAAAGCTTTTTGGCAAATTGGCTACTCTTTCAATATGAGCAGAATATTGCTTGAGCGTTGAAATGTAGCCATTGATTTTGGGTTCATATTCAATAAAGTAATCTTCATGGAGTTTGGTTTTAACTGTTTTCATGAGTCTTTCAACCAACATCGCTAATCGAATATCAAAGCTCTTATAGCTTTTGCCCAAGTTTTTGGTGTGATTATTAAATATTGGATCAAGCGTTGCCACCATTAAGTCGCATTCATTGATATGGTTTTTGGATATTCTACCATATTTTGAAATTAATTTGGAACAATCTCTCAAATAATGAGTCGTTTTCTTTTCAAAAGAATGTCCTTTTTGAGGCTTAGTTTTTAATGATTCTAATTTGTCTTTAATTTTAAGATAATAGTTTTCCTGACCGAATTCCGGATCAAGATAATTAAGTACAATAGTGTCTCTCAAGTCTGACTCACGAGCAAGAATTTTTAATAAAATTTTCTCTAATTCAACTCGAGGCATCGAACTAATGGTTTGCTTGATTTCCTCTTTATTCACCTCTTACTAATTGAAATACAAACAATTACAAAACTAATTGAAAAAACCCCAATTTGTTACCACTAATCTTTGGGCGATAAAAAACAAAAATTGGGTTAATAAAAAATAAGGAGCAACTTCATTTTTGACATTATAAATACAATAATGAAAAATGGAGCTAATTATCACTCCTAAGGCAAACCAACTAATGTAATTAAATAATGGGACTTCATTCATTTGCCATATCCACAAGCCTTGACTAACAGCAAAAGGTTCAAGCATAAAATCAAATGACACCATTAACAAAGCCGCGCATATGATTGATGACACCTTGCTTTGGGGAAACAAATGAATAGCCAGAACATTACAAGCGTATGATACTGAGGCCCACAACAATCCTATTACGACAGGCACATCTGCTATTTTAAATCCTAAAACATCCGTATAGGAATAATAACCAAATATGATACCTGATTTTACACCAAATACTTCCGCTCCATATCCAATCAAATAAGCAAAAACAAAAAACAACCAAAACATAGGTTCAAGTGTCGATTTCTCAAAAAACAAAATGAAAGAAATAAAAATAAGGTGATATGGAATAATTTGAATGAAATATGGATGTAGTGAATCGATTAAAAACCCGAACACCCCCACTAAATGAAGTACTATTAATATTATTATTCGAATGGAAGAAAAGTTATCAGCAACAGATGCAGATCTGGTTTTTTTTGTCATATTAGGTGATTTTGCGTCCTTTCCAATAGGTATTTTTAGTGTAATATTGTTGTACAGAACTTACTCCAATAATCAAATATAGTACCATTTGAATTGGGTTCAAAAGTATATTTCTCAAAATTGATTGACGTGATAAGATAGATATTCCTAATCTTATAAAACAAATATTCAAAACACAGGCACAAAATAGTATATTATTGCCTGTAAAAATTATATAAGTAATTCCAAAAATTATAAATACAAAATAGATAAATATACCTGGTAAATTATTGCCAAATCCGGCAAATAAATTCTTTGAAAATCCTGCTATGGCATCTTTCAAATTAGTGTACATTCTACAATATATTTGACCATTTCCCAACAGCACTTCAACTTTCAAACCCATTTCTTTTGCAAAACGCATAATATTAACATCATCCAATACATTATTTTTTACTTTTTCATGAAATTGATATTGGTTATAAGTGCTCCTTTCGAAAGCAATAAATTGTCCATTTGCAGCTGACAATGAAGGCAATTTCGAAGTTCTGACCAATCGCAATGGCAATAATGATAACAATAAATAATGCATCAACGGCACCACTAATTTTTCGCCCCAGGTTTCCATTTTTTGATCAGGAAAAAGACTAAAAACCTTTAAATCAAACAATTGCATTCGTTTAATTGAATTAGATATGCAAGTTTTTGTGATGGAAATATCCGCATCTAAGAAAACCAGATAATCACCTTTGGACTGTGCAACTAACTGATGACATGCCCAATTTTTACCAAGCCAACCTTTCGGGAGTTCTTTCCCTTCAATTAGTTTTAGTTTGCTGAATTTATGTGCGAAATTTTGGACAATTATATTTGTATTATCCGTTGAGAAGTCATCCAAAACGATTATTTCTGTGACATTATCGTCATCAAAACCGGTTAATTGATTTAACAAATTTCCGATATTTTTTTCTTCATTTCTACAAGGAATTAATATTGATACTTTCTTATTTGAAGAATGTGCACCATAAAATGGCAAAAGTGGTTGCGTTGACAAATTATATAAAACGACTAATAATCTGATAATGAGAAAAATAAATATGGTACTAACAATTATCAATTCAATCATTCGGAAAACATGCTTATGTGTTTTTGGAGAGATTTACTAAAAAATTGATGGTATGCCTCTTGAATGGAATTGTTGTTTCCAATTGTATCAAAATATTCAATAAAAATAGAGATATAAGGTTTCTCATTGGCCGCATATTCAGGGATAAAAGCAAAAAAAATGACTTGTGTATCGGGGCAATTTTTAAGGATAAAATCCAAGCCCTTATTAAATTCAAATTGATGTTCATATAAAGAATGTAGCTTACCTTGAGGATAGAATTGAACCATATTATCTCGATTTGATAGCAATTCAGCCGAATATCGCAAACTTTTAACTACACTTTTATTTCCGGGATTAATTGAAAACGCACCACATTTGCGAAAAAACCAAAACTTTTGAAGTTGATCTTCAAGCATCATAACATGATATTGTTTTTTGAAAACAACTCTATTAATATGCCAACCAATAAATCCATCCCACCACGAAACATGATTGCCAATGAGTAATATAGACTTGTCGAGTTTAGTGGTCTTTTCATCAAAATAGAAGTTAACATTGGAGAATCTTTGCTTTAATTTGTAGTCTACAAACTTATGCATCAGCCATTTATGTATTGATGATTGTTCGGCTTTAATCATAAAGCAACATTATATCCTTCTTGTATTAGTTCTGAGGTTATTTTGGCTGAAAGCAAACACAAAGGAACGCCCCCACCCGGATGCACTGTGCCTCCAACAAAAAATAAATTTTTTATTGAAGCAAAATTAGGGTGCCTCACGAATGCAGAAAGCATACTATTTGAACTAGCTCCATACAAACTCCCAAGATAGCTATTTGTAACATTTTGCAAATCTATTGGGGTTGTAATGTGCTCGTTTTCAATATAATTTTTCATTTCAGTACCCAATGTCTTATTAATTTTTTCAAAAATAATATTTCTAATAAAGTTGATATCTAATTCGGAATCACTATCATTTTTGAGATGTGGCACATTGATCATTACAAACCAGTTTTCGCAACCTTCAGGGGCATCCGCATTATTATTTTTGCTGCTAATGTAAATATAAACTGTAGGGTCGTCATATATGGATTTGAGTTCAAATAAATGTTTGAATTCTTGTTCATAATTGCCTGAAAACAAAATGTTATGGACATCCAGGTTGGGAAATTGAGAATTGATAGCCCAATGAAATATTAATGCAGAAGTACTTTTTTCATTTTTGAGAAAAATATTGGGCTGCTTTTGATTTGCTAATAAATTGGAATAAGTCAAATTCACATCCATATTACTTATAATGATATCGGCCGGAATCATTGAGTTATTAACCTCAATACCAACTGCTTTATTCTTATTTACATTTATTTTTTGAACTTTAGAATTGAAATGATACTTCACCCCTAATTCTAGTGAGAGATTGAACAAGGATTCTGATACCGCATACATGCCTTTATCAGGCAAATATGCACCTTCGTTGTGTTCCAAGTGGCTGATAATATTAAAAAGTGAGGGCATTTTGTAAGGATTTGAACCATTGTAAGTACCATATCTGTCAAATAGCATTGTCAAATCCATGTTTTTAAACCATTTGGAATTTTCGTTATGTAAAGTTTTTAAAAATCGGGGATGCATTAAGTGAATTAAAGCAGGTATATTTTTCCATTTGAATAATCTTATAAAAATGTGAATGGGTTTTTCAATAAAAATAGGCGCGAGCAACTGATAGGTTTTACGTTGTAGTGTAAGGAAGTTTGTTATGATTTTCGAATTTATATTCAATTTTTGTTCAACTTCATTGGCAAATTTTGCAGCGTCAGAAAACGAATCGATAACATTGCCATTTTCATAAAAATAACGTGTTACAGTGCTCAATTTATGATAATTGAAATAATCTCGTGGATTTTTGCCGGCTAGTTGAAATAATTCATCAACTAAATGTGGCAATGTAAATAATGAAGGTCCGGTATCAAATCGATAACCTTCCCACTGATATAATCTTATTTTGCCACCGTAGGTATAATTTGACTCATAGACCTCAACTTCAAAGCCTTGCAAACGCAAACGTATTGCTGAAGCAATTCCTGCTATACCAGAACCTATAATGATGACTTTAGACAATTTGAATGTTTTAATCATACAATGATAATAGTAAAGAAATTGTTTAAAATAAAATCAAACAAATTTAATATAGAGCTTGTATTACATAAAAATTAATTATTTATCGTACTAATCGTACATTTGACTAAATATTTTATAATTATTTCATAATGAATTATATTGCACACCTTTAGTAACTTATACTTTTATTAATGAATAATGGACATAGGAAAAAAATAGTAATTGCTTCTATTTTAAAACCTGTTGGAGACCCAAGGCTATTCGAAAAATTTGCTCAAACATTAGCAAAATCCGGGAAATACAATATTTTTATTGTTGGATATGAGGGTAGTTATATGAATATTTATCCCAATATCAGATTCAAACCACTATTCAAATTTTATAGAATTAGCCTTAGTAGGGTATTTGCGCCTTTTAAGTTCTTTATGTATGTGTTAAAAGTATACCCTGAGTTAATCATAATTCAGACTCATGAATTAATATGGGCTGCAGTATTGTTCAAAAAACTAACCGGTGCCAAATTGATATATGACATTCAAGAAAATTATTATTTGAATCATTTTTATAGCAATTCTTATTTACTTCCTATAAAGTACTTCAATGCTCTTTATATAAGATTAAAGGAACTATTGACCTGGGAAAGTTTTAACCATATCATATTTGCAGAAAAATGTTATGTTGATGAAATGAAATTTATCAAAAAAAATTTCACAGTAATTGAAAATAAATTCAAACAACAAAAAGTATTAGAATCTAAGAGGTCAAACAAAAATTTGGATGCAAAACGCATCCTTTTTTCAGGAACATTATCCAAATATTCAGGAGTTTATCATGCCATTGAATTAGTCAGAAAGCTTCATCACAGAGATCCTTCTTATTACCTCGTAATTGTTGGTTATGCTCCGGAAAGTTCCGTTCGTAAACGAATCAAATATATTACAAAGAGAAAAAAATACATCAAACTGATTTGGGATGATCAACCGGTGAATCACTTGGAAATTCTTAGAGAAATAGAAAAATCTGATTTCGGATTGATTGCTTATGAACCAAACAAAATTTCAAAAGATAGAATTCCAACTAAACTTTTCGAATATATCGGCATGCAATTGCCCATCATTTGTTGGAAAAATGAAAATTGGGATGCTTATCTTCAAAAATATAACGCAGGAATCAGTATAGATTACAAAAATATAAATGCTGATCAATTAATTGAGGACTTGAATAAATCAGAATTTTATAATATACAATATTCAAAAGAAGAAGTATTATGGGAATCAGAAGAAAATAAGCTATTGGAAATTGTGAAAAACCTGATTTAATTATTTAGGTTAGCCTAAAATTTATATTTTTGTATTATGTTGAGTTTGTCTGAGCAAAATTATCTTAAAACCATATACCATTTGTCCGATCATGGACAAACGGAAGTTTCGACAAACGCAATTGCAGAAATCCTCCAAACGAAACCAGCTTCTGTAACTGACATGATTAAAAAACTTTCAACTAAAAAGTTGTTGTTACATGTTAAATATCAAGGAGTTAAATTAAACAAGTTGGGAATTGATGAAGCAATCACAGTAATACGCAAACACCGACTTTGGGAAGTATTTTTGGTAGAAAAACTCAAGTTCAATTGGGATCAAGTGCATGAAGTTGCAGAACAATTAGAACATATTAATTCCCCACTTCTGATTTCAAGAATTGATGAGCTTTTGGGTTTTCCGGTAATAGATCCGCATGGCAATCCAATACCTGACAAAGAAGGCAAATGGCCTGTAAATCAAACAGATAATGAAGTATGAAAAGTAAAATATTTTACTTCTTAATTTTTGTAAGCTTCTTAAATATTAAAATACATGCCAAAAATAAAATTAAAATTGTGTGTACCACAACTATTATTTATGACATTACAAAAAACATAGGCGATACCTCACTGGACATTCAATGTTTGATGCCTATTGGAGGTGACCCGCATATTTACGACCCACTGCCGGCAGATGCCCAAAAGGTGGCTGATGCACAACTCATAATCAAAAATGGATTGTATCTGGAAGGATGGCTTAATGAACTCATTGATAATAGTGGCAAAAAGCAAACCGTAATAGAAGCTGCGAAAGGAATTGAGCCAATTCAAAATCTCAGTTTGCATGCCTCCCCTGACCCTCATGCATGGATGAATCCAAAACATGGCAAAATATATGCGATCAATATAACTAATGCATTGGTTGAAATTGACCAGTTCAATCAATTTAAATATAAGAAAAAAGCAACCGAATATTTGTTAAAACTCGATTCCCTTGATTTATACATTAAAACCAAAATCGAACAAATTCCGCCAGAAAAAAGAGTACTAATAACTTCACATGATGCCTTTAGATATTTTGGAAAAGAATATGGCATTCGTGTTGAATCGGCTATGGGAACTTCAACCGATGCAGAGGCTCAAATAGGTGATATTAACCGATTGGTGAACATTATCAAAGAAACTGGAATCCCTGCCATTTTTGTGGAATCCACCATTAACCCAAAGTTAATCAATCAATTAGCTACTGATAATAATGTTGTGATTGGGGGTAAACTCTTTGCCGATTCCATAGGTGATGAAATAAGTGGAGCCGGTACTTATATTGAAATGTTGAAGTATAATGTGGACACTATTGTAAATGGGCTATCGACTAAAAAAGAAAAATCGTTAGCAATAACTAATGATTTGCTGATTTTGCTTTTGAGTACTGGTACACTTTTTATCGGGGTTTTTATTTTTGTATTTCTTAAAGTAAGACCTCAAAAATCTGCTAAATTAAATTGGCATAATTATACTATAGACGTTCAAAATCTGAGTGTTACTTATGAAAAGAAACGTGTGCTCACAAATATCAATTTTCAATTGGATGCCGGCAAAGTATATGGACTTTTGGGACCTAACGGTGCAGGAAAATCCACTTTATTCAAAGCGATTTTAGGATTAATTACCCCCGATTCAGGCTTAGTGAATATCAATAATAATCCTGTATCCAAAATCAGAGATAAAATAGCTTACATCCCTCAAAAAGAAGAAATCGACTGGGAGTTTCCGGCAACAGTTTTTGATGTTGTGCTGTCAGGCCGAATGCCAGCACAAACCAAGTTCAGAAATTATAATTCAGATGACCGAAACAAAACCATTCAGGCTATTCATAAAATGGGTTTGGACGAATTCAGAAACCGCCAAATTGGAGACTTGTCTGGTGGGCAACAACAAAGAGTATTTATAGCTCGTGCATTGTGCCAAGAAGCAGAGGTATTGTTTTTTGACGAACCATTTGTAGGTGTAGATGTTACTACCGAAGAAAAAATAATACAAATTATAAAAACTTTGGCCAAAGAAGGGAAAACAGTGCTAATGATTCATCATGACCTATCAAAAGTGAAAGATTATTTTGATTCTGTAATAATGGTAAACCAACGACTTATTGCTTGTGGACCTACGATAGAAACATTTACAAACGACAACATTTCTAAAACTTATAGCGGTCGACTTTCCATACTTCAAGAAACGGACCATTATCATGCGGACTGATACTGGATGATTGAGTATTGAATGATTGAATGATTGAATGATTGAGTTTTGAATTATATAAACTTAATACTTGAACACATAGAACTTTAAAACGTCAATATATCAAAACGTTAACACGTTTACACTTTCGCCTTTAGTTTTGCTACTTCTTCGTCATAAGAGCCATTGGCCCAAAAAACATAAATGCCAGTCATAATCCAAGCAAAACATATAATTCCGAGCCCTAAAATGATGCCAATTGTAACTCCACTACCCAACTTAACAGCAAAAATGGTTTTATTAAATGCAATAGAAAGTAAGAAACCAAAATAAACAACTAGCATTAAAGCAGCCATTGTAATTGAAAACGACCATCTTTTTTTAACCAGATTTTTAAAATCTTCACTTTGAATTATTTTATTTGGGTCTTTGTTCATGGTAAGTTTTGTATTTATGTGCAATTCTAATAAATGTATTACAAATCTTATGCATTTGGGTTGATTTTATTACTTATTTGTTTAATCTGAATGAATCAAAATAGTATGAATAAATATTTTGTAAATTTGTAAAAAATTTTGTCATGAGTACCTATAAAGAAGCAATACGATACGTTCAAAATGCCCAAGAAATACTTTCTAACAAGGCAAAGAAAGAAGATAGATTTTATACAGATAAAAAATATGTTCGTATGGCTGGAAATACACTTTGGAATGGGGTACTAGAGGCTCTTGATTATCGATTTCCTGAAATTAAAAAGGGGAAAGGTAGACCAGATATTAATAAATACAAAGAAAAAGTAGCAAAGGTAAATCCTAAAATGATTCGATTGGTGATGAATGCATATGACACTTTACATCTGGCAATGGGCTATGACGGTAATTTGAAATATTCTTTAGCGCAAGAAGGAATAAATGACGCAATTGAAATTATTGAATGGGCTACTGAAAATAACGAAAATAAAAAGAATTAATTTTTTAAATTATTTTTTCTGAGTTAAATACCGATTTCATTTCATTTATTTTTAACAAGGCATCTATTGGGGTAATTATGTTTACATCTGTTTTATCCAGAATCTCCTTAATTTTTAAATACTTTGGATCATTTGCTTCAAAAATGCTCATCTGATAATTTATTTTGGGAATATCTTTTACTTTTTTGCCCATTTTTTCTTTAACCTTATCTTTTTCCAGTTCATGCATGATTTCGTTTGATCTGAAAACCACTGAGTTTGGCATACCGGCAATTTGGGCAACATGAATTCCAAAACTATGTTCAGCTCCTCCTTCCTTCAATTTACGCATAAAAATGATTTTATTGCCTGATTCTTTCACCGATACATTAAAGTTTTTCACTCTTTCCATGTCCTTTGCAAGTTCATTCAATTCATGATAATGAGTGGCGAATAAAGTTTTAGGTCTGAATTTTGGATGATTGTGTAGGTGTTCTACAATGGCCCAAGCAATTGAAATACCATCATAAGTGCTTGTGCCTCTGCCAATTTCGTCCATAAGTATCAAACTACGATTGCTTAAGTTATTCAAAATACTGGCGGTTTCGGTCATTTCAACCATAAATGTTGACTCACCTCTTGACAAGTTATCTGATGCACCCACTCGAGTAAAAATTTTATCAACCATACCCAATTTTACACTACTTGCAGGTACATAACTGCCTATTTGAGCCATAAGCACAATCAAGGCGGTTTGTCGCAATAAAGCTGATTTGCCAGCCATATTTGGCCCGGTGATAATGATAATTTGTTGATCCTCTTCGTTAAGAATCACATCATTTGGAATATATTTTTCGCCTAAAGGCAAGTTTTGTTCTATTACCGGATGTCGTCCATCCTTAATTTCTATAACATTTGAGTCCGACAATTCAGGTTTTACGTAATTATTTTTAAGTGCATTTCTTGCAAACGAGAGTAGGCAATCTATTTCTCCTATTATTTTTGCATTTTGCTGAATTGGAGCCACATAGTCTGCCGCAAAATGAACTAACTCCAAGAAAATTCGTTGTTCAATTACCGCAATCTTTTCTTCTGCATTTAATATTTTATCTTCGTAGGATTTAAGTTCTTCCGTAATATATCGTTCCCCATTTACTGTGGTTTGTTTTCGAATCCACTCCGGGGGTACTTTATTTTTGTGCGAATTCGTTACTTCCAGATAATAACCAAATACTTTGTTGAATTGAATTTTAAGAGTAGTAATGCCTGTTTTTTCTATTTCTCTTTGGGTAATTTGAATTAAATAATCTTTCCCCGAGTGTGCAATATCAAGTAACTCATCAAGTTCAACGTTAACTCCTTTATTAATCAAACCTCCCTGATTAATTACAATTGAAACATCCGGTTTGAGTTCTTTAGTAATTTTATCAATTAGTTCATTACAAGGCAATAATAGTCGGGCAAATCTTTCTGTACTTGGATGCTTGATTTTAGTAATTGCTTCAATTATTGGTTGGATTGCCGAGAGCGATCTTCTCAATTGCTGTAATTCTCTTGGGTTGATTCGTTTTGCAGCAACCTTTGAAATAAGTCTTTCCAAATCACCAATTTCATCTAAATAATTACCAACTTCAGTTCCGGTATCTACGAATTTACAAAATTGTTCAACTACGTTTTGTCTTTGTTGTATAGTGATAATATCTTTTAATGGCATTAACAACCACTTCCGAAGTAGTCGCGAGCCCATAGGAGTGATTGTTTTGTCCAATACTTCAACTAAGGGAATTCCTCCTTCGTATTGCGGATATATCAATTCCAGATTTCGGATAGTAAACCTATCCAACCAAACAAAGTTTTCTTCTTCTATGCGCGATAAGTTATTGATATGACTAACTTCGTGATGTTCAGTTGATTTCAAGTAGTGAAGAATTGAACCGGAAGCAATTATTGCAGCATTTAGTGAATCAATTCCGAAACCTTTCAGATTATTAGTGCCAAATTGATTTGTCAGTAATTCATGTGTATAATCGTAACTGAAAACCCATTCATCCAATCCAAAAAGCGCAAAATTATCATTGGTAAATGTTTGTATTACAGATTTATGAGCTCTATTAAAAATTATTTCGGAAGGCATAAAACCTTGTATCAACTTTTCAATGTACGCCTGATTTCCTTGTGTACACATAAATTCCCCTGTTGATATGTCTAAAAAGGAAATTCCGATAATTTCATTCTCGATATAAATGGAAGCTAAGAAATTATTTCTTTTGGTTTGCAGCACATTATCATTATACACCACCCCAGGAGTAACCAATTCTGTAACGCCTCTTTTTACGATTCCTTTTACAAATCGAGGGTCTTCCAATTGGTCACATACCGCTACTCTTTGTCCGGCTCTTACAAGTTTTGGCAAATAGGTATCAAGCGAATGATAAGGAAACCCTGCTAATTCTATTTCGCTGGCAGATCCATTTCCTCTTTTGGTGAGGGTAATCCCTAATATTCCACTAGCTTTGATAGCATCTTCTCCAAATGTTTCATAAAAGTCGCCTACTCTGAATAACACAAGTGCACCAGGATACTTTTCTTTAACAGCAAAATACTGTCGCATTAAAGGCGTATCTTCTTTTCCCGGTTTAGCAGATTTTACTTTTTTTGTGGAATCGGATTGCATCGATGGTATTTGTACAAAAATAAAAAGGTCATGAAATAATTCATGACCTTTGAAATAATTTGATTAAAATATTTTAGTAATTAGTTCCTGCTCTAATCATTGCGCAACGGAAACCAATAGCAGAAGAAGATGAATCTTGATATAAGAATCTGCGTGTACCAGGCGACAACCAGTAAGCCACATCTTTCCAAGATCCTCCTTTGTATACACGAACGGAATCATCAATCAATGAAATCCACTCTTTTTTATTGTAATTTTTAGCTTCATCATATGAGCCATCTTTTCTGTAGGAGTTCAAATCATCAAAATCTTGAAATGACGATGAACGATAAAGGTCATAAACCCACTCATTTACGTTACCGGCCATGCAATATAATCCATAATCATTTGGAGGATAAGAATAAATGTAATCGGTAATCATGGCTCCATCATTCAATTTACCTGCTATACCTGCATAATCGCCACGACCTCTTTTGAAGTTTGCAAGGAATGTTCCCATTTGATTACCATAAGGGTTTCTTAATGCATGTCCATCCCAAGGATAAAGTCTTGCGTGGGTTTGATTTTCATCTAACCATTGCGTTCCTACAAGTGCTTTAGCTGCATATTCCCATTCCGCTTCTGATGGCAAGCGATATTCAGGAAGGACAACACCTGATTCAAGAGGAATACGACCTCCTTGTTTTGAAATACCTACTAAATCTTCTCTGCCGGCTGCTTTAGCCAATTGCATGTTTACAACAGACGATCTCCATTTGCAATATACAACTGCTTGATTCCACGATATACCAACTACTGGGAAATAACGGAATCCAGGGTAACGGAAATAATGCTCAACATAAGGGTCATTATATGAAAGTGCTTGTTTCCAGCAATTTGTATCTGGTAGCGCTCTCATATAAGCAGGTGATTGGGTACCGCCAGAATCTTTAGCAGTATAGAAAAGATACTCTAACCAGTGGATATTTGCAATTTCGGTTTCATCCATGAAAAACGAAGTGATGGTTATCGTACGTTCTACGTTATCTCTTGTGTTCATAATATCTTCTTCAAATGAACCCAAAATAGTACGACCTCCTTCAATAAACACTAGATTTGGTCCATCAGGTTGACCTTTGTATGGATTTACTTGAAAAGCACTGTCATCGCCATTGTAAGGCAAATTGGTAACAGTACTAGCACCACCGGGAGCCACACTGGTAGCTTTGCCACCTTTGGAACATGCAGCAACAAGTACACCCACTATGAAAACATAGGGTAAGAAGAAAGAGATTTTTCGTTTTTTGAACATGATTTGAAAATATACTTTGAACAAATATCCTGCTAAATTATGTAACTAATTTATAATCACAAACAATATGTGAGTTTTTTATACAATATAATGATAAAATTGGAATATATTTATCTACATCGCCACTTCTGACATGAATTTTATCCGTATTAATCTGATTTCTTCCGGACTGAATTCTCCCTCACCCAAGTCAACAAGTGCTTCGCTTACATTGTCAGTTTCTGAAGTCATAAAATAATCATAAATTGATTCTTGTTTGTCAGGGTCTATCACTTGTTCAATGTAATAGTCGATATTAAGTTTGGTTCCAGAAAAACAAATATGTTCTATTTCATCAAGCAATTCATCCATAGTTAGGTCCTTTGCTTCAGCTATTTCTTCCAAATCTACTTTACGATCAATTTGTTGAATGATAAATATTTTGGTTTTGGATTTATTTACTGATGATTTTACAACTACATCATTTGCTGTTACGATGTCATTTTCTTCTACATATTTTTTTATTACATCAACAAAAGGTTTGCCGAATTTTTGAGCTTTACCCATCCCTACACCATTTACATGGCTAAGATCTTCCATTGAAATTGGATATGTTGTAGCCATTTCTTCAAGAGAGGTATCTTGAAAAATTACATATGGAGGTACATTTTTATCTTTGGCAAGTTTTTTTCGAAGATTTTTTAATAAATCCAGCAACACAGAATCAAATGACTTTGCAGCTCCTTGGTTGCTGTCCGGTACATCGGCATCTTCATCATTCGAATTAGAATAATCATGATCTTTTGAGAATTCTATTTCTCTTGGGTTGTCTATGAAATTTTCTCCTTTTTCAGTCAATTTGAAAATGCTAGGATTCTCTAAGTCCTTTTCAATAAACTGATATACTAGCGCTTGTCTGAATACTGAATTCCAGAATTCGGCAGGTTTATCTTTACCTTTACCATATTCCGGTAAAGCTTTATGATTATGGCTTTTGACATAGTCATTGTCGACACCTCTTATTACGTCGACCAGATGGTCAATTCCAAACGTTTCATCGGTTGCAACTACTGTCTGTAAGGCGAGTAGTAATTCATTCATAGCTTGATATTTTTCTTTTGGTTTGAGGCAATTATCGCAGAATCCACAATCTTTGTCAAGCGTTTCTCCAAAATAATTTAAAAGATGTCTTCTGCGACACACGGAAGTCTCTGCATATGAGGTCATTTCGGCCAAAAGCACTCTTGCGTTATCTCGTTCAGCAACTGACTTGTCTTTGTTGAATTTTTCTAATTTTTCGATGTCATCATAACTGTAAAACATCAAACAATTTCCTTCAAGTCCATCTCTTCCAGCTCTACCCGTTTCTTGATAATATCCTTCAAGTGACTTTGGAGCATCATAATGTATTACAAACCTTACATCGGGTTTATCAATTCCCATTCCAAATGCAATAGTAGCCACTATCACATCTGCATCTTCATTGAGAAACGCATCTTGGTTACGCATTCGAACATCTGAATCTAATCCGGCATGGTAGGGGAGGGCCTTCACTCCATTAACTTTTAATAGTTCAGCTATTTCTTCAACTTTTTTACGACTTAGGCAATATACAATCCCTGACTTTCCTTGATGTTGCTTAACGTATTTGATTAATTGTTTTTTGGCACCCGTTTTTGAACGAACTTCATAGTATAAATTTTTGCGATTAAAGGAGGACTTAAATAATGTCGCATCCTCCATTTGTAAGTTTTTTTGAATATCTAGCTGTACTTTAGGTGTAGCTGTTGCTGTAAGGGCAATAATCGGTGGATTTCCAAGCTGCTCAACTATTGATCTGATTTTACGATATTCAGGTCTGAAATCATGTCCCCATTCAGAAATACAATGGGCTTCATCAATGGCCACAAATGATAAATTTGCACTTTGCAAAAAAGCCATATTTTCTTCTTTCGTAAGAGACTCCGGTGCCACATAAAGTAATTTGGTTACTCCACTTAAAACGTCTTTTTTTACTTTAGTAATTTCGGCTTTTGAAAGAGTGGAATTCAAAAATTGTGCATTTACCTCAAATGCATTCATTTGATCCACTTGATTTTTCATTAGTGCTATAAGAGGTGAAACGACTACTGCTGTGCCGTCTTTTACAATTGCAGGTAACTGGTAACACATGGATTTTCCTGCCCCGGTTGGCATAATCACGAAAGTGTTTTTCCCTTCTAATAATGTATTTATAATTTCTTCTTGATTCCCGCGAAAATGAGTGAATCCAAATACTTGTTTTAATTTTTCTTTTAGGTCTATATCCTGTTCTAATGATACCATCTTTAATAAAGTATTTTGTGTACTTTTTTTATAATTACTTAAACTTATTTAATACGATTGAATAAAAGTGAATCGGACTTTGAAGGTAATAAAAAAAAATTGATATAAACGCAAAAAATTTTGTAGAAATCAATTAATTTTTAACATCGATAATGTGAAACTCCGTTCTACGGTTTATTTGGTGTTCTTCTTCAGTAGTAGCTTCTTTAATTATATGTTTTGTTTCACCATAGCCAATGGGTTTGATGCGTGCTTGTTCAATACCATGCTTAACTATAAAGTCAACTGCTGACTGCGCTCTAGCTTTGGATAATTTTAGATTGTAGGCGTCATTGCCTCGCGAATCCGTATGTGCACCAAGTTCTATATATACACCCGGATTCTTTTTCATAAATTCAACAACCAACATTAAATCAGGTTCTACATCGGTTCGAATATCTGCTTTATTATAATCGTAATAAATATGTTCAAGTACAATTTCTTTCCCAACCTTAATTTTTTGAAGGTTTAGTTTTGCTGAATAATATCTATTAGTCAGTTCTCTTGAAAATGAATCTTTTCTGCAAATATTATCTTTTAAGTTATAGTAAATTGTATTCGCAAAATATCCTTTTTTTTCAGCATATATATAGGCTTTGAAAGTGCTATCAATTGCAAAAGTAGCCATACCATCTTTATTGGTAAAAGTAGAATCAAATACTTTTGCTGAATCAGTTCGAAGTTCTACTATTGCGCTATCAAGATAAACCTTTAATGTATCTTTAGTATCAGAAATGTCGTGCGTTGTAATAAGTACGGTTAAATAATCTTTGTATTTGCGAATTACTGGTTTTGGAGGAGGTACCTCATACACAAATGAATAAATATCATCGTCACCTTTCCCTCCTTCTCTATTGCTACTGAAGTAACCTGTTGATTTATCTTTAAAATTTATTCCAAAATCATCTGCATTTGAATTAATATCAGGACCCAGATTTAATATAATTCCTTTATTATTAGATGAAGAATCAGGTTTCAACATAAAAATATCCAATCGACCTAATCCAGGATGACCATCAGACGAAAAATAAAATATGCCTTCTTGGCTTACGTAAGGAAACATTTCATTTCCGGAAGTGTTGATGGAAGGACCTAAATTGATGGGTGCCATCCATCCTGCACTATCTGACCAGTTGGATTTGTACAAATCAATACCTCCATAGCCTCCTTTTTTATTGGATGCAAAATATAATGTTTTTCCATCAGGAGATAAGGCAGGCGTTGATTCCCACGAGCGGCTATCGCAAATAGAGGATATTATTTTCGGGTCGCTCCACACTTCATCACGAAGTTCTGTAAAATACAAATCCGTATCAACACTTCCTTTTCTTTTGCCATCGTTGCTTCTTACAAATATGATTGTATTTCCATCAGGTGAAATGGCAGGGCATGCTTCATGGGTTTTATTTTTATTAATTTTTTCACCATAAGATTTTTTTATTCCACTTGTTTCGGTAGTCCCATCAAATTTAAAAGTATAAATATCTGTAAACCCGGAACCAATAGCTGTATATTCAAATTGATTGTTTGAAGCTGTATAAATAATTTCACCATTTTTATATATAGGCGCATATTCTGGACCTTCCGTATTAATATCGGAACCTAAATTTTTTACTTTATAATACGAATCCAAATTTCTTATTGAATCAATTTTGGAGATAAAATCAGATTCTTTTTGAGCCATGTTTACTAAAACTTTGTTTGCCCCTGTTTGGACATATTTATCGAACATTATTTTAGCATCGAAATAATTTCCAGAAGCTTTTAATGCTTGTGCATAATAATAAGTAGCCCTATCTTCTTTTACGCCTGCTGCAAGTGCAATCTCATAATGTTTTTTTGCCTCTAATATTCGGTTAGTTTGACGGTAATTTTCAGCTATCAAGTAATTAAGCCTGCCTTTGTTTCCCCCTTTATCTATAGAAAGTTTAAAATATTCAATGGAATAATTATACTCACCTTGCTGCATTTTAGACATGCCTTTTTTATATGCTTTTGTAGCTTGATTGGTACAAGATGAATATACCAAAATAAAACAAATACAAATGGTAGCTTTACGAAAAAAATCCAGTAACATAATTGTTGAATTCATTATTAGGCAGCTAAATTATAAAAAAGTTAACAAAGCAAGCAAATAAATCATAAACTAATAAAAAGATAGCAAGAATAGTTTTGTAATTACAATTTAGTATTTTCGCAATTATATAAATAACCTTAAAACCGAAATCATGGCAAAATATAAAGCAGGAGTACTTTACGGAGACGAAATGGAAGCATTGTTTAACGATGCAAAGGCAAATAAATTTGCCATGCCAGCAGTAAATGTGGTAGGAACCAATTCTGTAAATGCAGTACTTGAAACAGCAGCAAAGGTGAATTCACCCGTAATTATTCAGTTTTCAAATGGAGGTGCGCAATTTTTTGCCGGGAAAGGCATGCCAAATGATAAATTACAAGCAAATATAGTTGGTGCAATCAGCGGAGCAAAACATGTGCATGAAGTTGCGAAATACTATGGAGTATCAGTAGTATTACACACGGATCATGCAGCAAAAAAATGGTTGCCATGGATAGATGGATTGATTGAAGCAGGTGAAAATCATAAAAAAATGTTTGGTCAGCCATTATTTAGCTCACATATGCTTGACTTAAGTGAAGAACCATTGCACGAAAACATTGAAATTTCTGCCAGTTATTTCAAAAAGTTAAATAACTTAGGAATGGCTTTGGAAATTGAGTTAGGTGTAACTGGTGGAGAAGAAGATGGTGTAGATAATTCGGATGTTGAAAATTCGAAATTGTATACACAACCAACAGATGTATGGGAATCATATAAAGAATTATCTAAAACCGGAAAGAGATTTACAGTAGCAGCATCATTTGGAAATGTACATGGTGTATATAAGCCCGGAAATGTTGAACTTCGACCTGAAATTTTAAAAAATTCTCAAGAGTATGTTCGCAAACAACTTGGAACAAGTGAAGAAAAACCTTTGTATTTTGTTTTTCATGGTGGAAGTGGGTCAGACAAAGCGCAAATTCATGAAACACTTGGATATGGAGTAATTAAGATGAATATTGATACAGATATGCAATGGGCATCGTGGGAAGGAATATTGAAGTATTATAAATCAAAAGAAGGATACTTACAATCGCAATTAGGCAATCCGGAAGGAGCAGATTCACCAAACAAAAAATACTATGATCCTCGGGTGTGGCTACGTAAGGCTGAAGAAAACTTTGTATTGCGTTTGGAAGAAGCATTTAAAGATTTGAATTGTATTAATAGAAACGCATAGAAATTTTAAATTATAAGTGTTAAATGTTGAATGAATACTATTCAACATTTAACATTCATCATTCAATATTAAAACAATGGCTTGGTTTAAGAGACAAGAAGCAGGAATTTCAACACCTACAGAATCAAAAAAAGAAGCACCTGACGGGTTGTGGTATCAATGTCCGAGTTGTAAAAAAATATCTCACATCAGAGAACACAAAAATAATGCATATACATGCTCAGATTGCAATTATCATGAAAGGATAAGTGCGGAAATGTATTTTGAATTGCTATTTGATAATAATGAATTCAAAGAATTGGATGCAGATATGATTTCCGGAGATCCGTTGGAATTTGTGGATACGAAAGCATATCCGGAAAGAATTAAAGCTACAATTAAAAAAACAGGATTAAAGGATGCAGTAAGGACAGGATATGGGCAAATGAATCAGGAATTGTTGGTAATAGCTTGTATGGATTTTGCATTTATTGGAGGATCAATGGGTTCGGTGGTAGGAGAAAAAATTGCAAGAGCTATTGATAAAGCAATTGAATTGAAAGTGCCATTTATGATGATATCCAAGTCAGGAGGTGCCAGAATGATGGAAGCTGGATACTCTTTAATGCAGATGGCAAAGACATCCGCGAAATTAGCACTTTTAGATAAAGCAGGGTTGCCTTATATATCATTAATGACGGATCCAACTACAGGAGGGGTAACTGCTTCTTATGCAATGTTGGGAGATTTCAACATTGCTGAACCGGGTGCATTAATTGGCTTTGCCGGTCCTCGAGTAATCAAAGAGACTATTGGTAAAGATTTGCCTGAAGGATTTCAAAGCTCAGAGTTTTTATTGGAACACGGCTTTCTTGACTTTATTGTTGACAGAAAGGAAATGAAACAAAAGCTTTCTCTTCTTTTAAAAATGTTAAGAAAAGCTGCTTAAAATTAAGCTAAATTTTGTCGAATAACATTTAATGCATTGATTGCACTAAGTTTAATAATATTTTCTCTGCTACCAATAAGTTGTAACTTTTTTGCAATTGTTTTTTCTTTATCCGAATATCCAATCCAAACAGTACCAACCGGTTTTTCAGGTGTTCCTCCATCCGGACCTGCAATTCCTGAAATGGATATTGCAATATCCGTTTGTAATAATTTTCTTGCACCTTCTGCCATTTCTTTAACTGTTTGTTCGCTTACTGCTCCGTAACCTTGAATAGTAACATGCGATACTTTGAGAATATTTTCTTTAATTTCATTGGCATATGCAACTAAACTGCCTTTGTAATAATTAGAACTTCCTGATATTCCGGTAAGCAAATGTGCCAAATACCCTCCTGTACAACTCTCAGCAGTTCCTATGGTAAGCTTGCGTGTATGCAACATTTTCCCAATAACTTCTTGAAGCGTATCCATCTTATCATATCCAAAAATGTATTCTTCAATTAGTTCAGAAACCTGATTGGTTTGTTCTTCTATTTCTTTTTGTAGGCTTTCTTGATTTTTTCCTATCGCAGTGAGTCTTAATTTCAAAGTTCCAAGAGATGGTAAATAAGCTAATTTAATGTGTTGAGGTAAATTACTTTCCCAATTCTTGATAACATCTGCTAAAAAAGATTCTCCTATTCCTGTAGTGTGTATTAGTTTGTGTATGATTACATTGTCTTGAAATTGTTCACGTAATTTGGGAATCACATATTTTTCAAAAAGTCCTTTTAGTTCAAATGGTACACCGGGGAGAGAAATGTAAATTTTTCCTTTTTGTTCCATCCACATACCGGGTGCAGTACCATTATAATTCATTAAAACTTGGGCCAAATCTGGCACTTCTGCTTGTTTTTTGTTTACATCAAGCATTGGTCGATTTCTTTTTGCAAAAAAATCAGTAATCAGTTCTAAAGTAGGTTGATGTGTAATTAGTTTTGCATTGAAAAATTGTGCAATTGCCGTTTTTGTAACATCGTCTTTAGTTGGACCCAATCCTCCGGTCATAATAATTATAGAAGCCCTGTTTGAAGCTTCAGCCAAAACACTCTTAATTTCTTCTAAAGAATCACCTACAGATGATTTTCGAATAGTTTTGATTCCTAACAATGAAAGTTCTGCACTTATGTATTGTGTATTGGTGTCCGTTATCTGACCATAAAGTATTTCATCACCGATGGTTATAACTTCTGCGAGAGGGGACATAAATCTTTATAATTTAAATTCATGTGTAATTTATGAAACTTATTTTCAAGCAGCTAAAAGTGTGGATAAAATAAAAAAAGGGCTCTTGGCCCTTTTCAAAATTTATTTTGCAATTGGAGCTTTTTTCTCCTTAATACGGGCATTTTTGCCTTTTGCATCTCGTAAGTAAAACAATCGCGCTCTTCTCACTTTACCTCTGCGAACCATTTCAATTTTTTCGATAGAAGGTGATAGTAATGGAAAAATACGTTCAACGCCAACTCCATTTGAGGTTTTGCGAACGGTAAAAGTTTCACCAGGATGACCTTCACTTCTTCTTTGAATAACTACACCTTGAAACAACTGAACTCTTTCTTTGTTTCCTTCTTTGATTTTAACATGTACATTAATAGTGTCACCTGACTTGAAGGCAGGGATTTTTGAACGTGTTTCGCCAGTAATTTCGTTCTGTACAAATTGCAATAAAATGCTCATTTTGTTTCTTATTTAATATCTTCCTTAAAAAAGGACTGCAAATATAGTTGTCTGATTTGAAAATAAAAAAGTTATTAAAAAATTAAATTTTTAAAAAGCGCATTTTCGAATAGTATATATTTGTCATGTGCAATATATTAAATATGGTTTATTATTTTTCATTTGTGTTGGAACTGTAAAATATGCCAACGGAACACATATTAGAGCAGGTGAAATTCTTTCGCGAAAAATAAGCACACTGGAATATGAATTCACACTTATTCTTTATAGAAACACTTCAGGAGTAAAATTAGATACAGCAAGTATTTATTTTGGAGATGGTACCAAAGCAGAGAAATCGTTTGATGAAAGTGTTGTATTAAATTCAAATACTGAAAAATACACTTTTAGATTCAAAAAGACCTATGGAGCTCCCGGGAAGTATAATGTTTTCACAGTAGTACCCAATAGAAATTCAGGGATAGTAAACATGAATAATTCAGGATCTTTAACTTTTTATGTTGAAACTGAAATTATCATTGATCCGTTACTGGGAAGCAATACTTCTCCAGTGCTTTTGGCTCCGCCTATAGATAAAGGAAACAAAAATCAATTGTTTACTCATAATCCTGCTGCTTTTGATACAGATGGTGATTCCTTAGTATTTGAACTAACATCTCCAAAATGGTTTGATGAAGATACTGCAGAAGTTGTTCCCGGATATAAAAATCCTTCAACTTATAATGCTCCTCCACTATGTGTTAATTCAAAATTTGATTTGGACCCAAAAACGGGCCAAATAACATGGGATAAGCCCTGTATTCCGGGGCTTTACAATATTGCTTTTGTGGTAAGGGAATTTAGAAAAGGCGTTCAAATTGGTTTTCTTACCCGCGATATGCAAATTGAAATCATTGATCAAAACAATAATGTGCCTGAATTAAAAGTGCCTTCAGATACTTGTATTACCTCAGGAACACAGCTCAAAGGAACCATTACCGGAATAGATAAAGATTTGGACAAAATTAATTTGTATGCATTTAGTGGCATACTGAGTTTAGCAGGCACCGGAGCATCAGTAAGTTTGCAATTTGGTTCCAATCCACAAAATACACCTGCCAACATGTTTTTTAGTTGGAACACAAGTTGTGCAAATGTGCGAGGGCAACCTTATGAAATAGTATTTAAAGCCGAGGATGTGCCACCTACAGGATTGGTACCTTTGGTTGCAGTAAAACCATGGATGATTAAAGTAATTGGTCCAAAATTAGTTAACCTGAAAGCAATTTCACAAAACAAAACTATGAAATTAAGCTGGAATAAGTATTCCTGTAGTAATGCCTCCAAAATTGTGATTATGCGTAAAGATTGTCCATCAAAAAGCGAAAATATTGACAGTTGTGTAACAGCTCCGGAATTAGGCACGAGTTATACCCATGTAGCAACTGTGAATGCTTCAGATACCACATATATTGATACAGGAGGACAGGTTGGGTTGAAAAGAGGGGCATTGTATTGTTATATGGCTTATGCAATTTTCCCTGAACCTGCCAAAGGTAATGGTCGACCCTCTGATGAAGTATGTGCTTATTTATCTCTGGATGTACCTGTTATGGCAAATGTTACTGTCGATTCAACCAGTAAGAATAAAGGGCAAATAACTGTAAGGTGGACGAAGCCTAAAGCTATTGATTCCTTAGTATTTCCACCTCCTTACTATTATTCATTGTGGCGAATTAATGGCGTAAATCCAATTGTATACAAATCAGTGACAACTTTGGCAGGGTTGAATGATACTACTTTTAAAGATACTGGTTTGAATACCGATGATGAAATTTACAATTATTACTTGAGGTTCAATTATGGCCCCAATGCCACTTTGAAAGAAGTTACGGATACGGCATCAATGGTAAAACTTACAGGGATATCTAAACAAAAAAGAGTGGCTTTAATTTGGAATTATGATGTGCCGTGGAACAATTCCAATAAATATCATTTTATATTCCGGCAATCAAATGATTCAACATTTTTAATTGATAGTGTTTTTGCCAATGGTTATTCTGTAACCTATACCGATTTGGGAAACTATAAAAATCAAAGACTCAAAAATGGAGTGAAATACACTTATTTTGTTAAAACAGTAGGCGCTTACACATGTCCGGATGGCGTAAGTAAAGTTAAATTACCATTTAGATTAGAAAATTTTTCTCAGAAAGTTTCTATTATCCCTTCAGATACGAATAAACCATGTCCGCCAACACTTAAAATTGTAACTCCTGAATGTAATCAGCCTGTACAAAACACAAAAATATATTGGAAACCAAGTTACAGTATAACTTGTGATTCATTAATTAAAAATTACAATATTTACTTTGGAAAATCATCTAGCGAATCGAACTTAATTGCGTCAATTACTGATACATTTTATATTCATTCAAATGCAGCCAGCGAAATAGGTTGCTATTTTGTAACAGCTGTAAGCAAAGAATCAAACACAGAAAGTGGGCCTTCTAATTCGGTTTGTAATCAAAAACTAGATTGTGTTTATTATTACGAATTACCAAATACTTTCACCCCAAACAACGACAATGTCAATGACAAATTTGTCGCAAATACTTTGCCTCAATTTATAACATCATGCAAAGTAGAAATATATAACAGATGGGGAATGAAAATATATGAGACAACTAGTCCTAAGATAGAATGGGATGGCTCTGGAATGGTGGATGGTGTTTATTACTATAGTGCCAAGATACAATTTACCAATAACCAATCGGATGAGAAAAAAGGTTGGGTGCAGTTATTGCGCTAATTAGCAGGGTATTATTATTTTTTATTTCTTCTAATTTGAAAAAGTCTTATGAGTTTGGAGCTATAATCTTCATTTGTAAATATTTGTACAAAGCTTGAATTGGTCTTTTTTGCCAAATCTTCCAGGTTATTATGGGTTATGTTAAATCTGTTTGAAATTTTATTACGAAACGCTATAGAAGAAGTATTTATCCAAACTGTTTTTTTACTTTCTTTATCGTACACAGGAATGATCCCAAGTTTAGGGAATTTGGCTTCTCTTTTGTCAGAAAGCTGTATTAATACCAAATCGTGCTTTGAAGCAAGCATTTTTAGATTCTTTTCATAATTATCATCCACAAAATCAGAAATAAATATGACCACACTATGTCTTTTAACCACGTTCATCAAATAAGAAATACCCTTTGACAAATCCGTTTTGAGTGACTTGGGTACCAACTTGTACAAATTTACAATCAATTCGTATCCAAATTTGATGCCTTTGCCGGGTTTAATATATTTTTCTTTTTGGTCGCTAAAGCAAAATACACCTACTTGATTTTGCTCTCTTAATGCTGAAAGTGCCAGAACACCACATATTTCTTTTGCAAGATCCAGTTTTTGCATGCCCGGTTTGCCAATTTCTTGTGAAGCACTAACATCCACAAGGAAAAACACTGTTTGTTCTTTTTCTTCTCGAAATGTTTTCAGATAAGTGCCATGCCCTTTGGCAGTTACATTCCAATCAATCGTGCGGACATCATCACCATATTGATACTCTCGTACATCGTCAAATTCAATTCCGGAACCTTTAAATACAGACTTAAAATCGCCATGCATTTGTTGGTTCACTGCTTTACGAATTTTGATTTCGTAGTTCCTAAGTTTCTTTAATATGTTTCGTAACGATTCGTTAGCCATGGTGCAAAAATAATGTCCTATTTTTGAACTTATTCACAAATCTTGTGTTTTTCTTTCAAATTCAAGTAACGAAATTAGTAACGTAAATTAACACCCTGCATATGAGCATTATTATTGTAGCCGGCACCAATCGCAAAAATGCTATTACTTATAAAATTGCTGAAATATATAGCCGATTGCTTACACAAAATGGAGCGGAAAACGAAATTATTTGCCTTGAAGTATTGCCTGAGGACTTTATTGTGAGCGGATTGTATGACAATGGTGGCAAAAACGACAAGTTTAACCCAATCAGAGAGAAAATGTGGGAGGCGCAAAAATATGTTTTTATTGTTCCTGAATATAACGGATCATTGCCGGGTGTATTGAAAGTGTTTATTGATGGGTTGAAATTTCCCGGCACTTTTAAAAACAAAAAAGCAGCATTAGTAGGGTTGTCGGCAGGTGTTCAGGGGGGGGCATTGGCTTTGAGTCATTTAAATGACATAATTAGCTATTTAATGGGGAACGTGCTTGGTAACAGAGTAAAGCTCATGAGTATTGAAAAAAATATGAAAGATGGCGTTATTGAGAATGCTTTATATATGCAATTACTTGAAGCACAGGCCAAGGATTTGATTGCTTTTTAGAGATAGATTAAACCTGGATGGCGTATAAATAATGTTCGACTTCAATTATTGAAATTCCTTTTATACAACTACAATCCTGACTTACTTTACAATCTATACAAAATTTATCCAAAAAGAATACTTTCACTTTTGGTCCAATAGGTGCCCATCGGCCGGGATGGATAGGTATCATTGGCGGATATATGCCAATCGCATGTACACCAAATGCAGCTGCAATATGCAAGGGTCCCGTACTGCATGCAAGCAACGCATCCGATTGTGCTATAATGTCAATTAGTTCTTTCATTGATAATTTTCCGCAAAGATTGGTCACCTCATTTGCAAAGAAATCAGGTATTTCCTTAATCATTTTTATGCCTTCATCTTCAGTGCCCGTAACGAGTATGTTATATTTGTTTTTATCCAAATTTTTAATTAGTTCCTGATAATAACTCAAAGGCCATTCTCTAGCACTTCCTTTTGATTTTGGGTGAATAATCAAATTAAATTTATCAGGATTAAGGTATGTTGATGGAGAAATGGATGCTTTATCAAAGCCATAATATTTGCCAACATCAGCAGTATTCATTTCAATATCCAAACCTAACCCTTTCAATAGCTTTAAATTGAGCTGACTTTCGTGCAAATCGGACTTCCTCCTACTAAAAAATATAAGTTTATTACAATAGAACAAATGAAACAACCGATGTCCTGTGCCTATTCGGAGTTTTATGCCTGAATTATATGCTATTTTTGCAATTTCTTTGTCAGGATATACATAAATTATAGCATCTGCTTTTATATCATTAAGTTTCGTTTTTGAGGTAATAACATCTGCTTTATCCAAAAAAAAATCAATATATTTACAACAATCAATAATGGGTTTGGTATATGATTTGCCCAAAAAATAAATTTCGCAATTGGGTATTCTTTCTTTTAATATTCCTGCCAATGGAAGCGTAAGAATAACATCACCTAAGTTGTCAGTTCGGCTGATAATAATTTTCATTGCTGCAATTTAATAGGTGTATCATTTATACACAATGTAATGGTGCATTAAGAATTATATTATTTTGCATTGTTTTTTAATTAATTAATGAATTTTAATCGAAAAAATTATACCGACACTGAACTTTTAGACCTTTATTTATCCATTCTTAAACCTCGACTTATTGAGGAAAAAATGCTCACTTTGCTACGTCAGGGCAAAATATCGAAATGGTTTTCGGGAATTGGGCAAGAAGCTATAGCTTCAGGGGTTACTAAAGCATTGGAAAATGATGAATGGATTTTTCCATTACACCGCAATTTGGGAGTGTTTGTCAACAGAGGAATGCCACTTGATAGACTATTTGCACAATGGCAAGGTAAATCGCTAGGTTATACCAAAGGTAGAGAACGTTCATTCCATTTCGGTTCGCGAGAGCATCACATTTGTGGAATGATATCCCACTTAGGAGCTCAACTTGGGGTAGCCGATGGAGTAGCTTTGGCATCAAATTTGGGTTTTAAAAACAAAGCTACCCTCGCTTTTTGTGGTGATGGAAGTACAAGTGAAGGCGATTTTCATGAAGCAGTAAACTTAGCCGCTGTATGGAACCTGCCGGTGATTTTTGTTATTGAAAATAATGGATATGGACTTTCTACTCCGAATTCAGAACAATTTAAATGTAACTCTCTGATAGACAAAGCACCCGGATATGGAATCGATGCTTTGCAAGTAGATGGAAACAATATATTAGAAGTATTTGACACGATCCGGCAGCTTGCTAAAAGCGTCCGTGCTAACCCACGTCCGGTAATGGTGGAGGCACTTACTTTTCGAATGAGAGGACATGAAGAGGCTTCTGGTACAAAATATATTCCACAGGAACTATTGGACAAATGGGCAAAAAAAGACCCCATTGAAAACTATGAACGATATTTGGTTCAAGAACATGTTATTACTGAAAGAGAAATATTTGAGCAAAAAAGAAATATTGATTCAGAAATAGATGAAATGGTGGAAAAGGCCTTGCAGGAGCCAATGCCAGAGGTTAATACCGTTGTTGAAGTAAATGATATATATGCACCATATTTTTATAAATCAATTGAACCCAGTAGTAGCCGTCAATCAGAAAAAAGAATGGTGGATGCTATTAAAGATGCCTTGCAAATTAGTTTGGATAGTCATCAAAACTTAATATTAATGGGTCAGGATATTGCCGAATACGGAGGCGTTTTTAAAGTTACCGAAGGTTTGGTTGATGAGTTTGGCAAATCCAGAATCAGAAATACGCCTTTATGCGAGTCTGCTGTATTGGGAGCATCGTTAGGATTATCAATAGCCGGATACAAGTCAGTTGTAGAAATGCAATTTGCTGATTTTGTAACTTGTGGCTTCAATCAAATTGTGAATAACATAGCCAAATCACATTATCGTTGGGGGCAAAATGCTGACGTAGTAATTCGGCTTCCTACGGGTGCCGGGGTAGGTGCAGGCCCATTTCATTCACAATCAACAGAGGCTTGGTTTTTTCATGTACCCGGTTTGAAAATCGTTTATCCTTCAACAGTTTTTGACGCAAAGGGACTGTTAATAGAAAGTATAAATGATCCCAATCCGGTGCTTTATTTTGAACATAAGGCACTGTATAGAAGCATAAAAGAATCCATTCCGAACGAAGCTTATACCGTAGAAATTGGTAAAGCAGCTATTCGTAAATCAGGGAATGATGCAACAATAATTGGATATGGGCAAGCAATTATATGGGCAGAAGAAATCGTAGCAGAAATGAACTATGATGTAGAAATAATTGATTTGGTAACTTTACTGCCTTGGGATAAAGCCACCTGCGAAGCATCTGTGAACAAAACAGGTAAAGCACTCTTAGTAACTGAGGATAATATTACAGGAAGTATCATTGGTGAAATTGCAGCTTATTTATCCGATAGCTGTTTTACACATTTGGATGGACCAATAAAACGCGTTGGTTCATTAGATACGCCTGTGCCATTTGCAGAAACTTTGGAAGAAAATTATCTGCCAAAGGCTAGAATTCGTAAAACACTCGAATCGTTGATTAATTTCTAAATAAAAATGTATAGATTTGCTTGATGGGTAGGCAATTATTGGTTATTCTCGGATTTTTATTGTTAATTAATTCCTGTTATGACAAAAGATATCCTTGTCCTTCGTACGAAACTAAATTGCAGGCTCAATATGATTCATCAGGCGCTTTTACAGGGGGGTATAAGCATAATAAGGATAAAAAAACGGGTCTGATAAGAAAGAAAAAAACACGCAGACTATTTGATAAACGTGGCAAAGCAAGTCTTTATTAAGATATTCATTTTTAGGTATTTACGCATTTTTTCTAGTGCCTTTTTTATCATGACTTTTATTTTGGTAAGTCAGTATGGTTATGCTCAAAAAAGTGAAATAACAAAAAAAAAACACCAAGCGATTTAAAGCAGAGCGAAAGTCTAAAGAACTCAAAGAGGGAAGTGCAGGAGATGAAGGTTTAGATAAAAATTATAACATAAAAGCACCTAGAAAAGAATCGAAAGTGCCTTCAATTAAAGTAGATATAACCAAAGCAGAACGTAAAAGAAAGTCACAAGAGTTGAAAGATAATGGTACAGGAGATCATTTGCCAAATCCAAAGGAGAAAGATCAAACATCCAATACCACTAAGAAAATAGGATTTGTGGATCGTTCAAAACAACGCATGCACGACAAGGCAGATGAAATCGATTATCATGCAACAGGTGACATACCTCAGGATGCTTGGTTTAACAAACAAATAGTAGAAGCGGATCACGGAATTTACAATGCAACTGATAGAGGAGTCATACCATATAAAGTTTTGAAACAAAGAAAGGCTAGCATCAAAGCTTCTTCATATGAAATGGGTCAGAATAAGGGAGATATTGAAGTAACATATCACAAAACACCCCAATTTGAAAAAGATAGAGGCAAACAGGCAGGCACCTATCAGGGCAAATTTGATCAAGATGTATTGAATCAGAATAAATCCCGAATGAAAGCAAGTGATGCGGAAATGGGTCAAAATCAAGGAGATATTGACTTGACTTACAAAATTTCTTCTAATTATCGTAAAGATCAAGGTAAGAAAATGGGTGCATATTCCGGTACAATTGATGCTTCAGTTTTGACAAAGGCGAAATCCCGAATGAAAGCTACCGATAGAGAAATGGGTCAAAATCAGGGAGATATTATTGGTTCATATATTGTAAAAAGAAATAGGGAAAGGGATAAAAACAAAGAAATTGCCAATTATTCAGGCAAAATCGATATCAAATCTATTCAAAACAAAGCCAAAGAAAATAGCCACAGACATGCCATTCATCGTGGTGATATTCTTGTAAGCACTGCCAAAGCTAGAGAATCAGGAATAAGAAGTAGAGCCAGAAAAATGTCGGATTATAGAGGCGAAATTATTGTTACAAGCAAAAGAAAAGGAACACATCCTAGTTCGGAATATAGAGGAGGCATGATGAAGAATTCATATGCTGAAAAAGAAAAACTTAGAAAACAGAAGATTAAACAAGCACGAAAAAATCGAAGTAAAGAAGATCCGGAATACATGCGTAAAAAACTTCCAAAACCTCGCTACGAAACAGAGGAATATAAAATTTGGGAATCCAGAACCAGAGGAGAATAGCATGTAATTCTTGTAAATTTATTTCTTAAGAAACATTTTATAAAATTCGGTTGTTATTTATCACAATATTCCATTTCGTTAAATGTTATGAAATCCAAATATGAACGCAGAGGATTTATTCAAAGTATTACCACAAGCTTAGGCGCAGCCCTCGCAATACCATTGGTTGCTGCAGCAAAAAAAATCAGTCCTGAAACCACTCAAGAAATTAATACAATGAATCAAAACCCAATTATAAAGATAAAACCATTGGGATTTGTTTGGGAAACAGCAGATCCTTTTTTGTTTTGTGTACATCACGATGATAAGTTCCCAAAAGGTAATGAACACATGGGTCCCGATGCTTCGCTCGAGGGTCGTCAAATTGGTCAAGATTTCATGATTAAAGATGGTTGGAGAATGTATCATGGACAAAGAGTACCCGGTTTTCCTTACCATCCACATAGGGGATTTGAAACCATTACTGTAGTTCGAAAAGGTATTGTTGATCATGCGGATTCAATGGGTGCTGCTGGTCGATATGGCAATGGAGATGTGCAATGGATGACAGCAGGTAAAGGTGTTCAGCACTCAGAAATGTTTCCACTTTTGAATCGTGATAAAGAAAATCCAATGGAATTATTTCAAATTTGGTTAAATCTGCCTCGCAAAAGCAAAATGTCGGAACCTCACTTTATGATGATGTGGAACGAAAATATCCCTAAAGTGAATGTAAAGGATCAAAATGGGCATAAGACTTTGGTTGAAGTAATCGTAGGAAAAATAGAAAATAAAATTGGTCAAACACCTCCTCCCGATTCGTGGGCAAATGATCAATCGAATGAAGTGGCTATTTGGAATTTGATATTAAGTCCTAATTCCACGTATACATTACCGAAAACCTCAAAAGGAATAAACAGAACGATTTACTTTTATTTGGGAAATGAGTTGAAATTAAATGGTGAGAGTTTAAATGAATATCATTCAGCCGATGTCCAACCTGATATGGATCTCTTATTAACTAATGGCAATTCGGAATCAAGAGTTTTAGTACTTCAAGGCAAACCTATTGGTGAGCCGGTAGTACAACATGGACCCTTCGTAATGAATACTCGAGAAGAAATAAATCAGGCATTTGCCGACTACCAACGCACACAATTTGGCGGATGGCCATGGCCCAATGGCGATCAGGTGCACCCACGCTCAAAAGGTAGATTTGCACGCCATGCTGATGGGAGAGAGGAAATTAAGGGGTGACGAGTTATTGGATGACTGAGTTTTGAATGACTGAGTTTTGAATGATTGAATGATTGGATGATTGAATGATTGATTGATTGATTGATTGAATGAATGAATGAATGAATGATTGATTGATTGATTGATTGATTGATTGATTGAGTGATTGGGTTTTGAAGTACTGAAACATGGGTAATGTGGTCAAAAATAGTTGGTAATTTTTCCTAGAAATTGCATTATTTTTAGAAAGTAATCCGAAAAGGAAAAAGGCTCTGCTGAGGAGCAACCTTTCAGAGATAGGATTATCCTGTAGAATAAGAAGTCCCATTTGT
>JANRJY010000073.1:0-120756 GCA_033763735.1 Bacteroidota bacterium | reverse complement strand
GCACATGGCGAATACCTTACCTGCCCATCCCACGGCAGTGAGTTCGACAAGGAGGGCAATGTCACACAAGGCCCTGCACAGAAAAGTTTAAGAAAATTCAAAGTCACTAATGATGTCCAATACCTCTATATCCAATTGTCTTAGCATGAGAAATTACGTCCTTCTGTTTTTTGCTTTTATTTCTACCTTCGCATTCGCTCAAATAGACTCCACCTTGTTCAAACGGGTAGAAAGAAAGGACACCACCCTTAAACTGAATATGGATGCGGTTTATAACCGTCCATTTCTCCAAATGGGCAAAATGCCCGTGTCGCTCGGAGGCTATGTAGAAGCCAATAGCAATTACATGGTGACGGATGGCGTGACGGAAGGGCTTTCGTTCCAAATGCGAAGAATGACTATTTTCATGTCTTCCACCATTGGCAAGCGGATCAAGTTCCTTTCCGAAATTGAGTTTGAAGACGGCACCAAAGAAATCAACATCGAGTTTGCAGCCGTTGATTTTGAGTTTCACCCATTGCTCAACTTGCGTGGCGGTGTTATCATGAATCCCATCGGGGCTTTCAACCAAAACCACGATGGCCCCAAATGGGAGTTTATCGACCGCCCCATTTCAGCCACCACTATTATTCCCTCCACCTTCAGTAATGTAGGGTTCGGGATTTGGGGCAAATACTATAAGAATCAATGGGCGGTTGCTTACGAAGCCTATTTGACCAATGGCTTTGACGAAAGGATCATCAACAATACCGAAAACCGCACTTGGATTCCTGCCTCAAAACTAAATCCCGACCGCTTCGAAGAAAGTTCCAACGGAGTACCGCTTACCACATTAAAGACGGCTGTCAAACACCGTAAAATCGGGGAAATTGGCTTATCATGGATGGGTGGCATTTACAACAAGTTTGAAGACGATGGTTTAAAGCTAGATGAGCAAAGAAGGATAGACCTTTTTGCGATTGACTTTAATACACGAATCAAACAAAAAGCCTACATCAATGCCGAATGGGTATGGGCTTTTGTGGATGTGCCAAATACATTTTCGCAGCAGTTTGGCAACAAGCAAAGAGGTGGTTTTGTAGATGTGGTGTACCCATTTGTGTACAAGAAAACAATATTCGGTTTTGAAAACTCCCTCGTGAATGCCTGTTTACGTGCGGAGTATGCAGATTATAATGTAGGCACGTTCAATGAAACAGGCGGAAATATTGGCGACCACATTTATGCAATCGTGCCAGGAATAAGTTTCAGACCTTATCCGCAAACAGTTTTAAGAGCCAACTATCGTTACCACTGGCAAACCGACCTTTTGGGCAACCCAGCAGCCAAGACCGCAGGGTTTCAATTTGGTTTTTCAACCTACTTCTAAGAACCATTTTGGGTAAAAAAGTGTAGTACTACAAAACTGTTAATTATGTCAGAAAAGAACCATTGGGAAACCGTCTACACCACCAAACAGCCAAACGAAGTAAGTTGGACACAGGAAGTGCCCAAAACGTCACTTAGCTTTATTCATGATTTCAATATTCCGAAGTCAGCCCCCATTATTGACATTGGAGGTGGAGACAGCAACTTGGTTGATTTTCTTTTAGCCGAAGGCTATACCGACCTTACCGTTCTTGATATTTCAGAAGCAGCCCTAGAAAGGGCAAAAACGAGGTTAGGCGAGAAAGCTTCGCAAGTAAACTGGATTGTGTCGGACATTACCGAATTCAAACCTCAAAAGCAGTACAAAGTGTGGCACGACAGGGCTACGTTCCATTTTCTCACTACACCCACGCAAATACAAACCTATCTTGCCATTGCCCGACAAGCCATTGATGGCTATGTGGCCATAGGCACGTTTTCCGAAAATGGCCCACAAAAATGCAGTGGTTTGGAAATCAAACAATATTCGGAAGAACAATTGCAAACCACTTTATCAGATGGTTTTGAAAAAATCAAGTGTGTGAATGAAGACCATATCACGCCATTCAATACAGTGCAAAACTTCACTTTTTGCAGTTTCAAGAAATCTTAGTTACTACAGGGAAGATTTAGAAACGCTAGATCTTCCCCTCCACCAATATAGGGCAATTGTCTTCTGGCTGTGACGGACTACATCCCCCTTGACACACCTTCATGCCGTTCAGCAATAAGGTTCTGATGCGAATCAGTTCCTTTATTTTCTCATCCAAGAGCTGTACTTTCCCTTCAATTTTATGGGCTACATTGTGGCAGGTCGCTTCATTGACATCTATCATGTCTAACAGGTCTGCTATTTCGTTCAGCGTAAAGCCAAAGCCTTTCAATTTCTTTATTAAAACCAAGCGTTGAAGCATACCTTCCGAATACTCCTTGTAGTTGTTGTCACGTCTTTCCTTCCTGCCCACAGAAATCAATCCATGCTTTTCATAAAAGCGGATGGTGTCTTTCGACAATCCCGTTTTCTTTACCAAATCACCTATCAGCATATTTTCGAAAATTTCTCTTGACAGTGGACTATACTCCACTGTTTATACTTGTAACGTAATTTAAAACATTAAAGTATATGAAAAAAGTAGTGCTTAAAACAATGGCTCTAGGAGGCCTTTTGTTCATGTTGATTTCTTGTAATGCCTGTTCGTGCTGTAATCCAACGGCAAAAACAAAATCTGACGAAGGTAAGTGCGACAAATGCGGTAAGACGTATTGCACAAAAACGTGCCAGAGCAAGGAACAGAAGTAAAGCCAATTTTAGGAATGGGGGCTTTTTGCTCTCATTCCATTTTACTTTTAAAATCCCCAAACTGTCATATTAATCCAACTATCCTCAATAAATTTTGGATTATTATAATAGCGGTCGTACCTTTGGGGTTATGCGATTTGTTCTGTCGATATTTCTGTTAGTAGTATTCCTTTTTTCCTCTGCGAGTAGATTTGGTGTAATCCTGAGTTTTAAACTCAACCAACGATACATTGCCAAAAACCTTTGCGAAAACCGATTTAAACCAAAATCAAGTTGTGAAGGAAAGTGTTACCTCGCGAAACAATTAAAGAAACACGACCAAGAAGAATCAAAGTCCCAAAAATCAAACCCACGCACAGAAGAGTACATAAACGCAGAACTTTCTTCTTTTGACATGGGTACAGGCCTTTGGTTAGAAAAAGACACATTAAATTCTTTCTACTTACAAACTGTTCTTGCATCGTTTGTAGGCGAAATTTTTCATCCTCCCCTTTCTCTTTCATAGTTCCCCTTTCTTTTCTTCATTTAGAAAAACCCACTTAGCTAAATTGTTTATATGACTTTTGAAAGTCATTGGCATAGCTATGTCTTTAAAATATCGTTCAAATAAAATTTAAAATAATGAAATCCATATCTTCAAAAATAATATTGCTTGCAGTTTTCTTGGGTGTATTAATTTCATCATGTAATAAGAAGCATGACGACCCTCAGCCAGTCCAAATACCTGTTGAAACTGCCAAACCACAGAATGTTACGTTCAAATTCAAGCCTGTTAAAGGAGATTCGTCCATAAATTTCTATTCTACATTTAGGACGGGTGCAGGTGTTCGTTTCAATTTGTCAATGTACAGGTATTACCTATCGAATATTAAGCTTGTCAAAAATGATGGTAGCGAGTATTCAATAGCAGATAAATACCTTTTGGTGACACCAAACATTGAGGAGTATTCGTTAGGAGAAGTTCCTGCGGGAGATTACAAGGGTATAAAGTTTAGTGTTGGGATTGATTCGGCTACAAACCATAAAGACCCTACGTTTTATCCAAATACTAGTCCTTTGTCTATCCAAAGTCCAGCAATACATTGGAGTTGGAACTCAGGATATATTTTCATGATGATAGAAGGCACTTGTGACACAACATCTACAGGAAACGATGTGCTAACTTATGGAAGGTTCAGTAAAGACATGTTTTTTCACATTGGACTGGACAAGCATTACAGGCAAGTATCACTTAATAAGTCATTTAATATCTCGTCATCGCCTCAAACAATTACAATTATGGCGGATATTGACAAATTTTGGACTAATGTAGATTTGAAAACTGAAAACCAGACTCACTCTTTCAGTAACACAGAATTAGCCAAGAAAGTAGCGGACAATTTCCCTAATATGTTTACTGTACAGTGATGAATTCTATTGGAATAAATCAAAAGATGCTTTTGATAAACATAAGACTGCTTCTCGCAGTCTTATGTCTTCTAGTATTGAATATCAGTTGCAAAAAAGGAAAAGATGAACCACTAAGTGAAATAATCAACGAAATTCCAAGCAATGAGGAAATCAGTTTAAAAGTCCCTTATGGTTTTCCATATCCTGATGTGCCAGCTGACAATAAACCTACTCAAGCTAGAATTGACTTGGGCGAAAAACTGTTTTTTGACCCCATACTGTCCCGTGATAACTCTGTTTCCTGTGCTTCTTGTCATTTGCCTGACCGTTTTTTTACTGACAATTTGACTGTAAGCATTGGAATCGAAGGACGTAAAGTAGAGCGAAACTCTCCCACACTCATCAATGTGGCTTTTCAAAAAAGCATGTTTTGGGACGGTGGGAATCCTACACTTGAACAGCAAGTCTTAGCACCTATCGACAATCACAATGAATTCGATTTCGATGTGAATGAGATAGTTAAGAGGTTGCAGAAGCATAAGGATTATTCTACATTATTCCAGATGGCTTACAAGCAAGCTCCTTCTGTATATGCGTTGGTGAGGGCGATTGCTAATTATGAGAGAACTCTGATTGGAGGTACGTCCAAATATGACGATTACAATAGAACAATGAATAGTGATGTGTTTTCTGAATCTGAATACAGAGGTCTATCTATTTTCTTCGGAGAAAGAGGGGAATGCTTCCATTGTCACGGTGGTTTCAATTTCACTGACAATAGCTTTCAAAACAACGGGCTTTATCTTACATACCCAGATTCGGGAAGGGCTAGAATCACGCAATTACCAACTGATGTGGGCAAATTCAAAGTGCCCTCATTAAGAAATGTGGAAATGACAGCTCCTTATATGCACGATGGAAGCATCTCTACTTTAGAAGAGGTAGTGGCTCATTATGTTGGCGGATTCAAAAAACACAGAAACAAAAGCCTCATCATACAGAAATTAAATTTGACTACTCAGGAGCAATCCGATTTAGTAAACTTCTTAAAAACATTAACAGATAAAAAGAAATGAAAAGAACACTCATAATATTCATCATATCCATAGTATCAATCACCACCCACGCCAACCACGGTTTAGAAGGAGCGTTGGGCGGTAGCTATTCGTTCAACTTCGCAAACAGCAGCCTTACTTTGGCTAAGAACAGGTGGCTACTTCAGTATTATTCAGAATACCGTCTTTATCGTTCGTTTGACCACCATGCTTTGGGTGAGATTTCGGAAACAGACGACCCCGCAACAGAAATCACTGGCATTTGGGGCAATGCCTTAAGGGTGAATTACGGTCTTACAAATAGGCTTACCCTGTCGGCACAATTGCCCTTTGCCTATTTGTCGGAAAGAACCCTAATGCCCGATAGCGGACAAATTTCTTACAAACCCTTTCGGTCGTTCCAATTTGGCGATGCAAGTGTGTTGGGAAATTACATGTTCCTGAATCACGTCAAATCAGGATGGCAAGCTTCCGTATTGGGTGGTATAGAATTACCCACAGGTTTTCAGCCAGAACAAGAAACCAACATCGTTTCAGGAAGTGGTTCGTGGGATCCAATGTTGGGTGCGGTACTAGCCAAGAGATGGCAAAAGGTAAAAGTGACAGCAAACACCATCTACAAATTGACCACGCCAAACCACCATAACATTGACTATGGCGATTATTTGTATTATCAGTTAGTGTCCACATTTGCACTCAACAAAGGCAAGGGACAAGAAACTGCCCCTACCACGGGGGCTTTTTGCCAAGATTCTTGTGCGTGTTCTCCAGGAGTGCATTGGCTGTTGAGTGTCGGTATGACAGGCGAAAAACAGTTTGAGCAAACCAATCATGACGGCAAGTTTGCCAATACAGGTTTTGATAGGAACTACGCTACTGTGGGAATCACCGCAGCTACCAAAAACTGGGCGTTTTCAGTGGGCTACGATTTGGTTCTTTACCAAAAGATGAATGGTTTCCAAAATCCAATGATAGGTAGGGTACAAGGCAGTATTGCCCTGTTCTTGTAAACTCAGGAAAGGGAGCAGGACATTACCCTGCTCCCTTTTTCTGTATATACGATTGCATCCAAATGCACCGTTATTTTTTTTAGCAAACTTTTAAAGAATGAAATCTACTTCCACGTTGCTTTTAGCCACTCTAATAGTTGTTCTCTTGACCAATTTTTATGTTGGTGATCCAAATAAAGGCACATTTCAGTTGGCTATGGAAGTGGAAGCAAATAGCAAACCTTTCCGTTTTAACACTTTCTACGAAAACCCATTAGGTGAAACATACAACGTTGGCCTACTTAAATACTACATCAGCAACATCAAACTGGGCAATACAGACGGTAGCGAGGCAAACCTTCCCAATACCTATTTCCTGATAGATGCTGAATCCCGCAATGCTGTTCAAATCAAGAATATACCCCAAGGTCAATACAACAAGCTGAGCTTTGTGTTGGGAATTGACAGTGCCAAAACGAAACAAGGTGGTTATGCGGGCGATTTAGATCCCATTAACGGAATGTTCTGGAACACATGGGGAGTTTACATCAATTGGATGATGAACGGATACTACAAAACACCCAGCAAAACAGTCCAGCCCTTCGAATATCACATCGGAGGCATAGAGAAACCCTACAGCACCACCCAACTTATTTCTGTTGATTTTGGTGGCCAGACATTGAAAATTGGACAAGGCATTCCCAAACTGGCGTTATCGCTCGATGTGCAAAAGTTCTTTCAAAGCACACATGCCGTTTCATTACACAAAACACCTGTGGTGTCTGGCATAGGCGACAGTGCCAAGATAGTGAGCGAGAACTTTCGCCACATGTTCCAGTTCAAGCACATTCAACCTTAGTGCTGTATGAATCGAAAGCTTTGTGTTTTAACTTCCTTCCTTGCCGTTTCGGTATTGTTGTGTTGCACCACCCAAAACATGCACACCAGCATATTCAATTCTTTGGCGCAAGATTCGGTAGTCGCATTTCAGTATCCGTCCCATTTTTCACCACCGCTCTACGACTTCAGCAAGAATCCGATGACCAAAAACGGCATCCACTTGGGGCGCATGTTGTTTTACGACCCCATCTTGTCCAGCGATAGCACCGTAGCCTGTGCCTCATGCCACCAACCATATTCAGCTTTTGCACACATGAACCACTCAATCAGTCATGGCGTGAGTAGAAGATTGGGGCATCGTAATGCACCCGGTCTATTCAATTTGGCTTGGTCTCCCAGTTTTATGATGGACGGAGGAATTCCTAATCTCGAAATACTCGCATTGCGACCTATTACCAACCCTGTAGAGATGAACGAGAAGCTGGAAAACGTCTTAAAGAAACTGAACGAAAGCAAACTTTACCGCACCAAGTTCAAAGATGTATACGGAGCCAAGGTGATCACGACCAACCTGTTACTGAAATCCATGTCTCAATTTTTAGTGTCCATTGTTTCCTTCAATAGCCGATACGACCAATACCGACAAGGGAAAGACACCCTCAGTGCCGAAGAATTACGAGGCTTGAAATTGGTGCGTCAGCATTGCAGCCCTTGTCACGGTGGGGAACATTTTACCGACCACACTTTTCACAACATCGGCTTGGACACCCTGCTATTTCCCAACAACGACACGGGACGCGAAAGCTACACCATGCAAAAAGCTGACCGAAGGAAATTCAAGACACCCACGCTGCGCAACTTTAGCTTGACCTCGCCCTATTTGCACGATGGCCGAGCCTATTCCTTGAACATGACCTTGGACATGCACGATTCTATTTCTGAACCAAGCCCTGTGGAGCGAATGGAAATCTATTTCTTTCTACAAACACTGTTTGATAGAAATTTGATTTCAAATCCCGACTATAACACACCTTTCGATAACTATGTGGTGATTCATTAACCTGTTCTTGCTTAAACAACCATTTTGAACTAAATTTATTCATTTGATTGCCCTTGAAAATTCATTTTTTAAATCAACATCATGGCAGATACGTACTTTTTTCTTGACCACAATGGAAAACGCCAGCTTCCTACAATAGAAGAATTGAATAATTATCGCAGCGAAGGTGTAACGGTTGTTTTCATGCTAGATGCCAATGTGTGCTTAGACATTGTGCAGTTTGTGAACTACAAAAAACAAGCGAAGGCAGACAAAGGACCCTTATTTCACTTTCTAGAATATGCTCAGAAAAAGAATGTTGATGTGAACCCAATGTTCGGTTTGTTGGAGCTGTGTTCAAACCATAGGCAGTTGGAACTTAACACGGAGAAATTTAGCGAAATGAAGAATAAGATTGATTTTGCCACTTCATATCCTTTTAAACTTCTTCGCAATTTCCAATTTGACTATCTAGAGAACTACAAGATATTTCGTAAGCTAGAGTTAAAAAGTGACATAAGCTCTTTTAATTCCATGCTCTTAGCCACATATACTTGTTTGTTAAAAATCAATTCTATCAGCAAAAATGGACTAAGCAAAGAAAAAGCCTCTGATAACATGTACAAGTTTTTAGATTGGATGCTGTCGGATATAGGAATAATATTAGGCACTGAATTACAATTGGCACTGAACATCTTTGGTGGAGAAAAAGAAGTAGGCTTGGCAAAAATGATAGGTATTGGAGGAAAACCAGAAAAGGTTACTCATTCATCTTGGGGTACAGCATGGGATATATTCAACATGAGATTCTGCTGCAACAGTTTTTCCTTCTCTAAAAATGTAGCCGAGAATACCTATCTCATTTTCGTGACAAGTGACGTAAGACTTGGCAACTTAATTTCCCAATTGCACCTGAGCAGTGTAATAGATGCAAGTGGTTTTGGAGGGATTACCAATCTATATAATTCTTACATTGATCTTCCACATTTTGATGATGAATTTAGAGGGACTTTTAGTGTCAAGATTATAGAGTTATTAAGTGAACGGTTTAAGCAAAAAAAGGAAATAGATGTACTTGATTTGAAAAGGATATGTCAACAACTTGAGGAAAGTCTTGTGAATGGCAATTAATAAATGGTTGACCATAAACGAAACAAGCCTTTAAACCAATAGAAGATGCACACAGCCAAGCATTAATAGCCTGAACATCATTCATTAGTCTAACTATTCTTATTATAATTCTTGGACTTATTTGATAAAAAATATAACTTTGTGATGTGCGGTTAATTTCAATTATATTGTCCATTATAGTAGGGGCACTTTCTGTGTTGCCATGTTCAGACAATGAGAATTGCAACCAAGAAAAGCTTGGATTAGCTACTGACCATTCCAATCATCAACACGAAGAAGATTTTTGCACACCCTTTTGTGTTTGTTCCTGCTGTGGGAGTATCGGTTTTACCATCAGCGTTCCATTTTTTGATATTCAAATAACACGGTACGAAATCTCAAAAACCACCATTCCCTACTATTCAGACCTTAGTTCTTCCTACTTTTATTCCTTCTGGCAACCGCCTAAGTTGAGTTAGCCCCCCTGTTTTTGTTGTAATCACTGGTTTGTGCATCTGGCTTTTGCCTCATGCCACATACTCGTTTGCACACATTTACCCACTTCTTTATTAAATAAATTTAAACATATAATTATTAAGATTATGAAAATTATGAATAAGACATCTTTGGTCTTAGTGTGGCTACTTTTGTCAAGTCTCACACATTTGTTTGGTCAAAAGTACTATATGGACAAGCCCGAGGGTTATGGCGCAGCTACAACAGGTGGCGGTAATGCCACCCCTGTAACGGTATCCACATATAATGCGCTAAAATCTGCGTTGACAGCAAGCGGTCCAGGAGTGATTTTGGTATCTGGAACGATTGATTTTACTAGTGCAGGAATGATGAAAATAGTAGTAAAGGACAAAACCTTATTGGGATTGCCTGGAGCTACGTTCACCAATACCAACCAATCAGTGTCTGGTATCTTGTATTTAAATACAGGCTCATCCAATGTCATCATTAGAAATCTCAAATTTGTCGGGCCAGGTGCATGGGATAATAATGGAAACGACAACCTTACTGTCAAACCTGCCACTAATCTCTGGGTTGATCATTGTGAATTTCAAGACGGTGAGGACGGCAATTTTGACAATTCTGGGGCTACGGACAATGTGACCGTTTCTTGGTGCAAATTCACTTATTTAAAAGCAACAAGAGCCGCAGGGTCGGGTACTGCCAACGATCACCGTTTTTCTGATCTAATTGGTGGCGATAAAAGTGATGCACCTTCCGATGGACATTATAGCATCACATGGCAAAACTGCTGGTGGTCAAACGGCTGTAAAGAAAGAATGCCAAGAGCCAGAAATGCAGAACTTCACATGTTGAATTGCTACTGGAATACAGATATAAGTGGCTCTTTGGCAATAGGCATAGGAGGTGGAGACAACAACTCTACTTGCTACGTAGAGAACTCAAACTTTGCTAAAGTATCCACAGTATTTAAAGATTACTCAAGTTCAGATGGAGGCTCTGTCAAGGTCACGTTTAGCAATTGCTTGAATGCCGTTAGCAACATTGGGTCGGCAGTTCCTAAACCCTCATATTCAACTTCCTCTTTTCCTGCATCAAATGTAGAAACAGCCGTGACAGACCCGAATTGTGGTGCGGGAGCCACTTTACAAGTGACATCTCAAGGGGTTATTTCCAGCAAATGCATTACTACGGGTTTGGCCTCGCCTGATATGGCTACCAGTTCAGCTACGATATACCCAAATCCAAGCTTTGGTACATTCATTGTAAAGGGTAGGGAAAACATCAAATCAATTTCTATCGTGGACTCGGCAGGTGATGTAGTGTACTTCCAAAACAATATCCAAGGTGGTAATGAAATGCAAATAGCAGCTAATTTAGTACAAGCACTTTACTTCGTTAAATTAGAATACGTTTCTGGAGTAACGGAAATGGTAAAATTAGTAGGCACAAGATAACGGAACAGAAAGTGCCTGTTAGAAATGGATATGGAAGGGAATCAAGATGATTCCCTTCCATTCTTAAAAACATTCTAACCTATTCATTTGCAACACCATTGCATTAATTAAACTATTCTTAATAAGTTTTGGATTTCTTTGATACACAATGTACTTTTGTATGTGCGTCTTTTTGCCCTCATATTGTCTTTTATTGTATTGGCACTTTCTGTGTTGCCATGTTCAGACGATGCCAATTGTAACCAAGAAAAGGTTGAATTAGCTACCGACCATTCCGACCACGACCACGAAGAGGATTTTTGTACGCCATTTTGTGTATGTTCCTGCTGTGGCTCTGTAGGTTTTGTCCTTACCGTTCCATTTTTTGATATAAAACAGAGCTACGGACATAAAACACCCAAGCTCATTACGCCTTACCAATCCGCTTTTATTTCCTCTTATAATTTTTCCTTTTGGCAACCACCTAAAGTCTAGTCCAATCTCCATTCAGACTATTCAATTTTAAAACCGAAGTGTAATCACTTTGGTTGGATCATCAATTCATTCTACATAATGTCGGATAAAAAGTTAAGGCACAAGCCTATGACCTTTTGGCGGGTAATAAGAGCCATTGCTCTCGTTTTTCTCTGCATTCTCATATTGTTGGGAATCGCTGCAAGGGTCATGCATTATTGGAAATATCACTTAAAATAAATTTACATGCTGGATAATATCATTCATTTCTCAATAAAGAACAAGCTCATAGTGGGCTTGTTTACATTGGGCTTGCTCGTGTGGGGACTCTACTCCGCCACCCAACTGCCCATAGATGCCGTACCCGACATCACCAACAATCAGGTACAAGTCATTACCCAATCGCCCTCCTTGGCAGCACAGGAAGTAGAAAGGCTCATTACCTTTCCAGTGGAGCAGACCATGGCTACCATCCCCGAAATATCGGAGATTCGTTCCATTTCCCGTTTTGGTCTCTCAGTCGTCACCATCGTTTTTCATGACGATGTAGATATTTACTGGGCAAGGCAACAAGTGAGCGAAAGGCTCAGCGAGGCCACGCGAACCATTCCCCAAGGCGTGGGTTCGCCAGAGCTGGCACCCGTTACCACGGGTCTAGGAGAAATCTACCAATACGTCATCCATCCAAAGCCCGGGTACGAAGACAAGTACACCGCGATGGAACTTCGTTCCATTCAAGACTGGATAGTACGAAGGCAATTGCTTGGCACAGTAGGTGTAGCCGATGTCAGCAGCTTTGGTGGTTTCCTAAAACAATACGAAATAGCCCTCAATACCGACAAGCTGCGAAGCTACAATTTGAGTATTCAGGACATCTTCAAAGCCTTGGAAGCAAACAACCAAAATACAGGCGGGGCATACATCGACAAAAAGCCCAATGCCTATTTCATTCGAAGCGAAGGCTTGATAGGAAACCTGTCAGACATCGAAAAGATACAGATAGCCAACACCGCCAACGGCTTGCCGATATTGGTTCGCGATGTAGCCACCGTCCAGTTCGGACACGCCAACCGCTACGGAGCCATGACCCGCAACGGGAAAGGCGAAGTCGTAGGGGCATTGGTATTGATGCTCAAAGGGGCAAACTCAAACAAGGTCATCGCCAACGTAAAAGAACGCATGGCCCAAATTGAAAAGACCCTGCCCGAAGGGGTCATGATAGAACCATTTCTCGACCGAAGCAATCTCGTAGGCAGAGCCATCGGCACGGTTTCCAAAAACCTGATTGAGGGCGCACTCATTGTCATATTCGTGCTAGTGCTGTTTCTGGGCAACCTGCGGGGCGGTCTCATAGTCGCTTCCATGATTCCGCTTTGTATGCTCTTTGCAGTATCCCTCATGAACCTCTTTGGCGTATCGGGCAACCTCATGAGCCTTGGGGCTATCGACTTTGGTTTGATAGTGGACGGGGCGGTGATTATCGTAGAAGCCACCATGCATCATTTGGGCTTATCCAAGGCAAATAGGCTTACACAGCAACAAATGGACGAGGAAGTGTACCAGTCCGCTTCCCAAATACGGAGTTCCGCAGCCTTTGGCGAAATCATCATCCTAATCGTGTATCTGCCCATCTTGGCATTGGCAGGAGTAGAAGGTAAAATGTTCCGCCCAATGGCACAAACAGTAGCCTTTGCGATTTTGGGTGCATTCATTCTTTCACTCACCTACGTACCGATGATGTCCGCTTTGTTCCTGAGCAAAAACGTGACCCACAAGCGTAATTTCTCGGATAGGATGATGGACTTCTTTCACCGAATCTACGACCCCGTGATACGCTTCACACTAAGAAGGAAATTACTGGTAGTAGCATCCTCTGTAGTTTTATTGGGCGTGTCCATCTTTATGTTCACACGAATGGGCGGTGAGTTCATCCCAAATCTGGAAGAAGGCGACTTTGCGGTAGAAACACGGGTACTCACAGGAAGTTCGCTCTCCCACACGGTAGAAGCTTCCACCAAAGCCGAAAAAATCCTCTTGGAAAAATTCCCTGAAGTAAAGCAGGTAGTCTGCAAAATAGGAGCAGGTGAAATCCCAACGGATCCTATGCCCATCGAGGCTTGCGACATGATGATCATACTCAAAGACAAAGAGGAATGGACATCTGCCAGCACGAGGGAAGAACTCGTGAGCAAAATGGCCGAAGAACTCGAAGCCATACCAGGCGTTTCCTTTGGTTTCCAACAGCCCATCCAAATGCGTTTCAACGAACTCATGACAGGGGCGAGACAAGATGTAGCCATCAAGATTTTTGGCGAAGATTTGGACATGCTCACCTCATTGTCAAAGAAAATAGCAGCCATCGCACCCACTATCGAGGGGGCTCAAGATTTGTATGTGGAGCAGGTAACAGGCTTACCACAAATTATTGCCAAGATAGACAGGGAGAAACTCTACCAGTTCAATGTCAGTATCGAAGACATCAACCAAGCCATCCGAGCATCCTTTGCGGGAGAAAGTGCAGGATTGGTATATGAGGGCGAAAAACGCTTCGACTTGGTCGTAAGGCTTGAAAAAAACAGCCGTCAAGATGTGGCAGACGTGAGCAATTTGTACGTGACCAATGCACAAGGCAAGCAAATTCCACTTTCCCAATTAGCAGAAGTAAGTCTCGCACCTGGTCCCAACCAAATCCAAAGGGAAGATGCCAAACGAAGGCTCACCATCGGGTTCAATGTGCGAGGGCGTGATGTGGAAAGCATTGTGAAGGAAATTCAACAAAGAATCGAATCAGAAATAAAATTCCCTCCCGGTTACTACGTCACCTACGGAGGGCAGTTCGAAAACCTGATAGAAGCCAAGCAACGCTTGTCCATTGCCGTACCAGTGGCACTTATCCTCATATTCGTGTTGCTGTACTTTACCTTCACTTCGTTCAGGCAGTCCATTCTTATTTTCTCCGCCATTCCGCTTTCCGCCATTGGGGGCGTGTTCGCTTTATGGCTCAGAGACATGCCTTTCAGTATTTCGGCAGGTATCGGCTTCATCGCCTTGTTTGGCGTGGCAGTGCTGAACGGCATCGTACTCATTGGAGAGTTCAACCGATTGAAAAAAGAAGGACTCACCGACTTGCACGAAATCGTACTGAAAGGAACGGGAATACGGTTACGTCCAGTATTGATGACCGCTACCGTGGCCTCTTTGGGCTTTCTCCCAATGGCACTTTCGCACGGTTCAGGGGCAGAAGTACAAAAACCACTCGCAACGGTAGTCATAGGCGGTTTACTTTCCGCTACCCTGCTTACCCTCATGGTATTGCCAGTATTGTACACATGGTTTGAAAAAGGGGCAAAACCAAATAAGGGGATTTCTGTCATGTCATTACTTGGATTTGCGATGATCTTCAACCAAAACCAAGCAAACGCACAAGCTCCCAAAGCCATCACCTTGCAGGAAGCAATGACCACAGCCATCCAAAACAACAGTGGCGTAAAGGCAGCCTCCTACAACGTGGAGTACAACAAAACCTTGAAGGGTACGGCAACAGACATGGGCAAAACGAACGCTACACTCATGTACGGGCAGTACAACAGTTATTACAGCGACAACAACATCACCGTTTCGCAAACCATTCCCTTTCCCACTTCCATGCACAGGCAGGCACAGTATTACAATGCCACCACCAAAAGTGCGGAATACAGCAAACGGGCAACGGAAAACGAATTGGTGTTCAACGTAAAAACGGCCTATTATTCGCTGCAATACGCCAAGGCAAAACTAGAAGTCCTGTCAAAACAAGACAGCATCTTTGTGACCTTTCTTAAGTCAGCCGAATTGCGTTTGAGAACGGGCGAAAGCAATGCACTGGAAAAAGCCACAGCCGAGAGCCAGTTGTACGAAGTCCGTACCCTCAAAGCCCAAAACGATGCGGACATCCTCATTTTCCAAAACCAACTGAAAACCCTACTAAATACTCAAGAGGAGGTCAGTTCGGTGGGCATGGTGTTGGACAAAAAGGTACTGGCCATCACAAGCGATTCCGCTACCATAGCCAACAACCCCGCCCTCCAGTATTTTCAGCAACAGGTAAAAGTGGCGGAAGCAGGAAAGAGCGTAGAGCGAGCACGGTTGATGCCAGACCTCACCTTGGGTTACTTCAACCAATCCTTGTATGGCACACCCAATTACCGTGACCCATCAGTCATTGCAAACGGCTCAAACCGTTTTCAAGGGGTAATGGTAGGCGTTTCTTTTCCACTCTGGGCAAAACCCCAATTGGCAAGAATCAAAGCCAACGAAGCCAACAAAAACGCGGCACAGGCAAGTTTTGAACTCTATCAGAAAAACCTCCAAGGCCAGTACGCACAAGCCTTTCAGGAATACCAGAAGTTCAAAAACAGCTTGGATTACTATGAGAAAAACGCACTGCCTACGGCTGACGTCATTACCAAAAACGCCTTGAAAAACTACCAAAGTGGCAACATCGGCTACATCGAGTTTTCCCAAGGTCTCAGCAGGGCGTTGAGTATCCAAACCAATTATTTGGCTATCCTGAGCCAGTACAATCAATCCATTATCAACATCGAATTCATCATTGGTCAATAAAAGAAACAAAATGAAAAATACACTTAAAAATATAACCACAGGACTTGCCATAGGCATCCTGTCCTTGCTTTTCCTCTCATGTGGCAGCGAAAAAGCGACAGATAAAAAAGTAGAAGCAACAGAAGAAGAGCACGAACACCACGAAGAAAACGTGGTAGAACTCACCGAGGCACAGTTTAAAAATGCAACCATTGCAATGGGCAAACTGGAAAGCAAAAACATGAGCGGTACCATCAAAGTAAACGGCATGTTGGACGTACCGCCACAAAACCTTTTCACCATGTCCATACCCTATGGGGGCACGGTCAAGCAAACCGATTTGCTCCAAGGCATGAAAATCACCAAAGGGCAAGTGTTGGTCACGCTGGAGCATCCCGATTACATCCAGCTTCAGCAAGATTACCTCGATGCCCAAAGCAAGCTCAGTTTCATGGAGCTGGAATTGAAACGCCAAGAAGACCTGCAAAAGGAAAACGTGAATGCTGCCAAAACCTACCAGCAAGTAGTTTCGGAATACGAATCGCTCAAAGGAAGAGTAAGCGGACTGGAACAAAAACTGAGTATGTTGAACATCACACCAGAGCAAATCAAGAAAAACGGCATCACCAAACAAGTGAAGCTCTACGCACCCATTAGTGGCTACGTCACACAGGTAAACGTAAACCTCGGAATGTATGTAAACCCAAACGACATCATTTGCAAGCTCGTAGATACCCGTCACCTTCATGCCGAACTCACCGTGTTTGAAAAAGACATAGCCAGTCTGAGAGTAGGGCAGAAAGTACGATTCAATTTCAACAACGAAAGCAAAGAACGCACCGCTACGGTTTACCTTATCGGCAAAGAAATCAGCGAAGACAGAACCGTTCGAGTGCATTGCCATCTGGACAACGAAGACCCAAATCTATTGCCCGGCATGTACCTCAAAGCCTATATCGAAACAAAGTCCAAAGGCGTATGGGTACTTCCTTCCAAAGCAGTCGTACAGGCAGACAGTAAAAACTACATCTTCGTTTCCCAAGGCACGGAACAAGAAGACGGCAAAACCGTGTACCACTTCGAGAAACTGGAAGTGACCACAGGCATTAGCGACAATGGTTTCACCGAAATCTTGCTTTCGGACGATTTTGACAAAAACGCAGGCATCGTAACCACAGGAGCTTATGACATCCTTTCAAAAATGGGCGTAGGCGAAGAAGAAGGACACGCACATTAAGTAACATGAACCAAGTGAGCCGATTGCATATCGGCTCACTATAATTTTTATCAAGATGGAAACGATAATAAATATTTTGCCTTTAATACTGATACCCACTTTTGTCACTATTGGTGCAGGTATAGTAGCTTCTTTCTACGATGCCAGTAAAAACCTGCAAAGTGTGATACTCCACTTTGCTGCGGGCGTTGTCTTCTCCGTAATTTCAGTAGAGATAATTCCTGATATCATAAAAATCCACAAACCTTTGTACATAGTACTGGGCTTTTGTTTGGGAATCGTCACCATGCTGACCATCAAACACCTCCTTGACCGTGATGAAGGAGAAAAAGAGAGCGATAGCCCCAAAAAATTCTCCTTTGGAATGGTATCGGGCGTAGCGGTCGATTTGGGAATAGATGGCTTCATATTAGGCATTGGGTTTGCAGCAGGTCAGGCACAAGGAACCCTTTTGGCAATCGCCCTAACCTTCGAATTGCTTTCCCTAGGTTTGGCAACTGCTAGTAATCTTAAAGCAAATGGCTTAAAACGCAGCAAAAACATAAGAATCATCGTGTTGCTAGCTGCCCTCTTTATGTTTTGTGCAATACTAGGAGCTACCCTTCTCAACCATCTGCCCGACACTTGGCAAGAAGTCGTTTTGTCCTTTGGTCTCGCAGCATTATTGTTTTTAGTAACGGAAGAACTATTGGTAGAAGCCCACGAAGAAAAAGAAAAGCCATACCATACCGCAGTTTTCTTCTTGGGCTATCTCATTTTCTTGATTATCGGAATAATATGATTATGTATAAAATTATCGCTTAGGCGAGCTAAAGAATTTTACCAAAATGGGAAAAGAACATAATACAAACACCAAAATAATCACCAAAGTAAGTGGCGTTCAAAAACTGGTTTCTAGCGTTTTATTTTCTGCAGGCGTATATTATATCTTGTCAGTTTTTCAACTGGAAAGACATCTACTAATAATACTTACCTGGGATGCATTTTGTTTTTGGATGATTATTCTCAACTGGATGTTGTTTTGCTCAACCACTCCAGAAGGTTTATGCTATGTGGTAAAAGACCAAGATGATGGCATTAAAGTAATATTCATTATTGTGCTTTTGGCAGTTTGCTTTAGCGTATTCAGCACATTCATTCTTTTGGTAGACAAGAACGGATTATCACTTGACAATATCTCTCACGCAATCATCTCCTTGTCTCCTGTTTTTGTGTCATGGATTTTACTCCATACCATCTTCACCATTCGTTATGCTCATCTATATCATGACCACAATGAATTAAATACAGGTAGCAACATAGGTGGCATCGATTTCCCTGCCAATACACGGCCCGATTATGTAGATTTTGCCTATTTCTCTTTTGTTATCGGCATGACTTTTCAGGTATCCGATGTGGTAGTAAGTTCTCGTGCAATAAGGCGGTTTGTTCTCATGCATAGCTTGATCTCATTTGTGTTCAATACAATCATAGTGGCATTGACAATCAGTGCAATAGCCAGCATCAAACAATAGACTAGAGTGGCATGAACATTGCAAAATCAATACTATTCTTTCTAATAGCTGGCCTCTGCGAAATCGGAGGCGGTTACATGGTCTGGTTGTGGTTAAAGGAAAACAAACCAGCATGGCACGGAGCTCTTGGCTTTTTCATACTCATTCTTTACGGATTAGTAGCCACTTATCAACCTGTTAGCTTAGGAAGGCTTATGCCACCTACGGAGGCGTGTTTGTCATCATGTCCATCCTTTGGGGTTGGAAAATTGACAACATTGCACCCGACAGGTTCGACCTTATCGGAATGGGAATAGTATTGATTGGCATTCTGTTCATCATGTACACGCCAAGGAATTAAGATTATGAACCTACTAAATCTCCTTTTTGGAACAGTCCTTCTCAGCGTTATCCATTCGCTGATACCCAACCATTGGTTGCCCCTAGTCGCTGTGGCTAGGGCAGATCAGTGGAATGCAAGAGAACTACTCACCAAAACATTTGTAGTCGCTTCGCTCCATGCACTCAGCACATTGATTATCGGTTTGTTCATTGCAGACATAGGCTTTCATTTATCTCAAAGGCAACACACAATAGCCGAATTGCTAGTGCCTGTAGTAATGATTGTGCTAGGATTAGTCTACGTCAGTATCAACCACACCCACGAGCATATCGAACACATCGGTACCCAGTCCAAAAAAGGTTGGCCAGTTGTTTTTGCTATCGGTGTCGCAATGTTCCTCTCACCCTGTTTGGAAATGGAATCCTTCTTTCTATTGGCAGGGACTTACAACAGTAGGTCAGTCATTGCCTTAGTCGGGTTGGTCTATTTCCTCACCACCACAGCAGGAATTACACTCTTTACCTATGCGGGTTGGATGGGATTTAAAGCCATCAAATCGCATTGGCTCATTCACCACGAAAAGAAAGTAAGCGGTATCGTACTAATAGTGTTCGGTATCATTTCATTCTACCTCGCCTACTTCAACAAAATATAAATAGACGTTCAAACACTAAAAAAAACATCATGGCACACACACACGATCATTCAGAAGAACATTCTCACCAAGACGAATGTTGCTCCACCGAAAAGCAGACCTCCGAAAGCTGGATCATCAAAAACAGTGAATACATTTCGGCAGGTATCAGCTTGGTATTATTGCTCACAGGAATAGCCTTGGACTATTTCCTCAAAGACAGCTTGCACCCCTATTTTCGTTTAGGCTTCTATCTCGTAGCCTACCTACCCGTAGGCTGGCCAGTCTGGAAAAGTGCGGTTACTACCACCTTGAAAGGTGATGTCTTCAACGAGTTTGTACTCATGGGCATTGCCACACTAGGAGCCTTTTTCATTGGCGAATACCCCGAAGGAGTTGCAGTGATGCTATTCTATGCCATTGGCGAACTCTTTCAAGGGGCAGCAGTCCGCAGAGCCAAAAGTTCCATCAAGGCATTGCTAGACCAACGCCCCGATGAAGTCACCATTTTGCAAGACGGCAAAACCATCACCAAGAAAGCAGAAGCCGTTACCATTGGGGAAATCATCCAACTCCGCCCAGGAGACAAACTAGCCTTGGATGGTGAACTACTCACCCAACAAGCCTCTTTCAATACCGCAGCACTCACAGGCGAAAGTAAGCCCGACACCAAGCAAAAAGGAGAAACGGTATTCGCAGGGATGATAAACCAAAACCAGCTTTGCGAAGTAAAAGTGACCTCAGCCTTTGCCGATAGCAAACTATCCAAAATCCTGAACCTAGTTCAGGATGCCACCACCAAAAAAGCACCCACAGAACTCTTCATTCGCAAGTTCGCCCGAATCTATACACCAATAGTTTTCTTTCTGGCGGTAGCGATTATTCTAATTCCTTATCTCTTATTTCTCATTCATAACCCATCATTCATCACTTATAATTTTAATGATTGGTTGTATAGGGCATTGATTTTCTTGGTCATTTCATGCCCATGTGCCTTGGTCATTTCCATTCCATTAGGCTATTTTGGAGGTATTGGGGCAGGTTCACGAAACGGCATTTTGTTCAAAGGTTCTTCGTTCCTTGACCTTATGGCTACCGTTCGTTGTGTCGTCATGGACAAAACAGGTACACTTACTAAAGGAGTGTTTAAAGTACAGAAGGCAGAAATCCAATACGAGAACGCCCAAGAATTCATTCAGCTACTCGCTTCGCTCGAAAATCATTCCACCCATCCTGTAGCCAAAGCCATTGTGAGCTATGCGACAGAATCAACAGCCCTCCTACAACCCGAACAAGTAGAAGAAATAGCAGGACATGGGTTGAAAGGAACCATCAACGGCAAAGCCGTTTTGGCGGGAAATCAAAAGCTCATGGACAAGTTTTCGATAAAGACTAATACCGACACCAGCGAAATCGTAGCAACCATCGTCCATGTAGCCATTAATGGCACTTATGCAGGATACATCACCATTTCAGACGAAATCAAAGAAGATGCACAACAGGCCATCGAGACATTGACCAAACTGGGAATCCAAACCGTCATGCTCTCAGGCGATAAAACGGCAGTAGTAAATAATGTAGCAAGCCAATTGAAAATCACAAAAGCCTATGGCGATTTGCTCCCCGAAGACAAAGTAACCAAAGTGCAAGAAATCAAAAACACCACGAGCCCAGTGGCCTTTGTGGGCGATGGCGTAAACGATGCACCCGTGGTAGCCCTTTCGGACATAGGCATAGCAATGGGCGGATTAGGCTCAGATGCCACCATAGAAACAGCTGACATCGTAATTCAAAACGACATGCCTTCCAAAATTGCCACAGCCATCCAAATAGGCAAGGCAACCAAGAAAATAGTCCTGCAAAATATCACCTTGGCTTTTGCGGTGAAAGTAGTTGTACTAGCCTTGGGAGCTGGCGGTATCGCCACCATGTGGGAAGCCGTTTTTGCAGACGTAGGAGTAGCATTATTGGCCATCTTAAATGCAATGAGGGTTCAGAACTTTAAGTTCTGAACCCTTTTCTCCCTAATTCTAACAACAAGCCAGCAAACTACTTAACACATTTTTAAGTGAAATACAATCTTCACCCTTTCGACCTGCAAATCAATAACGAGGAAGACACAAAAAACAACGAAGTCAGCACGATTATTGAAACGATTAAAGAAACAGCTTTTCGCCTGAAAACAGGAGAAGAAATAAAACTCTTCATCCAAAACCATCAACAGGCACTACTGCAACACAAAAACAAAGACATACTCTGCGAGAAATGCGACAGAGTATTGTACTTTATTGAAACCCATTTTTATGATTTCGTAAACGAGAAGCTTCGCATCTCAGACCTTGGGAAAAACAAGCTTTGCAATCAGTATTCCAATCAAATAAACGAGATGCGGGGACAAATGAAATCTTGTGTCAATGAAAAGCTGTGTGTCAACATACAGCCCTTAACAGAACCCGAAAGCTGCGAACATTGCACCATCTATTGTGCCAGGTATATTTCCCAGTTTTGGGAAAACTGGCTGTCAGATTTTAGGTTTTCGGCAACTCCTATGGAAGAAGAACTAATCATAAACTACCTCATTTCGCAAAACTTCAACCAGCCCACCTTTTTCAAATACATCACAGGCGAGATAATCGGAGAGCTGCACCAAGAAGACAGCCCCTATATCCAAGAACACGTATTGCTAAGCCATTCCAAACGCTTCAATATAATACCTGCCAAAATCGGAAATCCATTTCGGCCAGACTACCCACATATCAAACCAGCACTGGAAGAATGGCTCAACAAGGAAATCAAGCAATGCCGTAAGCGACAAAAGAAATACGATCCCGAACAACAATCCATTATACCCAAAGACGGGTACAAAATAGAAACCTCCTTATCGGTAGCCCAAACCGCCTACCTATTTAAGCTTTTTAGCAAAACAGGTATAGTGACCAACAAGGTACAACTGGACATCCTGCACGTCATAAGCGAAAAATTCCGCTCCAAAAAAGTAGAATCTATTTCTTTCGACAGCCTCCATAACAAATACTACAATGTGGAAGATAGGACAAAGGAATCGGTAAAGGAGATATTAGAAAACCTGATTAAAAACATTGAATAACCCATAAATAAAACAAGTATTTTTGCATATAAATAAGTCGAAATCATGGCAATATTTGGTATAGGTGCGTATTACGAAGAAGACGTTAGTTCTCAATTCATCGAGCAAGGAATCATAGGGGTTGGCTGGGACAACGAAGATGCTCCCGAATTACAGGAGTATTTCAGATCCTTCAAAACGGGCGATATTGTGTACATCAAAGCAGCCTTTGGCGGAAACGACATAACCGTCAAGGCAATAGGAATCATAAGCAACAATGTAATTATTACACGAACAGACAATGAATTAGTGTCCACAGGTAGAAATGTGAGGTGGTTGCACACCGAAAGATTTGTAATTCCTCGTCCAAGAGAGAAAAACAACGTCCGTTCCAACACAGTGTATGAAGAATTTCACCCAGTAGTTCAGCAAGAAATCCTAATGCGAATCATACCCACCCAAAGGTAAGTTATCAAGGCTTCTTTACAGGATGTATCGTATGGAATGGGTCGTAAAACAAAATATAAAACACCCCGAACCGTCCTAGAAAAAAATGAATCCGAGGAGCTTTTTGCCCCTCTACAAATTCTTTGGGTGTGTACAAATGAAAATGACCTATGGGCGGACATTGTTCAGGTTTCAACTTCCTTCCCAAAATAGAATTAAGCAAGTCGTTTTCTGTTTTGTTTGGTGAAGAAGAAAGGGTAAAATGGTCAGAGCGTTTATAATCATTCATTAATTCCCCCAGTTTGATTTGGGAGAATTTCTTTACCTGCCTAAAGTATTCTTTATAATCCTCCTTGTCAAAATCAGTGTGATGAAAACTATAATCTGGAATCTTGTCTAAATTCAAATAATCGTAAGCAAAGAGAGGGCTTTGCTTCAATCTGTATTTTAATCTACTGTCAGTCGAAAAATTAAACTTTGGGTCAAAATCCTCATCTTCATCAGCATCGACCCTGATGTCAAAAAAACTCATGATTTCTTCGCAATCCTATTGTTGTAGTATTGAAACATACTTTCTGTAGAGATTTTTTGGTCACACTTATCAAATGGCCCCAAACCCTCCCTTGCGTCATTCCAAGGGGCTTCCGAATGAGTCATAAATACCAAGCGTTCAGGTGATAATTGACCATACTTCTTCAACAAAGCTTCCAAATATTTTTTCTGCTCACCCTCTAATTTTAATCCATTATACACCGTCTTGGCATCCTCCAGCAATTTATCACTAGTGGTAACAGGCATTACAATCGGAGTATTCCTTAGCCATTGGTTTTTGTAAATGTCGTAAACAGACCTATAAACAGGGCCGTTTGCCCAAGCCTCAGGTTCTTCATTAAAGAGTGAATGCTTCTCAAAAAATACAGTATGCCAAGCTTGGATATAGTACAACAGCTTTTGCAATTTTAAAGGTGTCAAAGGAATTCCTTCATTTTGAAACCTCAAAACCAAGTACTTGGATAAATTTAATATGTCAACAGTGTTAGCCATAATCACAAATGTACAACACGTTTTGTATAAACAAAATTCATTTATATAAGAAACGCCTCTAAGTCGTGTTTAGGTAATTTATTCAAAGTCATACCACCCAGACAATTGCAAGTAACATCTTTCTTCATCATCACTACCATCAGGAGACCACCATCTTGCTAAAGAAAGACGAACTAAAGTTCCAGCAGGAATTAAGTCAATGGGAGATTGACAACCAACAAACGGTATGTTTCTCCATTGAGAAAAGGGATATTTATACTTTACTTTACCAGCATAATCACTTCTTTTTAAGTCCTTATCAAGAAGCCAAAAACCTGTGCTGCAATCAGGAAGGTCTTTCATTTCTGAAACGTAACCGCTTCCACTGCTAGTCCATTGTATCTTGCCACCGTATATGTTATCGATGCCATCTTTCCATACCGTTGATTTGAATTTTTCCTTAATAAATTCAAGCATCTTGGTAGTTTCTTTTAGCTTAAACTTAAACTCCTTTTTTGTTAAAAGCACGTCTTCTACATGAGGAGGACGCTTGTCTAGCCTTTCATCAAATTCGATAGTCCAAACATCTTTTATTTCAAAATCAGTATCGTTTGGTTGATTATGCCCATCCTCATCTAGTAACCTAACAGATCTTCCATCGGCCAAAATCCCTCCTACACATATGGCATTAGTCATTCGCGTTTTAGACACAATAAGGACATCCATAATGCTATAGGTGAGTGATTTTAAAGTTGTACTCTTTCGCAAGCTTTTCTGAAACAATTGACCTATGACAGGCCTCAGGATGTTCTTCGACACAAAAAAGGGCAATTTTACTTGCACCGATATTTTCCAGATTGCTTATAAAGCTGTCAAAATCGAATTTTTGTAGAATCCGATTTTTGTATTCTATAACAAAAACTTTCCCTAGTTCTTGCCTTTCTCTTTTTAGTTCACCCTTTTCAAGGTCAATCTCTTTTTGAAGTTCTCTTATTTCCGTAGTAGGTGCTAGGTTTTCAACATAACCATACTTTATATCAAGATCATTGAGTTTTTGTTGAAGTCGATTGCTATTAACAAACGAGTATTTCGCTCCCCGAACACCCCTTCTCTGCCGAATATCGCAAAAAGTGTCGATGCTATTCCTTGTCAGTTTATCAAAAAAATCAAACTCGGTTGAGTTATAAACTCCAATTGTAAAAAATTCCATTACATGTATGATTTTCTAGAAGTAGTATTGAGTGGGTTCCCGAAAAGGTCAAATTCGGAAAGCCCTTTATTTAATTCATTAATGACAGAAACTTGGTCTTTTAATTTGCCATTTTCATCTATATGTTCACATTTGATGTTTTCGGCAGCCAATACCCTTCCAATTAGTTTACTCCGATGGCATTCACAAGGATTGCTTTCACTACACATAAGAACAAGATTAATATCCTTGTTGTAAGCCGTTTTAAGTCGGTCAATACCTTGTTTGAAAAAATCTTTTGTTTTTACTGCTTCGTAATCTACTTTCCCTTCATAATCATAGCATGAGGAATCTTTAGGTCTACCTCCTATATTATCCCCCATAAATACATAAGTAATCTCATTTCTTTCCAAGAAGAATTTCAATTCTGTTTGATTAAAATGAGGATTGAATTTTGAGTAAGGCTGCGACCTTACGTCTATCAAATATTTGATGTCGAAACTCTTTAGGATATTAAGAAACTCTTCTGGTTTCCTATTACCATGCCCTACTGTAAATAATGGCCTCTTTTCCATAATTCAATATACGACTTTTGTTCGTTTTTCCCTATCTTATCGTATGGTAGAATACAAAATCTTCTGTATTGTAAATATACGTTTTTTTTGTTGCAATTAATATTTTTTCAGTCGTTACGAGTCGCCTATACGAGCCTATCCAGTTCACCGTTATCTTCCAAAAGTACAATCAATTCCCGCCAAAGGCGGATATTGAACCACTTCATTTTCAATAAATCCTGTGTTTTTATTTCTAACAGCTTTTCAAGCGTTGGTATTCCATACACAGCAAAAAAACGCTTTAGACTATTGCTGATGGGCAGCTTTTTGTAAGGGATTTGTAAAATGTTGTTGGACACGTCCATTGTCTATATTAAACGGTTTGCGTCCCACCATGTTTAAAAAAGTAGCGTGGGACATTCGACACATTCCGTCTTAGAGGTACGACCAAGCACCCACACCCACGAGAACGACCGAAGCCCACGCATAGCGTGAGCTTTCAGCCTAACTTTCCCGAGGTGCTTATTTAAATTGGTCGTTTTCTAAGTACGGTCAGTTAGCTTACAGCTAACAATATTTTATAACAAGCTTTTTACTTCAATTCATCCAGTTTTGGTTAAAATCAGTTACAAATATCGCTTTTTTTCACCTCAAATAAAAATTTTTGAAAATACCCAGTCCTTATCTGATTGAAAATCAATGGGGGTTGCAAAGGGTTGTACAACCCCTGCAACTGTTTTCTTTTGCAGCATTTGATTCTCTTTGAGCCATAGATTTTAAACAACAAAAACATGGCAGTAGAAATAATCACCAAAGAAGACCTCATGCGTTTCAAGAGAGATCTCCTCGTAGAACTCAAAGAAATCATCAAAGAAAAAACAGCCGACCAACCCCAGTGGATCAAGTCCCCTGAAGTTCGCAAGCTTCTGAAAATCTCACCAGGCACACTACAAAACCTACGCATTAATGGCACACTACCCTACACCAAAATAGGCGGAGTAGTGTACTACTCCCTAGCCGACATCGAAAAAGTAATGCAATCCAGAAAAATCCACAACCAATAACCGAGTAATTGAAATCGTGAACTACATCAAACATTTGAACAGAGCCATGAAACTGTTTTATGAAGACGACAGGTTGTTGTCCAACCATATCACCATGTACATGGCCTTGTTCCAAGTTTGGAACGAAAACCGTTTTCAAAATCCCGTTTCCATCAACAGGACAGAAATCATGAAAGCAGCCAAAATCAGTTCGCTTTCCACCTACACAAAATGCCTTCGCCAACTTCACGAATGGAACTATTTGGAGTACATACCCTCCTTCAATCCATCCTTGGGAAGTCGTGTAAACCTGTACAATTTCTGTACGGGCGACTGTACAGGTAAGTGTACGGGTAGCTGTACACCTACTGTACGGCAGAGTGTACAGCTACCTTATATAAACAATACAAACAAAAACAAAGAGAGTGAAACAGCACACCCACCCGACTTAGAAGAGGTTTTTCTTTTTTTTAAAGAACAAGAATTTCCTCAGCCAGAGGCTGAGAAATTCTACAATTATTTCCAGTCCAATGGCTGGAAAGTCGGGGGCAAAGCCCCCATGAAAGACTGGCGGGCAGCTGCCCGCAACTGGATGTTAAACACAGCCAAATTCAACGCCCATGAAAGAAATAAGCAAGCTGATTCCCGACAGCCTAAAGCAGGACACCTCCACTCATCAAACGACAAAGACTATTCCGAGCCGTTATAACGACAAAAGTGTAGAAGAAATCGAGAAAGAGGAAAAAGCAACAGCAGCACCCTCGGGAAGCAAAAAAGGCTACGACTTTGACGAATGTGCCGTATTCCTCAACAAAAAAGGCAAAGAACAATTCGGCAAGCACTTTGAAATCAATCCAGCAGACTACGAAATCATTTTTAAACTACTCGTCTTTGCAATCAAAGACACGGCCAACGCAACAAAGTTCAACATCAACCTTGGCAAAGGAATCCTGCTATCGGGTCCCGTAGGTTGTGGAAAAACCACATTGATGACATTGTTGAACCATTTCCAGCCCCAACCCAACCGCCACATCATGAAATCATGCCGCGAAGTCAGCTTCGAGTTTATCCAGGATGGATACGAAACCATCCACAAATACAGCAAGAACTCATTCAACCGAAAAGGCGAAGAAACCACCCCACGCATCTATTGCTTTGACGATTTAGGAACGGAAAACAACCTCAAATACTACGGCAACGAGTGCAACGTCATGGCAGAGATCCTACTCAGTCGTTACGACCTCTTTGTACAAAAGAAAATGCTCACCCACATCACCACCAACCTCAGTGCCACAGAAATTGAAAACATGTACGGCAGTAGGGTACGGAGCAGAATGAGAGAAATGCTGAATCTTATTTCGTTCGATAGAAACACACCTGATAAAAGACTATGAGATTCAGCATTCATGAGCACCTTATAAAAATCAATCAAAAAGCGAATAAATGTTCAACCTTGTTTCTTTTGACAGAAACACCAAAGACAAACGTACTTAAACACCATTTTTGGTTCTTATCATACACCACTTTATCTTCGACAAATGAAAAAATCAATTAGTAATAATAGCTTAGTACAGGACATCAAAATCCTCATAGAGGAAGCCAGAAAAAGTGTTGTTCGAAACATTAATACAACCATGCTTCTAACCCATTTTGAGATTGGTCGCATGATTGTTGAAGAAGAACAACAGGGCAAAGAAAAAGCGGAATACGGCAAAGAGTTAATAAAACACCTGAGTGAAGAACTAACAAAGGAATTTGGTAAAGGCTATTCTCAGCGTAACATATTCTATTTTAGACAATTCTTCTTGACTTACGAGCAGCGAATTTTGCAATCACTGATTGCAAAATCTACGAAAGAGTCAAAAACGCAATCACTGATTGCAAAATTGGAACTAACTAAAACCAATAGTGAAGAAGCTGCAAATGCCTTGCGGATTTTTGAACTTTCCTGGACTCACCACCTTCTTTTGATGAAAGTAGAGAAAGAGGAAGAACGCAATTTCTACGAAATTGAGGCCATCTCACAAAATTGGTCAGTAAGAGAACTCGAAAGACAATACCATTCTTCCCTGTATGAACGCTTGGCACTCAGCAGAGACAAAGAAGGTGTAAAAGAACTGGCAAAGAAAGGCCAGATAGTAGAAAAAACACTGGACATCATCAAAGACCCCTTTGTATTGGAGTTCCTGGACCTGAAGGAAGACAACCGCTATTCCGAATTAGACCTAGAAACAGCCATCATAAACAAGCTGGAGCATTTCATGCTCGAACTTGGAAAAGGATTCCTTTTTGCAGGAAGGCAAAAGCGCATCACGCTAGAACGTGATCACTTCTTTGTTGACCTCGTTTTTTACAACAGGCTGCTACGTTGTTTTGTACTCATAGACCTCAAAATAGGCAAACTCACCCATCAGGACATTGGACAGATGCAGATGTACGTCAACTACTACGACCGCACCCAGAAAACCAAAGACGAGAACCCAACCATTGGCATTGTGCTTTGCAAGGAAAACAAAAAAGCAGTAGTAGAATTCACCTTGCCAGAAAACAACACCCAAATCTTTGCCTCCGAATACAAAGACTTATTGCCAAGCAAAGAAGATTTTAAAAAGCAATTGGAATAAAAACTAGTTCTACCTATTAAAAATTGATGTCAAATTATTGATAGATCATGAAACCAGTGCCATGTATTTCCCAGCCAACCTACCGAATAATTCGAACTGAAAACTGGATGTGCCATTCACTTTTAACACTATATTAAGTTGATCCCCACATGTAAAGGTTGCACCGCCAGCAACTCCCACTATAGTAAAAAACGGCCCTGATCCGGATCCAATAGTTGTAGATTGTCCAGGACTTACCTCTCCTTTGCCCCATTCTGCCCAATTAGGAGGGGATCCGCCATAGCGTAGAACTTGAGCGGTGATTACTGCATTTGTATCAGCCATATCATCTTTCAGGGTTATGCATCTGACAACATCCCACTGCTGTCCATCCTCAGTACAGTAAAGACATCCATCATCTGCCCAATAACAAAGAGCATATTCAGCAGCTAAATCTGGCGACAATGACTTTCTGAATTCATCTTTCTTTTGAAAGAAGTGCTCCGTCAGATGGACTGTTACTTCCTTAAGATATTTCTCGATAATTTCCGATGCTCTTATACTAGACATAAGTAAAACTCCTTTTTACAAGCTTAAGAATTTCAAATTAATTATCCAAAGGCTTATTGCAGAAATATTTAATTTTTAATGAGGGTATAACATTACTAAATTGAGACATTTTATTGCACTATTGCCAAGTTGCAAAATCCATTCTTCCTTGTGCTGTGGAGTCGCAGCACATCTTTCTTTGAGTCTGTAGGCTGCTAATCTTCCTAATGTTTCACTAAGCTGAAATTATCCTAATTTGTGGGAAAGGTAAAATTTATTCTTAGCCAAAGTTTGCTTCGTATTTTTATTAATCGTAATATTGCAATATAATAACAGAGCAATGGGCGTAACCAAAACAGAAGGCTTTACCGAAATACAAAACAAACGAGCAGTAATCTTCAAAGCATTGGGGCATCCTGCACGAGTGGCCATCATTGAAATGCTCATCAAAAGACAAGCGTGTATCTGTAACGACATGGTAGAAGAGCTACCCTTGTCACAGTCCACCATTTCCCAGCACCTAAGAGAACTGAAAGAAATTGGCATCATCAAAGGCGAAATAGAAGGCACAAGCATCTGTTACTGTATCAACGAAAAAGTATGGAACGACATACAAATGGACTTGACACAACTCTTTGGTTCGTACAAAAATACAAGCGAATGTTGTTGACCTTTTTTTACCCTAATCAATCGTAATATTGCGTTATACAATTAAATAGATAGACAAATGGAACATACAGAAGCAACCCGTTTAAAAGAACTCGTAAAAGAAAAATACAGCGAGATAGCCAACCAGTCCAAAGAGACAAATGAAACCAGTTGTTGCGGGGCAGGTGCCTGTTGCGACACGATGGACTACACCATCATGAGCGAAGAATACAATAAGCTCGAAGGGTACAACCCCGATGCAGACCTGGGTTTAGGCTGTGGTCTTCCTACCGAGTTTGCCCAGATCAAAGAAGGCGATACCGTCGTAGACCTGGGTTCAGGAGCAGGAAACGACTGTTTTGTAGCAAGAGCAATCACAGGCGAAACAGGAAAAGTAATAGGCGTAGACATGACCGAAGGCATGATTGCCAAAGCGAAAGCCAACGCAGAAAAGCTAGACTTTAAAAACGTGGAATTTCGTTTGGGCGACATCGAAGACTTACCAATGGCAGCGAACAAAGCCGATGTAGTAGTAAGCAACTGCGTACTCAATCTGGTGCCGAATAAAGAACTAGCATTCAAAGAAGTATTCAGGGTATTAAAACCCAAAGGACATTTCAGCATTTCCGATGTAGTCCTCAAAGGCGAACTGCCTGATGGCATCCGCAAAGAAGCAGAAATGTACGCAGGATGCGTAGCAGGAGCATTACAAAAAGAAACCTATCTCAACATCATCCACCAGACAGGTTTCAAGAACATAGTCCTGCAAAAAGAGAAAGCCATCCACATACCAGACGCCATTTTGCTCAACTACCTTTCACCCGATGAACTGGCAGATTACAAAGCAAGTGGAAAAGGGGTGTACAGCATCACAGTATATGCCGAAAAACCAGATACCAATTGCTGCACACCCGGTACGGGATGCTGTTAAGAGAAACCATAACCTTAAATCCATAAATAAAATGCAAACTCAAAACATCTTCAAATCCGTACTCGTAGCCGTGCTACTATTAAGTAATTTGGCAGAGGCTCAAAACAGCTTCTTCCCCAAGCTGAAAAAGTATTGCGACAAATTACCTTCCGAATTCAATACCATAGCTGAAGAAAGGAAGCAAGCCCTACAGGAAATCGGCAATTACATTCTGAACACAAGAGCCCAACACAAGAAAGCCGACTTATTGTACATCTGCACCCACAATTCCCGCAGAAGCCAAATGGGGGAAGTATGGGGACAAACAGCAGCAGCCTATTACGGTGTAGACAGCGTATTTTTCTTTTCAGGAGGCACAGAAGCCACAGCCTTTAACATAAGAGCGGCCAACGCACTGAAAAGGGCTGGATTTTCAGTTTCTACATCCCCTGGGGGAAAGAATCCCAAATACTTTGTAAGTCCCGATAAGTCCAATTCCTCTTGGATACTGTATTCTAAAAAGTACACCGACATACAAAACCCACAACAGGGCTTTTGTGCCATCATGGTATGTTCCGAAGCAGACAAGTCTTGCCCAGTAGTGCCAGGTGCAGTAGCAAGGGTTTCATTGCCTTTAGAAGACCCAAGATACTATGACGGTACACCATCCGAACAGGTGAAATATGACGAGACATCAAAACAACTCGCCAGAGAAATGTTTTTCCTGTTCGATTACGTCAAAAAGCAAATGAACCTAAAGACAGAAAGTAGCAAATAAACAATGGACATAATAGCCAATTTTCGCAAACAGGCAGAAAAGCTGAGAACAGAAAACACTCATGGAACAGATTAAAACACTCATTATAGGGGCAGGGCCCGCTGGTTATACTGCCGCAATATACGCGTCAAGAGCCAATACAAAACCCGTGATGTACACAGGGCCACAGCCTGGGGGACAGTTGATGATCACAAATGATGTGGAAAATTTCCCAGGTTATCCCCAAGGCATCACAGGCCCACAAATGATGGACAACCTGAAACAACAGGCGGAGCGATTTGGCACCGACATAAGATATGGCTCTGTTACAGGTGTGAATTTTGCAGGTCAACAATTCTACGTGACCATAGACGAAGAAAAGACCCTCGTTGCTGAAACCGTCATCATTTCTACAGGGGCTTCCGCCAAATGGCTAGGCTTGGAAGCCGAACAACGTCTCAATGGCGCTGGTGTTTCTGCCTGTGCAATATGCGATGGCTTTTTTTACAAAGGAGAAGAAGTAATAATTGTCGGCGGTGGCGATTCTGCCTGTGAAGAAGCCTTATATCTCTCACAACTTTGCACTACAGTACACATGTTGGTAAGACGTGACGAACTTAGGGCTTCCAAGATCATGCAGCAGAGAGTTCTGCACAAACCAAACATCAAAATCTATTGGAATACAGAAACCGTGGACATTGTGGGTAAAGAAGAAGTAGAGGGAGCATTAGTAAGGAATATAAAAACGAAGAGCCAAGTGTTCATTCCTGCCAAAGGCTTTTTTGTGGCCATAGGCCACACCCCCAATTCATCGGTTTTCAAGCCCTTTATCGAAATGGACGAGCAAGGTTACATCATTACCAAACCTGATTCTACAGAAACTAACATTGCGGGCATATTTGCCTGTGGCGATGTGCAGGATAGAAAATTCCGTCAGGCCATCACTGCTGCTGGAACAGGCTGTATGGCAGCTCTTGAAGCGGAAAGATATTTAGCAGCCCTTGAAACAGAAACACATTCCATAAAAGCATAAAATAAAATTCAAAAGCCATGTTATTTCCAAAAATTAAACAGTACATCCAAGAAGCGGAAAACCACTTTAGCGAAATTTCCGAAGCAAGAAAGCAGACCTTGGCAAAGATAAGCCAGTATGTAGCTGCCAAAATCAAGGCAGGTGAAAAAGCAGAACTGATTTATATCTGTACACACAATTCACGTAGAAGCCACTTTGGGCAAATATGGGCGAGGACAGCAGCTGTTTACTACGGCTTCAAAGAAGTAACCACATATTCTGGAGGCACAGAAGCCACAGCCTTTAACCCCAACGCCATCAAAGCAACCCAAAGGGCAGGATTTGAGGTACAAAAAGCAGCAGAAGTACCCAACCCACACTATACAGTAGTCTACAGCCCTGATGAACAAGGAGTACTTTGTTTTTCAAAAACATATGACGACCCATCCAATCCCCAAAGCGGTTTTTGTGCAGTAATGACCTGCTCGGAAGCAGACGGGAATTGCCCCTTCATTCCTGGCGCAGCTTTACGTGTATCTACGCCCTATGATGACCCCAAAGCCTTCGACAATACCAATTTGCAGGATGCTAAATACGATGAACGTTGCAAACAAATAGCAACCGAAACGCTCTACGCATTCTCGTTAATAAAAAGTTTGATTCAATAAACTTTAAAATCTCTAAACATCAAATAAAACATGAAAACGTTAAGCAGAATCCTTTTAGGAGTAAGTGTCCTTTTGTTATCTTCTTTTGTACAGGAGACCCAAGAAAGCAAACCGTACCCAAAACTCAAAGCCTATATAGAAGCGATACCGAAAGACTTTGACAAAATACCACAGGAGCGCAAAGACCAATTAAAAAAAGTCACCTTGTTTTTGAAGTCAAAACTTTCAGCAGAACAAAAAGCAAGTCTCGTTTTCATTTGTACTCACAATTCCAGACGTAGCCACATGGCACAAATATGGGCACAGACAGCAGCAGACTATTATGGGATAAAAGGTGTAAGCTGTTTTTCAGGAGGTACGGAAGCAACCGCGTTCAATCCAAGAGCCGTCAAAGCATTGACCAATGCTGGTTTTAAGATTACGCCATTATCTGAAGACAAAAATCCTGTTTATGAAGTCAAGTATGCAGATGATGCCCAATCCATCAAAGCATTTTCCAAAAAATACAGTGATGATCCAAACCCCAAAAGCAATTTCTGTGCGGTCATGACATGTTCGCAAGCAGACAAAACCTGTCCCACAGTAGAAGGTTCCACATTAAGGGTTGCCATTCCCTTCGAAGATCCAAAAGCTTTTGATGGTACGCCAGAAGAAGAAGCTAAATATGATGAACGTTGCAAACAAATAGCAACAGAAATGTTTTACATTTTTTCACTATACAGTAAGTAAGCCATGAATAGGATTTTTCAATGGAGTACGGTTGCCTTATTGGCAGCCGTACCATCCCTATGTTTTGCCCAATCCCCATTAGCCGATATAAACACTTGGGTAGAAACACAATTGTCCACGGGAGATAATTCAATCACTGCCTATTTATTTTTACTAGTAGGAGGCACATTGGCAAGCTTACTGCCTTGTACTTATCCCTTGTACCCTATCACAGTCAACATTCTAAAATCACGCACAAGCAGCACCCAAAAATTCATTCATCCCTTATTTTACTTTGGGGGCATCATATCCATGTACTTTTTGTTCGGAATCATAGCATCTGCCACTGGCGGAGCTTTTAACACCGTATTGCGGTTACCGACAGCAAACCTCGTCATAGCCATCTGTATATTTCTTTTAGGGCTATCTTCCATTGAATTACTGAACATCCCCATTTTCTCGGGAGCCTCAGGCGAATCCAAAAACAAAGGAGTCTTTGGCACCTATCTCATGGGAATGGGAGCAGGTTTGCTTTCCTCCGCCTGTGTCGGTCCTGTAGTTGTAAGTATTCTAATTGGCATTGCGTCACAAAGCAACGACTTCTCTATCAACTTGGCTACAATCGCTGCATTAAAAATGCTTGCCTTTGGCACAGGATTGGGACTGCCATTTCTTTTGATAGGAGTATTTGGATTGTCCCTTCCGAAATCGGGAGCATGGATGAAATACGCACAACTCGCTTTAGGGGGCTTAATTGTCTATTTTGCTTACATCTACCTCGACAAAGCACTTTTAGGATACGGTTTTAGTGAAAATGCAACCATTACTATTTCGTTTGGCGTGGCAGCCATCATCATAGCAGCCTATTACTACCAGTCAGACGAATACATGCCACACCAAAAGATGAGAAAAGCACTCCTGTTGCTTTCGGGCATTGTAGGTAGCCTAGTCCTAATGAGAGCCATGATCCCACAAGCCAACACAAGCACAGAAGCAGCTACAATTGCTTCACCTAAAACAGAAACCAAAGGAGAATTGACTTGGTACTTAGACAAGGAAGAAGCCTACAAAGTGGCAAAGGAAAAAGGGAAACTGGTTTTTGTAGACTTTCATGCAGACTGGTGTACCAACTGCAAAGAATTTCAGAAAATCACCCAATCAAACAAACCTTTCAACGAGGCACTCAAAAACGTAATCCTTTTGAAAGTGTACGACACATCCCCTTTGTTTCAGGAATTCAAAAACGATGCAAGATTTCCAGAACTGAAAGTAGGACTACCTTTCTTCCTCATTACAGACAAGGAAAGCAACCTTGTCTATAAAACAAACGACTTCCTTAAAACAGACGACATGATGCTGTTTTTAAACAATTAACATAAAATTGACATGATAAAAAGACTTTTAGCAACACTCTTACTCTTCATAGTATGGTCAGAAGCAACACAGGCTCAAAATCTCAACTACTACGGATTCTTTCTGGTCTACAACCAAACAGGACGCATCTACAAAAAATGGGATTACAGTATCTTTCTCTTTGCAGCCATCAACACCTTTAACCAGAAAATAGACGGAGTAAGCTACCCCCCAAAAACCTTTCTTTTGTACGATGAAAACGCAGTAATCTATAATGCGACCAAACAACTCTCTTTTGCTGCAAGCTACACATACCAGCGTGTAGACCCTTTTCTCTCAAGCTATTCAAACGAACACAGGATTTGGGAACAGGTAGCCTACAAGCATTTCATAAACAAGGCAACAATCAAACACCGCATCAGATTCGACGAAAGGTTTATCCAAAACAGGGCAGACAACACCTACCCACTTTCGCACCGTCTCCGCTACCTCATAGGCTTAGAAATGCCATTAAAGAAAGAATCTGATAAGTATTACCTCACTGCCTACAACGAATTTTTCTTTACTACTTCCACACCAACAGATGCTTTTTACGGAGAGAATTGGGCGTATGCAGGAATTGGCGTAAAAACAAAAACAGCAGGAAAACTTGAAGCAGGTCCCGTATACATAACTTGGGTTCGCAATCCCGCACAAGACAGAATGAATCTTTGGTACTTGCAATTAAGCTGGATGACTACGCTCAACTTTACAAAAGAAGACAAACAATGAAAAAATACCTTGCAGAACTGATAGGTACATTTTCACTTGTATTTTGTGGAACAGGAGCAATCGTAATCAACGAAGTAACCAACGGCACAATTGGCCACATAGGAATTGCCCTCTCTTTTGGCCTGGTAGTAACCATCATGATTTATGCCATAGGCAATATTTCAGGCTCGCACATCAACCCTGCCGTAAGCTTCGTTTTATACACCGAAAAGCAGCTTCCACTTAATGACCTTTTAGGCTATGTGGGCAGCCAAACAATAGGGGCTTTGTTGGCTAGTCTTTCTCTCAGATGCCTGTTTCCGTCCTCTGTACATCTGGGAGCAACCCTTCCCACCAGTTCAGAAATACAATCCTTCAGTATCGAGATATTTTTAGCCTTCATGCTCATGTTCGTAATAGATAGAGTAAAATCACAAACACATTTGGCAGGTATCATCATTGGTGCAGTTGTGGCATTAGAAGCCCTTTTTGCAGGGCCGATAACAGGAGCATCCATGAACCCAGTACGTTCACTAGCTCCGGCACTTGTTTCTGGCAATCTTCAATCGCTTTGGGTGTATCTCTTTGCGCCATTTATCGGCATGTATTTGGGAAGTAAAATGTCCCGATATTTTACTTAATCTAATCATCGCAGCCCACCTCCTTTTGGGTCGGTAAGCTGCTAATGCAAACTTTCAACAGCATAAGAACCAAGGTTGCAGGAGTAGCAAAAGGGAATATGAATCTATTTTACAAGCCATTCCCTTTTACCACACCTGCTGATTTATCCACCACCGCACCGCCAAGCTATGCGGTAGAACTTGCCCGTCCTTGCCACCCACTCCCATTGCGTCCTCCCTTTTTGCTGCTTAGAAACAGTACGAGTTCTCCAATATTCTTGTCTTAGCACTAGCTATTCAATAGTTGGTACTCCAAAGCGAAGCAGCAAAAACGTCCGCAAAGGTCGGGGTGAACCGTCCGGGCAAATGTCCATCCCAGTGCTATTTAACATAAAGCCGCTTCCATTATATAACAGCCATAATGGTTAATTTTTTATAGGATGATGGCTGTTGATATAATTCACTTTATGTTAAATATCAGCCAGGGGCTAATACCGCCCCTTCAACCCCGTAGGGCAGTATGCTGTCATGTTTTTTGCTTTCCTGCCTTTTCCCACCGCAAAGCACCCCACCCATTCAGGGATGTGGTACTTTGCGGTGTCCGGCAGGTGCAAAAAATCACGCCAGCACACCGCATGGTAGGCTACGCCAACTATTAAAATGCCACCAGCCCCACCACCCATTCAAAGGAGGCGGTAAGCTAAACTATGTTTGTTTTATTATACAATGCCTTCGGTCGGTTTCTCTCATTCCGCTTCCTTACGCTTCGCTCCTTCAACTGCCATTCGTTCACCCACCTTTCGGCACCGTGCGTACAAGAGTGGGAAAACCCACACTTGTATAACCGCACTTTGTTCCGTTTTGGTATAGTTTAGCCTACCGCAACTATTACCCCGCTGGATGGAGACGCAAAAAATAAAAAATGAAAGCAAAAGTAGTTCGGCTCTGCAGGGTTGTAAAGGTCGAGCCCTTCGGGTTTTTGAAAAAATCTCCACCCTTCTTTGGTCGGGTAGTATTTTTCCAAAAAACCTTGACAATCCCTACAAGCCTCACTGAGAAATGGCTTTCTTTTTTCTTTTTTTTCTGGTTTTTTTCTTCTTTCTTTTGAAAAAATGTTCAGCTTCATTTCAGAATGAAATACGAAAATTTACTAATAGGCGATTTTATATACTCCTTGGGCTATGCTTCATGTGAGATGAAGGTAAAAAACAACAAGGTTGACTTACTCCAACAAACGCCTGCGGATACTACGGTGGGGGATTTGATAGGCAGGATTGGAGGTGTGAACTTTATAATGGAATTCAAGAGAAACAGGCAACTACTGAAATCGGAGACGAAAAAACCATTTAAAGACTTCCTGCTGAAGGACAATTTGAGTAGTGAATTACTGGTGGTTTCATCGAAAAGCCATTTCATCGCTTTTTGGGAAAACATGGAACTTCTGGTCAATCCCTACCTGTATTTGAATCCAAAATATAGTCCCAACTTTCCCGAACCTTTTTCTCAGGACGTATTCTTTAAAATGCTGTTAGAGCAAAAAGTAGGAGTAGATAAAGACGAGATAAAAACATATCTCACATTCTTGGCCAAGAATACCAAACCTTCCAACACTACATCATCATCGAGTGTCCTAGTAAACTATTTGGAAGGAAGAAAGCCTTTGATTATTGATATGTCTGGTGGTTTCAGCCTTGATAAAAAAATGGAAATAAGTGAAGAAGCCAAAATAGTACCCCAAAAATCAAAAGGTATGGGGTTTGGTTTTGAAATGTAAAAAGGGCATTTCGCAGCCCCTTTATTTGTTCATCCAGAGTAAAGCTTTTTTCAATAACAGTGATACAATGAAACTCGTAACCGCACCAATCACAGCGAGCAACACAGTTTTGAAAATATCCCCAAGATGAACACTGGCAAGGACACTCAAGAGTGTCCCGCCAATTGTTCCAAACAAAGTGCCGTTATGTCCGCTGTCGCTATTCATTTTCAACAGCCGTTTGACTAACCGCACCAATCACACCGCCTGCAACGGTCAGATAACCGGCCACAGCGACCAAGCCAGCAGGCAAGGCCACAGGAGCGGCCAACAATGAGCCACCGATGGCGGCCAAACTCAATCCCACGGTACGCAAGATTTTAAAGAATTTCGGGGTTGGGGCTTTCGCCCTTTGAAAGATGTTCATTATTTACACGTTTAAAGATTTTACAGAGATTTTCAAATACACTTCCACGCCCTTGTCAAGGGCAGGAAAAATCAAGTCGTTCAGCTTTTTCACCGCTTCACGGGAAAAGCTACCAATACCAGGGCTTTCAAGCTTGGTCACAGGAGCAATACAACCACGCAACTGAGCCTTGGCATTGTTGGCAGGATGAACCAAAATCCATTGCCTATTAGGTACTTTTTGTACCCACAAATGCCATTGGAACTTTTCGACAAATCGTTTTTGAAGCCGATAAACCCCTTCGGGAATACAAGAAACGCCACGATTGTTGTCCAACCAAGGAAGCTCGATAGTGTGGCAGACAAGCTGCCCACCACACCAAAGCTCCCCATTCGTTCCGTTCGGGAAATACGTCCTAATCAATTCCAATTCCATGACTGATAACTGTTAACTGATTAAGCCACCTCCACAATGGCTAATGCGTTGTACGCACCATTTTTGAGCGAATACTGAACACCATTCAACAACTGGAAGAACTCCACTTTCAGCATGTAAACCTTTGTCCCAGTTCCAGCAGGAACAGCCGTAGGCGTCAGCGTCACCGTGCCAGCAGTGGCATTGATAGCCAAGTTCACGGCATTGGTCAAATTGACCGCCATTACACCAGTAGCAAAATTGATGTTGCCATAACCGCCCGTAATGGTCATGTGCGTTGCACCAGCAGGAAACGCAATGTCGTTGATAGGCACAAGCCCCGTAATCGTGATTACGCCAGTGGTCGTGTTCACAGTAAACGGCTTGAACAATACACTTCCCAAAATCGAATTGATGTTAAAATTGAGACCTTTTAACAATGCTTTGCCTGGAGCACCAGCCAAACCAACGGCAGGTGTTCGCAAGCCCCTCACACTGGTAGTATCCAGCTTGATGATGTCCGTCATCAAAGTCGTCACCCTAGAAGTCACACGGCCATCCGCAGCGTTCAACATCAAAGGCCTCAAACTGTCACGTAATAGTTTCCCAGCCTTCCCAGCAGCTCCAAACTCAGCCCCATTCTCACGGGTTCGCACAAATGCGGGATCGTTGGCAATCCTATCACCACTCACACCGCCTTTTTCTCGCACCAAATCACCATCCTGCGATTTGTAGAAGGTCATGCCCCCAATCGTGCCTTTAATTTTCAAGATTCCATTCTGTCTTGCCATTTGTTTTTAATTTTAAATTGAACATTGATTAACAGCCCACACAAAACCGCAAGCGGTTTCGATGGTTATAGTGCCTGTACAGCCAAGGAGGGCAAACCGTGGATTTACCACACCTCCAAAGTCCTACTCCTTGCGTACAGGCTATTTCCATTGCATTTTCCAGCATTGCATCGTGTGAGTAGCCGGTATAGTGCCAAGCCCAACCCTTTCGGATCACAAGGCTATCCAGTCGCACATTTCCCAAGCGGACATTCACCAAAACACGCCCGTACAAGTCCTTTTTGAGGCTGTCCAGCGTTACCATTTTCCCAAGCACCAATTGGCTCAAACTATCCTTGGAAGCCACACCAAAGCTTTGCTTTAGCTCAGGAGCATCAATGTTGGTCAATCGGCAGTTGTAAGTTTTACCGCCCCACAGGGCTACGAAAGTATCGCCATCCTTCACACGCACCACATGGGCGTTGATTTGGCAAAAACCGTCCAAAACGGACAGTATTAGGGTACTAAACACAAATATTCTCATGGATTTTTGCTGTTTTTTCAGCAACTTTACGGTGTCCGTGGGAAAGAAAAAAAACACGGTGTCCGAAAAGGAATGATAGTACCGAAAAGGATATGTATTTACCCTAAAGACGTGCAGAACATTACAGGAAGGAAAGAAAAAACAGCCCGAAGGCTGCTCAACAAAATCAAGACACAGTTGGGCAAGTCAAAAGAGGGATTTGTTACCGTTCAGGAGTTTTGCCAGTACACAGGGATCACCGAGGATGAAGTTGCAAGATTCATGATTGATTAGGCACAACAGCCCCCTAGAAGCTTCATAGATGAAGCACAAAGCCGTTAAAACAAGCTAGGCACAGTCAATGCAATCAAGGAATTCACCCACCCCAAAAGCCCCCAAAGAGTTCATAAGATTTGCGATTATTTACATTGATTTGGTTGCCCAAGAACCTGATTTTTAGTATATTTACAGTGTCCAAAGAGTTCTTTTAAATCACTGTAAATACAACCAAATAGTAAGTTACTTATTCGGTTACCTATTCAAACAGCTACAACGTAACTATTTGATTTTAAGCAGTTAATTTTTGCATATAGAGACCTAGTAGGTTTTGAAAACCTTATTGTAGTTGTAACAGAATTTCAAAATATAAGATTATTAATCTGGAAAAGTAATATTTGAACTCCAGCCTTCAAAAATTTTCCTCATTTTTTGCCATTTATCCACTTAACCAATTATCTTTGCGCGCTTTTTAAGGATGAAATCATTTACGCAAGGTTTAGTATTTTTATTGCTCATCAGCATATTTGCTTCAGCAAATGCCTATGCATTAAGTATTTTTAAAGATAATTTTAAATCAAAAATATCTGTCACCGATTCAAAAAAGAAAAATAACACTTTTAAAATAGAAGCATTCAAAGTGGAAGCCACCGTAGTACACTCTGTTGTTCTATTATTCAGTACATTTTTAAGTCAGATAATTAACATCTTTCATTTTTTTAATTGGACTGTTGAAATTCCAGATTTACTAGTTAGTCACTCAAAGATTTTGCATATACTTTTTTCCAGTATCGTGCCTGCCAACGCACCATAACAATTAATAATTTTCAATTATTAATTACCATTTAACATTCAAAATTTAACATTTAACATTTTATTATATTTTCATGAAAAACAAATTAGGAATAATAATTATTGCATCTGCACTCACATTGTTGTGTGCATATTTTCTTTCATTTACATTAATATCTAACAGTGTGCAATCGGATGCGGAAGCGTTTGCCACCGATAATTCCGGTAAAATTGATTACAATAAAAAACAAGCTTATCTAGATTCACTTTGGAATAAACCTGCTTTTGATTTCTTAGGCTTAACTTATACTTTCAAACAAATTAAAGAAAATGAGCTTCACTTAGGGCTCGATTTGCAAGGCGGTATGCATGTGGTGGTAGAAGTTTCACCAATTGAAATTGTACGTGTAATGGCAGGTAACTATGTAGACAAAAACTTTGAATTGGCTCTTAGTAAAGCTGCAGAAGCTGCGAAGACAGATAACACTAAGTTTTCTCGCTTATTTTACAACGCCTACAAAGAACTTGATCCTGAAGTACAATTAAATAAAGTGTTTGGTAACTCAATGAACAAAACCAGAATTACCGTAAACTCCACCAACGAACAAGTTCTTGCTGTAATTGATTCTGAAATTGAAGATGCGATTACTCGTTCGTTTAATATTTTGAGAACGCGTATTGACAAATTTGGTGTGACACAACCAAATATTCAGCGTTTGAAAGGAACAGGTCGTATTCAACTTGAGTTGCCCGGTGTAAACAAACCTGAACGTGTCCGTAAATTATTACAAGGAACAGCCAAGCTTGAATTCCTCGAAGTATATGAAGGAGATAAATTTGGTCCTTATTTTGAGGCTTTGAATAAGTTTCTATTGAAACAAGAAACTAAAGGTATTTTCTATTATGATGGACGTCCAGATTCTTCAGGTTCAAAAGGGGTGGCATCATCTGGTGATAATGACACTACTAAATCAGAATCTTCAAATGCATTATTCAGCGATGCAGGTGCATTGACAAATCCTACAATTTCAGCTCCTGGGGCAGTTTCAAAAGATTCAATTAAACTGGCAACTTCAAAAACAACCAATGAGGTAGCCACGCAGGATTCCGTATCCAAAAAACAAAGCAAATCCATTGCTAAAATGTTTGTTCCAATGTACAATGGCTTAGGTGCCAATGTAGTGGATACTGCAAAAGTAAATCGTTTGTTTAATCAAAAAGAACTCAAATCATTGTTGCCTGACAATATGCGCATTTTGTGGGCAGTAAAACCGGTGAAAGCTGATGACGGTCAGGAATTTTTAGCTTTATATTTTATCAAAAAGGGAAGAGGCGAAAAAGCCGCACTTGAAGGTGATGTGATCGTTGATGCTCGTATGGATTTCAGCCAAGATGGACAACCGGAAGTATTAATGCAAATGAATGCAAACGGTGCTAAAAAATGGCGTAAAGTTACCGGTCAAAACATTGGACGCAGAGTTGCGATTGTGCTTGACAACTATGTATATTCAGCTCCTGTGGTTCAAGGTGAAATACCTAATGGAAGCTCTTCAATATCAGGTAATTTTGAAATTGAAGAAGCAAAAGACTTAGCCAATGTACTAAAAGCAGGTAAGCTTCCTGCTCCCGTACGTATAGTGGAAGAAGCTGTTGTCGGTCCTTCATTGGGTCAGGAATCGATTGATCAAGGCTTAAACTCTTCACTTATTGGTTTAATTGCTGTAATTATATTTATGATTTTCTATTATAGTTCATCAGGTATCGTTGCCAATATCGGTTTGTTTGTCAACTTATTTTTCCTTGTAGGAGTAATGAGTCAAATGCAAGCAGTTATGACATTGCCTGGTATTGCAGGTATCGTGCTTACTATGGGAATGGCAGTGGATGCTAACGTACTAATAAATGAAAGGATAAGAGAAGAACTTCGAAGTGGCAGATCACTTTTGCAAGCTATATCTATTGGTTATAGCAAGGCAAATAGTTCCATTGTGGATGGTAACGTTACAACTTTCCTTGTTGGAGCAATATTAGCTGCTTACGGTTCTGGTCCGGTTCAAGGATTTGCAGTTACGTTGATGATTGGTATTATCACTTCATTCTTTACCTCTGTGTTTATCACACGTTTCCTATTCGATTATTGGGCCAATTCAAAATTTGCAGGCATGATTAAATTCTCAATTCCAATGACGGAGAAAATATTGTTAGATACCAATTATGATGTTGTAGGAAGTAGAAAAATTGGTTACATAATTTCAACTACAATTATCGCCATTGGATTTGGATGTATAGTTATGAATGGCGGTTTGAGCTTGGGTGTTGACTTCAAAGGTGGTCGTTCTTATATAGTGCAGTTCAAAGAATCTGTTTCATCGGCCGATGTTCGTTCGCAAGTAGTGGATGATTTCAAAAATGCAGGTACTGAGGTTAAAACTTTTGGAAGTAATGATAAACTAAAAATCACCACCAGTTACTTATCCGAAGATGAATCAGAAGCAGCTGATAATACTGTACAAGCAGCTTTAAGTAATGGATTGAAAGCATTTAAGGACAAAAATCCGGAAATTATTAGCACTTCAAAAGTAGGAGCAACCATTGCAGATGATATCAAAATGACCTCTTTGGTTTCTATGTTGTTGTCATTGGGAGGAATATTCATATATATATTCATTCGTTTCCAATGGTTTACATATTCATTGGGTGCCATTATTGCATTGTTTCATGATGTGCTCATGGCTATAGCACTTACCGGAATATTGGCTTCGTTTGGAATCGTATATGAAATAGATCAGGTGTATATAGCTGCTATACTAACGGTAATTGGGTATTCAATTAACGATACTGTGGTGGTATTTGACAGGTTAAGGGAGTTCTTAAAAGATAATCCAAAAGGAGATACAGCCTCAGTAATTAATCTTGCGATTAACCGAACATTTAGTCGTACGGTAATTACTGCCATGACCGTATTTTTAGTGGTATTGGTATTGTATATATTTGGAGGAGAAGTACTTAGAGGGTTTTCATTTGTATTGTTGGTTGGTGTAACTATGGGAACATATTCCTCTATATTTATAGCATCACCAATTGTAATGGATCTTGGTTTTTTAACCAGAAAAAAAACGAAAGAACATGTACATGAGGCTAAAGTTGTAAAAGCTTAATTATCAAGCCCCTATCCCAACCCTTTCCCCTTGGGGGAAAGGGCTAAAGTCCTCCCTAGTGGGGAGGATTTAGGTGGGGCTTATTATTTCAATTCAAAATTCAACATTTCAAGCAATGAGCTTTGCACTAATTACCGGAGGAAGTAAAGGAATAGGAAAGGAAATGGCATTGATTTTGGCTCGAAAAAAAACACCAATCATATTGGTTGCTCGTTCCATTCAAGAACTTGAACTTGCTCAACAAGAAGTGTTAGCAGCAGGGAGCCCGGAAGTTAAAATTAAAGCAATTGACCTTAGTAAACCGGAATCACCTAAAGAACTTTTTACTTGGTTTAAACAGCAAAATATTGATATTCAAATACTAATAAACAATGCAGGGTATGGCATGTGGGGTTTTTTTGAAGACCTTTCTATGGAAGCACAACTCGATATGTTACAATTGAATATGGTTACGCTTACTGAGCTAACGTATTTATTTTTACCAGAACTTAAAAAACAAAAGCAAGCGTACATATTAAATGTTGCCTCAACGGCAGCATACCAATCAGTTCCGGCAATGAGCACATATTCAGCATCCAAAGCATATGTTTTGACTTTTACCAGAGCACTTCGTTATGAATTAAAAAATTCAAATGTAAGCGTAACCACTTTTAGCCCGGGAGCCACTGCAACCAACTTTACTAACCGTGCAGGTATGCAAGCCATGCAAGCAATAGCTGATAAATTTAATATGCCTGTTGGAATTGTTGCACAAGCAGGAATTAAAGCAATGTTTAATAAAAAAGCAGAAGTTATTCCAGGTTTAGTAAATATTTTATCAGTTTTTGGCAATCGATTTTTACCGAAATTTTTAATTGAACAAATTGCAGCTAATCTGTATATCAAGCCTTTAGGTAAAAAGTAGTAAATATTTTTTGTTAGTTGCAACTATTTTGAAGTTTTTTAGGTCATTGTAGTAATATCAATTAATTTATTTAATTGCTAAATAAAAGCTGGTGAATGTATTAATTTTAAAATTTACTGGTTACTATTTGTTGATTTACTGAATAAATGCTTACCAAAACTTACATCAATTAACCAAAACACAACCAAATGAAAACCTTAAAGATTGCTCGATTTTTCGCATACTTCATTGCGTACAGTACATTTGCTCAGTTATATCCAATATCTCAAAATGATTATTTACAAAGATATAGTATTGCATATGCTGGTAATAATATATCGTATGGAGTAGGAAATGAATTGTCTAATATTATATTCTCAAAGTCAACAGATGGAGGAATAAATTGGAATGTAGTTAGTAGCATTCCAGGTTCATATGATCAGAAGAGAGTAAAAAATATTAAATTCCTTTCTGATAATTTAGGATACGTGTCGTTTACCGATGGTTCATTATTTAAGTTAAGCAATGGGGGGTCAAGTGTTGTAGATCTTGGAGTTACCTATGATAATTATACTATATCTACAAATAATGTCATTTATGCTGGCAGTGATACTTTTGGATATTATTATCTATCAACTAACGATGGAAATAATTTCAATATTATTTCAGCTCTAAAACCAGGTCGTGGTACATTTATTTTAAACCAAACTAATCCAAATGCAATATTTTTATATTCTACTTCAGGAATAAATGATTATTTGTGTAAATCCTTTGATAATGGAATTAGTTGGACAAGTACTCAACTGCCAAAAAAATACAATTTTACAAATTTTACATGTTATAATGATAACATAATATTCGCAATTAATTCAAATTCAAATACGATTTATACTACTACAAACAGTGGATTGGCATGGGATTCGTTAATATCCATTCCTAATTTAGAGATTTCATTTAATTCCACATTTCATGCCATTAATGATCATGAGCTGGTTTATTCAAATAATATGTGGTTATTTCAAGGTACATACCTTTATAATAAAAACACAAAATCAAATTATAAGGTTTGGGGAAGATATGCTTCGTTACTGGGAACCAATTTTATAGGCAATAGAAGTATCCAGACTTTGTCGGAGGGTGGTGTTTCTATATATGAAGGGGTGCTTTCAACGGACACTTTGTTAACGGTTTCTCCAAGTTATATAAGCGTAAGTTCGTCAGGTGGAAATATGTTTTTAGATGTGAAAACATCAGGATTTTGGAATGTAAATTTTGGGCAATATATAGTTACAATTCCGGGTTCCTATTTATTTAGCAGTACAGGGTTCAATAACGGTCGATTTGGACTTTATTTCCCACCAAACACAAGTACATTAGATTTATATGGTTCAATTGATGTTTCTATACCCGGTTTAAACCAAAAAATTAATTATATCCAGTCAGGTGCACCTGCACCATATTTACAATTATCAACATCAAATTCATCTATAACTTCAAATCTTACAATTTTAACTTTGTCAATTACTTCCAATATTGATTGGCAGATTCCATATTATGTAATTGTATATCAGCCTTCTATGAATTATTTTATACCTGATTTTTCAACGTTATCAGGATTTGGCAATAAGATTATAAACATCACTATTCCCTCAAATAATTTAAATGTTACTCGAATGTTTGGATTAAGCGTATCAGGTGTTGCAAACACGTTAAGTTCCGAACAATATATTTATCAAAGCGGAAATGCATCGGTGTCAACTAATCTTGCAGTGTCTACTAATATTTTAAACTATTCAGCTTCTGGGGGTAACATGTATGTCAATGTGAGTACAACAGGTGTATGGGTTGTTAATATAATATCCAATAGTGGAGTTGGAGGTTTTATTACCAATGGAGCTGGAAGTGGGAATGGTACATTTGCTTTCACTTTGCCTCCTAATACTACTTCAAGCCCAATTAATGGAATGCTTGCAGTATCAATTGCCGGTGAAACGCATTATATATCATTCTCACAAGTGGCGAATTTTTCATTTTCAATGCCAGGACAAATTACCGTTCCTTGGGGAAGCTCCGTTTCCTATGTTCAAATTAATTCAAACACTACTTGGACTATTTCAGGTTCATGTACCATTCATAATTTTTCACCTTCGACCGGGTATGGTAATAAACTGGTAACTATTACTACCAATAGTATGTACATGGGTAATAGTTATTGTGTACCTACTGTTCAATATGGAACGGGTAGTTATTATTATTTTGGAATTCTATATCAAAATGAATTAGCTTTTATTTCTGGTGATTTGACTGTTAGTTCTAGTACTGGGCAAAGTTTTCATGGAATTTCATCAAATACTTCATGGAATATATCTATACTGGGAAATAATTTTAGTGTAAGTCCTAATTCTGGATATGGAAATGCGGTGTTAACAGTAACTGCATTGACCAACAACTCAACTGCAATTGACAAAGTTGTTACATTGTTAGGATTTTCCTCAGTTTCAGGTCAATTAATGACTTCAAAAACCATTACACAATCAGCTGGAATTATTCCTACTTTTCCAGGGTTAAGTTTATCAACCAATACATTAAGCTTTTCGGCAAACGGAGGTAATAGGTACGTAAATGTGAGCACATCAGGTGCATGGGTTGCAAGTATTATTTCAAGTATAGGTAATGGTGAATATATAACAAATGGAAATGGGACAGGCAATGGTACGTTTGCTTTAACTTTGCTGCCAAATGCCTTAACTAATTCATTGTCAGGAATTTTGATGGTTTCTATTCCTGGAGCAATGCAATATGTTATTTATTATCAAAATGGTACCGTTTCAGGAATCGTAGATTTGCTTCAAATATCTCCATACAATACAACCATTTCACCCAATCTTCAGGTGTTTACTTTGTCTGTTACTTCAAATTTGCAATGGCAAATTTTAAATTTTGCTCGTGATAAAAACAATAATCAATTTGATATAGCACCTTCATATATATACGGTTCAAACAATCAAAATGTGAATATTACGGTTCCCTCTAATGTTTCTGGAAGTGTTCGTATTTTTGTAGTAACTATAGTGGGTTCATTGTACCCTTACCCAACAAATGTTTTGGAAATTACCCAAGAGGGCAGTACTATTGCCACAACTACTTCTCCAATTCTAGAAGTATCTCCACAAAATATTACGAGTTCCGCAACGGGGATTAGTCAATCCATTTCAATTACAACTACTGGAAATTGGCTTACTTACGTAGTGAGTTCTGGAGGAGCCAATTTTGGGTTTAGTTCTCAATTTGGCACTGGTAAATCAAACTTTAATTTTTATTTGTATCCTAATTATTCTACTAATCAAATTAATGGAATAATTGCTATCTCTACATCTGGTATAACCAAATATATTAGTTTTACTCAAGCTCCATCAGTGGTAGGTATTACTTCTTATCTACAACTTTCCAGTGGAAAAAATACCATCTCCGGCCTTGGTGAAATAATTACTATTTCAATTAGCTCTAACTTAAATTGGTTCAACTCTTTTGGTAATAATTCCTCATTGAGTTACTCCTCATTAAATGGTTTTGGAGATGCATTAATCACCGTTACGGTTAGCCCAAATACAAATGCTTTTGGAGTTTACCATACTATTTCAATTACAGGAAATAATATTGGCAGGATGATACAATTTTACCAACCGTCAAGTATTATACCTCTTATGCCAACTCTTACTGTTTCATCAAATAGTCTAAACTATTCAAGTGCAGGTGGTACATTGCCTTTAAATATTTTATCAAATACAAATTGGTCAATAACAGGAATACCTTCTTGGATTAGCCTTTCAACAAATTCTGGATTTGGTAATGCAAGCTTGACAATAAGTTCTTTTGCAAATTCCTCATTATCAGGCAGAAGTGGATCATTCAAAATTTACTATGCAAGTACTTTTGTCAGTGTGAATGTATCTCAGGGCGGCATAACAGTGTCTCCGCCTACTACTTCAGGAGTAGTAGTGTATTTCACCAATACGCCAACTTTATATTGGACTACGGTTCCCGGAGCAACTAATTATTGTATTCAAATTGCTTTAGATTCCACTTTCTCAAACCCTTTACTAAGTATTTGTAATATCAAAGGTTTGCAATATACGGTTCCTCCGGGGATTCTTACCATAATTGGTGTTAATCCAAATCAAAGAGATGAACCAGGTAAGTATTATTGGAAAGTAGCGCCTGTATATGATGGAATTGTAGGTACTTACTCAAAACCAATTCCATTTATAGTAGCTGGGGTTACCGAGGTGAATAAAGAAACTTTAAAAACAAATACTGAATTTAGTATTTATCCGGTCCCTAACGATGGTAAGTTTACAATAATTGGTTTGGAATCAGGGGTTCCATTTGAAATATTCAGTATTATTGGTGAATCTGTCTATTCCGGAAAACTGAGTGAAAATAAAATTATTGATATTCAACTTTCAGGTGGTATTTATATTTTCAAAAGCGGAAAAATATTTAAAAAATTCACAGTAAGATAATTTTTGTATTCCTTTTTTTTGAGATTCAATAGATTACGCCTCAATTTAGTTTAACTAAATTGAGGCGTTTTTATTAAAACTAATTTGTTGCCCGAATATTTGCTTACTTTAGCTTTACAATTTTCTATATAATATTATGCAAAAATTATTTCTGCTGGATGCATTTGCTTTGATTTACAGAGCGCATTTTGCATTTGCCCAAAACCCTCGAATCAATAGTAAAGGCATGAGCACAGGTGCAAGTTTTGGTTTCACCAACACCATGCTCGAAATTATAAATAAAGAAAAGCCTCAATACATGGCCGTAGCATTTGATACAGCCGGACCTACTTTTCGACATGAGGCTTTCGAAGCATACAAAGCCCATAGACAAGAACAACCAGAGGATATTACTATCAATATTCCTTATGTAAAACGAATGATTCAGGCATTTCAAATCCCCATTCTGGAAATGCCCGGATTTGAAGCAGATGACATTATTGGAACATTAGCCACACAATTAGGTTCCAAAGAACTTCAAGTGTACATGATGACTTCAGATAAAGATTATTGCCAACTCGTTAACGAGAATGTGTTCGTTTACAGACCCGCTTTCATGGGAAAGGGTCCGGAGGTTATTGATATTGCTAAAGTTTTGGAGAAATTTCAAATATCAAATGTAGATCAGGTGCGTGATATACTTGGTTTACAAGGAGATGCATCTGACAATATTCCAGGTATTCCCGGTATAGGAGAGAAAACAGCCCAGAAATTAATTGCAGAATTTGGTTCAGTTGAAAATTTGATTGCCAATACAGATAAACTATCAGGCAAACAAAAGGAAAATGTCATCAACTTTGCTGCCCAAGGATTGCAATCCAAAGAGTTGGCAACTATTCATACTTCTGTGCCAATAACTGTTCAATTGGAAGATTTGGTGTATAAAGGTATTGATAAAGATTTACTTGGTCCACTTTTGGATGAATTGGAATTCAGGCAAATGAAAACCAAAATTTTGGGTGAAGGTTCGGGTGCAAATTTTATTTCAAATGAAGTGCAAATAAAGTCAAAATCTTCGGCTAAGTCCAAGGACGCCAATCAAATGGGACTTTTTGATTCGCCTGTTGCAATTGCTGACAACGAAGTTGAATCAAATATAGAAATAACTGAAACATTTGAAAATGAACATGTAAGCACACCTATTTCTACTATTGAAAATACCATTTACGATTACCATTTAACTGACACACCTGAAGCTCGTGCACAACTCATTCATTATCTGACACTTCAGGACGAATTCTGTTTTGATACCGAAACCGATCAATTGGATGCAATTGGTGCAAATATTGTTGGCATTTCATTTTGCTATGTGAAGTCTGAAGCATTTTATATTCCAATTCCTCCGGGCAAAAATGAAGCACAAAAAATAATAAATGAATTTAAAAAAGTACTTGAAAATGAAAATATTAGAAAAATTGGGCATAATATTAAATATGACATACTAGTGCTCAAAAATTATGGAATTGAGGTGAAGGGTGATATTTATGATACCATGTTGGCGCATTACCTGATTGATCCTGAGACGAGGCATGGAATGGATGTATTAGCTGAGTCTTTTTTGCATTATAGACCTATTTCTATAACTTCTTTAATTGGCCAGAAAGGTAAGAATCAAGGAAATATGAGAGATGCAGACATAGAAAAAGTAGCCATTTATGCTGCTGAAGATGCTGATGTTACATTTCAGTTGAAACAAGTTTTTGATCCTAAAATTACCCATGGGGGACTTCAAAAATTATTTGAAGATATCGAAAATCCACTTGTTCATGTATTGGCCGATATGGAATTTACAGGCGTAAAAATTGATGTGAAGTTTTTGAATGACTATTCCAAAGTGCTTGAAAAAGAGATGTTTGAGGCTGAGGAGAAAGTATATGAGCTTTCCGGAACACGTTTTAATCTTAGTTCGCCAAAGCAATTAGGTGTGATACTTTTCGAAAAGCTTAAACTGGAAGATAAACCTAAGAAAACGGAAACAGGTCAATATGCAACCGGTGAGGAAATATTAAGCAAACTAGCTTACGAACATGAAGTAGCTCGTAAAATATTGGAATTCAGAGAGTTTCAAAAACTGAAATCTACCTATGTGGATGCATTGCCTAATATTATTAATGCTAAAACAGGTTTGGTACATACTTCATATAACCAGGCGATAGCGGCAACAGGCAGATTAAGTTCCACGGATCCCAATTTGCAAAATATTCCTATACGTACAGATCGAGGCAAGGAAATAAGAAAAGCATTTATTCCCAGAGATAAAGAATCGATTATATTATCTGCGGATTATTCACAAATTGAACTTCGTATTATGGCTGCTTTCAGCAAGGACGAAAGTATGATGCAAGCATTTAGAGATGGAGTTGATATCCATTCAACCACTGCATCTAAAGTATATAAAGTTTCTTTATCTGAAGTTACAAGTGATATGCGAAGGAATGCAAAAATGGTAAATTTTGGTATTATTTATGGCATATCTGCATTTGGATTGGCACAACGTTTGAGCATCCCTCGTAAAGAAGCAGCCGAAATTATTGATGCGTATTGGAAGGAATTTCCGGCCGTAAAAACCTATATGGACTTTTGCATCAATGAAGCAAGAGAAAAGGAATACGTTACAACTTTGTACGGACGAAGAAGATATTTAAGAGATATCAATTCAAGAAACCAAACAGTTAGAGGATTTGCGGAGCGAAATGCAATAAATGCTCCTATCCAGGGCTCGGCAGCTGATATTATCAAAAAAGCCATGATTGATATCCATGACTGGATGAAGAAAGAGAAACTGCGTTCGCGTATGATATTGCAAGTGCATGATGAACTTGTTTTTGATGCCTACAAAGATGAGCTACCGATTCTTAAACCCAAAATTGAACACTTAATGAAAAATGCCTTGCCAATAGAAGTGCCTATGGAAATAGGGATAGGGGTAGGGGACAACTGGTTGGAAGCGCACTAAAGAAATGTTGAATTATGAATTATAAAGCATTGAATCAATAGTATTAATAAAAAAAATAATTAAATATTGGTATATAATTAGGGATTTAAAAGTCACGGATACTAATAGTTGGGTTGCAATGCAAACGTGCAATTCTGCGTTGCATTATCAAAGTGAAAATGTGATTAATCAACAAAATTAAAAATCATCAGGAGATATTGATTTCCAGTGTATTAAAGATTTTTGGAAATCATATTTAAAATCAAATCCTTTATCAATAAGCACCTGTGGAACAATATGTGTAGGACGCGCAACTTTTTTCACCCTTTCAGGATGGATGCCATTTATATTAGGATTGATTTTGTAAAGGATAATTGCGGCAATTTTCAATATCCATAATGGAAAACGTATGATAAGGCCTTTGAAACCAAGTGTTTGATTGATGATTTTTATTAACTCCCCTAATGATTCAGTCTCTTTTTCGACGTAATTGTATGTGATAATTTTGTCGGGTTGTTTTATCATAAAATCCATACTATCCAATAATCCATATATATAGCCATACGACTTTTTGATAGATGGATTTACAGGCAATAAAAAGTATCCCTTTTTTACTGCTCTAATCATTCTTAAAATGTTCCCTGGATCACCTGGTCCATAAATAACTCCCGGACGGACGATGACCAATCTTCTGGATTTGTCTTTTTCTGCCCATAATTTATGGATATACTCGGCAGTAAGTTTGGAAATGCCATATGGTGTATTTGGAGTGGTTAGTAAATATTCAGAGGTAGCACCTAAAGTAGGCCCATATGTAGAGATACTGGATGTGAAAAAAATATTGCTGCAACCAATTTTTTCTGCAAATGCACATACATTTTCGGCTCCTCTGATATTGGTTTCGAAATATTCGTTCGATTTATGCCCTGGTTCGCGATGGATGGCTGCAAAGTTAAATATCCATTCAATGGGGTGATGTAAAAATGAACCCGAAATGGGATTTCTTACGTCAATAATATTACTAATAATTCCTTCTTTATCTTTCAAAGGAGATGGCTGTATATCGGTCACATACACTGTATGCCCATCAGATATCAATTTTTCTGCCAGCTTTGTGCCAATGTATCCGGCACCCCCGAAGATTAAGTAGGATGGCATGTTAGCTATTGTATCTCAAGAATTTTTGATATTGATCCAAAGTCAAGGTTTTGAATTTTTCCAAAAAAAGTTCTTTGGAGAATTGTAAAGAATGATTTCGAATGGCAATGTGATCAAATTTTATTTTTTCAAATCGTTCAATGGCATCAATCAATGATTCTGTGGTTTGATTATTAAAAAAAACACCGGTTTCGTTGTCAACAACTGTTTCCAAAACTCCACCCGATCCAAAGGCAATAACAGGGGTGCCGCAAGCCATTGCTTCCACTGGTACAATGCCAAAATCTTCTTTTGCTGCGAAAACAAATGCCCTAGCACGTTGCATGTAAGATTTTAGTTCACCAAACGGAACATGACCCAAAAAGGTAATGTTGGGATAATTTTTTGAGGCAATCTTCTTGAAATCCGGTCCATCTCCAATCACAATTAGTTTTTTATCGGGCAAATGACTGAATGCCTCAACTATAAGGTCAATTCGTTTGTACGGTACAAATCGGGAAGCTGTTAAGTAAAAATCTTCTTTATCGGTGCAAAGTTCAAAATTTGTAACATCCACTGGGGGATATACTACCGTTGAGTTTCTGCGATACACCCTTTTAATTCTTTTTGAAATAAAATGTGAGTTGGCAATGAAATGATCCACTTTGTTGGCCGTTGAAACATCCCAAAGGCGTAAATAATGCAATGCCAAACGTGCCATAAAGCCTTTTAATCCTTTGTGCAAATTGGCTTCCTTTACATACTGATGATACAAATCCCAGGCATAACGTACAGGAGAATGGCAATAACAAATATGAAACTGCTCCGAGTGCGTAAGCACTCCTTTGGCCATAGCATACGAACTTGAAATAATAATGTCGTAGCTTGAAAGGTCGAATTGCTCAATTGCAAATGGCATAAAAGGGAAATAATTCCTAAAATATCTTTTAGCAAATGGTAATTTTTGAATGAAAGAAGTAGTTACCGGTTTGTTTTGTAAAAATTTCTTTTCGTTTTCAGGCAAAAACTCAAGTAAAGAATATAAATCCGCATCGGGAAATGCATTAATAATTTGCTCAAGTACCTTTTCAGCACCTCCATTAATATAGAGCCAGTCGTGGATTATGGCAATTTTAGGTTGGATCATTAAAGGTTGTAAATTAGACCAACAAATATACATTTAAGTCTTATAATCAAATGAGATTTTCAGTTTCAATTCATTTCAAATGCTTCTAATAGGTATAATTTTATTTTTACTTGTTTAACTGGCTAAATATTTCTTTGAATTTTTAAAAAAACAATAATTTTGAATAAGAATTAACAGATAAGCTCAAAAATTTTGAAAACCACCTTATCTAATTTTTAAAATTATAATTTATCTTCATCAAAATAAGACATATTATTGTAACTTAATTTATACTTATATTTATTGCAACCCATTTCGAGCATCAATATCAAGTCCAAATTCTTATTTTATTTCAAAAATAAAATATTAAGAAACTTTTCATACTTATTTGTTTTTCAGATTTTAAATACATTTTTCCCTCTATTCACAATTCCAATAATTACTAAAGTTGTAACAATCAATAATTTTGGAATTTTTAATTATGCAAATTCTTATTTGGCCTATTTTGGTTTACTTATAAACTATGGTTTTGAATATAGTGCTTCTAGAAATATAAGCAATATTAACCTGGATTCTAAGTCGGAATTAAGCAAAATTTTTAGTGTTGTTTTCTTTTCAAAAATACTATTGACTTTAGCCGCAAGTGTTTTGGTTTGTATTGTCTTTTATTATGATAGAAATATTTACCAAAACTCGTTATTGAATTTTTCAATCTTTCTCGGGATGTTTCAGTTTTTATTCATGCCTACCTTTTTTTTTATAGGTATTTCGGATATGAAATATATAGTAGTTTTAACATTTTTTTCTAAATTTTTTCATTTATTGATTATTGTGTTTTTCTTAAAAAACAATGATAATTTTATAATGGTTAATTTTGTGAGTAGTTTTATTCAAATAATATTAGGCTTAGTAGGATTATTTATATGTATTAAAAAATTTGGACTACACTTAAAAATAGTTAGATTTAAAGAAATATACTTCGAGCTTAAAAATGGATTTCCTAATTTTTTATCTTGGGCTGTAATTAGCTTCTATACAACCTTTAATGTAATTTTACTTGGTTTATTAACAACTGTTGAGTCTGTCGCATATTATTCAACCGCAAACAAAGTATTAATTGTAATAACCCAGTTAATATTAATGCCTATAAGTTTGGTGTTATTTCCATACATTTCAAAGTTGGTTAATCAAGACAAGAAGATGGCAGTGGATTTAATCGATAAACTAGGCATTTTTATTGGACTTACAATTTTTGGCATGTGCTGTTTGGTATTTCTTTTTTCCGAGACCATTATTAATTTAATTTTTGGAATTGAATATTTGAAGTCTACAAGCCAATTAAAAATAATGGCTTTTATTCCATTATTTATTTTTTTCAGCAATTTATATGGTATTCAGGGGCTTTTAGGATTCAAGTTAGACCGATATTTTTTTTACATGACTATTTTATTGGCAGCTATTAGTTTGATATTAAATGTTATTTTTGTCCCAAAATATAAAGAAATGGCTGCAAGCATTATTTTGTTTCTGATAGAATTTCTTGCAGCGGCATTATCTTATTTTTTATTTCACTTTCAAATCAAAGTTAAATCTTTAAAAAATGTATGAATATTTGATTGTCGGGGCTGGTTTTTCAGGGTGTGTATTAGCTGAGCGTATTGCTAGTCAACTAAATAAGAAAGTTTTAGTAGTTGATAAGAGAATGCATATTGGCGGAAATGCATATGATTTCTACAACCAACATGGTATTCTAATACACAAATATGGTCCTCATTGGTTTCATACTAATGATAAAAAAGTTTTTGATTATTTGTCCCGATTTACTGAATGGAATTATCATTATCATAGGGTTAAAACTTATGTGGATGGTAAGCTAGTGCCCATACCTATTAATATGGATACAGTTAACGAACTTTATGGTATGAATTTGGCCTCTCCTGACGAAGTTCAGAAATACTTTGATACAGTTAGGGATAAATCAATATTAAATCCTAAAAATGCCGAAGAAATGGTCATTAGTTTGGTTGGTCGGGATTTGTATAAAAAATTTTTCGAAGGATATACAAAGAAGCAATGGGATATTAATCCAATTGATTTGGCGGCTAGTGTAACCGCTCGAATTCCAACCAGAACAAATAGAGATGATAGATATTTTACTGATACCTATCAGTGTATGCCAAAGAATGGTTATACCAAACTTTTTGAAGCCTTAACAAACAATAAATTGATTAGTTTGATGCTAAATACCAACTACAGAGACATCATTGAAGAAATTAGATTTAATAAAATTATATATACTGGCCCAATTGATGAGTTTTTTGATTACATACACGGTAAACTCCCTTATCGTTCGCTCAGATTTGAACATGAAACACTATCAACCGAGTATTTTCAAACACATCAGCAAATCAATTACCCCAATGATTATGATTTTACTAGAATAGTTGAATGGAAACATGCAACCTGGCAAAAATCGCATCTTACCACAATTACTAGAGAATACTCTCTTTTGGCTGATGAAAAAAATGAAAAGTATTACCCAATACCCAGAGATGAAAATACAGACTTGTTCAATAAGTACAGAAGTGAGTCCGAAAAGATGCAAAATGTAATATTTTGTGGCAGACTGGCCGACTACAAATATTATAATATGGATCAGGTAATTGCAAGGGCACTAAGCATTTTTGAAAAACAAATATCAATTAATTAAATAATGGTAGAATCTACAATACTATTTCCTAATTTTAATAACGAATTTGTACTACCATATACCTTTGAATATTTGCAAAGAAATTTGGATACAACTAAGTACAATATTGTAATTGTTGATGATGGTTCAACCGACAAAAGTGTTGAAGTATGCAAAAAACAGCTTTCACGTATCAAGTTCAACCATTCTCAGATTATAGAATTGTCACACACAGGGATTATCAAAGCCCTTAACACTGGACTTGAAGCCGTAAAGACCGAATTTGTTTTTAGAATTGATGGTGATGCAACCGTAGAGACCCCAAATTGGATTGAGAAAATCAAGAAAATATTAATCCAAAATAATAGAATAGGGCTGGTAGGCGGACAAGTAATTTTTGACCATGGTCACGTACATTCATTCGGTCGTAATTTATTTAATGAAGTAGGATTATTCGATCTGGGTACCATTCCATTGGAATTAGTCGGGCAAAGAACATTTGACTCAATAGTTTACAGACCAAAATCTAATTTTATTGAGCAAATGCCTTATGAAGTTGATACATTGCTGGGGGTATGCACCGGATTTAGATATGAAGATGCTAAAGCACTAAACGGGTTTGACGAACTTTTTAACCCGGTTTGGATTGAAGATGACGATTTTGGTGTACAAATCCGAAAATTAGGTAAAAAGGTAATTGTTTATCCCGAAATCAAGATTGTTCATAGGATTGGACTTAGAGGAAGTAGAGACCCAAACGAAAAACGAAAAAATTTATTTAATAAATTTAGTATTGGCTCAATAAAAGGTACATATATAAGGAGGATTAAGGAAAGCAATAATCTTTTGGAAATCCCTATAGAGAACAATCATTGGAGAACTAATATTTTGACAAATCATTACCACAACTGGGAAAAAAAATGGGGATTCCATCCTCTTAATCCGAAAATAGAAGATTTTCTCAACATGTACTATGAAACAGAGTTGTGTTGGAAATTAAACCCTTCTATTTCGAGCAATTTCAAATTAATTTTAGATTGATTAATTTTTAAGTATTCAAAAAAAGGGTTGTTAATTCAAATAATACCAGATAGTTCGTAGGATATGTTGAAAATGAATTTAGAAGTAAGGCACAATACTGACGGATGTTTTTCTGAAATTTTAAATAAGTTAGTTGGTAATTAAATGAAAGTAAAATTATACACCGTTTATCACAAATTATTTGTGATTCCATCACATGAATTTATAATACCTATCCAAGTCGGGAAAAAAAACAACCCCATTGACTTGAAAATTTCCGGAGATGACACAGGTGATAATATTTCAGTAAGAAATCCAAATTTTTGTGAATTAACCGCACTTTATTGGATTTGGAAGAATGATAACGAATACGATATTGTGGGCTTAAACCATTACCGGAGGTTTTTAAAATTAGGAAGGCAAAATATATTCTCAAGTTCAAAATACAACATATCGTCAAACGAAATTAATACGGTATCCAATAATATTGAAAAGTCAATAAACTTGCTTGAAAAGTATGAATGGATACTACCTTATCCTTCGCACCTTCATAACTCATTAAAAACTCAGTATTGCAACAAACATATTCCCGAAGAGTGGGAGATACTAATTCAGGTAATTTCAGAAAAATATCCTCAATACATGCCATTCGTTGAAAAAACTTTCAATAAATCCAATGTATTGCAACCATACAATATGTTCATTACTGACAGAAAGAATTTTGAAAAATATGCGGATTGGGTATTTTCTATACTATTCGAAGTGGATAGGCGTATTTCCACAAGTAATTATCCCTTTCAGGCTAGAGCAATTGGTTATATGGCCGAGCGGTTATTTACATTGTACATGTCTAAAAATGAGTTCAAAATAAAATATGTTCCGATTTATTTTATTACTGAAAATGAAGATATAGTATCCAAATCTGTGTTTGAATTATCATTAGATATATATTATAAATATATTTGGAAAATTTTTAAAAAAATAATCTGAGAAAGATGCCCTTATGATCTTAAATATTTAAGTTGCAAATTTACTAGCATATCTTTATCCTGTTTCTGATTATACACTATAATGTCAAAAGCAATTGTTACCCTTCTTATCGGAGAAAAAATTAAAAAGCTCTGGAAGTTATACTGCGCTGATAATTGGACAAAGTATGCCGAGAAGCATGGTTATGATATTATTGTTATTGATCAAATACTCGATGATTCTCAAAGAGCTAAAGACCGAACCGTTATTTGGCAAAAGTGTTTGATTCTTGAACATCCAAAAGTTTCTCAATACGACAGAGTTGTTTGGATTGATGCCGATATTGCAATTAATTATCATACTGCTCCTTGCATTGTTAGTCAAGTTCCTATTGATAGTATAGGGGGTACTAATGCCTGGCATAGCCCCGATGCAATTACTTATGACGAAGTTTGGAAAAGAACCAATCAATATACTGAACTGCATAAATTCCCTTCACATGGATATAAGAGTACTTATTATACCGAATGTGGTTTAAGTGCTGTAAGTGATGATGTAATACAAGCAGGTGTATTGGTACTGACAACTAATTTACATTCAAAATTATTTCGTGAAGTATATGATACTTATGAAAAAACAATAGATAAAAATGCCACTCATTTGATAGATGAAATGCGTGCATTATCACATAGGATTTTTTTAAAAAACGATTATAAGGTATATTGGATTGACTATAAATTCAATTTTTTAACTGAGAGTTTTAAAATATTAAACTATCCACAATTGTTTCCAAAATCTTTTTTAGGTAGAATAATAAAGTTTGTTTTATTCAAATTGAGTTATATTGGCTATGTTTCTACCAGTGAAAAAGCTATAAATGCCGCTTTTTTACAATCTTATTTCCTTCATTTTGCTGGCAATGGAAAAGAGATAAAATTTGTTGACACTTCAATTTCGAGTTTTGAAGACTATATAAAAAAGTATAATATTTAAATTTATAAAATTGGAAGATAAAATTGATATATATAAAAATTACACAACTATAAATGTGCTTGGAGGCATTGATGAAAATGCGCTCACCCAATGGAGTGCTAAATATTTCACCAAGAACTTTTTACCTTATATTCCAGAAAATAAAAAATCAAAAATATTAGAAATCGGATGTGGATATGGAAGATACATCAAAACATTGCTGAATCTTGGATATACCGATGTACTTGGGCTTGATATAAGCGAAGAACAGATTAACTATTCACATAAAGCACTCGGGCTCGCAAACTTTACCCTAAAACAAGATGCCTTTGCATATTTTGCCAATAATAACAGTCTGAAATTTGATGTAATATTACTTATAGATGTTGCAGAGCATTTGGAATTGAACTACATGCTGGAATTGTTTAATTTAATAAACAAGCATCTGAATAGCGGTGGAAGGCTCATAGTGCAAGTACCAAATGGAATGTCTTTTTTAAATCCAATTTATTTTAGTGATATTACGCATATACGTGCCTTTTCCTACAAAAGTATTATTCAAAGTTTGAAATTGGGTGGTTTTCTTGAAATAAAAGTAAAACCAGTTCCTCCTACAAGATTATCTATTCTTAGTACGATTAGAAGGATTGTTTGGGACATCTGTATAAACCCCACTATTAAGTTATATATGTTATTGGCAAATGGAGATACCATGGGGGGAATATATACTTCTAATTTGTTGGCGATTGGTTACAAATAATATAAGTTATCTAATATTATGATTATATTCCTCGTAAATTGAATATTCTTTCAAAAAGGTATGCGGACATATTTGATAATTTTAGTTGTAATCACTTTTTCAAATAATATCTTTGCTCAATGGAAGCTAAAAAGAGCAAATAACTTACCCAAGTTTTCTAATTTTTGTCCTATTATTATCGATACTTCTAGTATGTTTTTATTTTCAAGATATGGAGGAACTAAGATTTTCAAAAGCAAGGATATGGGAAATACATGGGATAGCACAATAACTCCTATCCCATTAAGTATTTATCAAGTACAAAATATTTTTAATTCTGAATCTGCATTTATTCGTATTGACAAAGGAGACTCAGTTAGTATATTAAAAACTATCAATTCATTCGTAAGTTATTCTAAAATATTTCAATATACTGCACATAATATATATGATACTTCTTTTGTAAAAATAGATTCTACCGTGTATTCTGATACCGTTATCTACAAAAAAGATATTGTAAAAACTTTAATTGGAGTTTCTAAATTAGAATCAATTAAATTTTTAAATAGTACAACAGGAATTGCAGTAATATCTACTGGTGAAATATTTTTGACCAATGATGGTGGTGATGCTTGGACATCAAGAAATATTTTTCAAAATAAAAAATTCATAAGCAATGTTGAAATTTCTGCTTTAAGTGAGAATATATTTAGAATTTCATATGCATTAAATTCTCAAATTTTTTACATAAAGAGTTTTGATAAAGGCAAAACTTGGTCAATACCTTATGTGGTCAATTGTGGCGTTTGCTCTTCTTATAATATTAAAAATATAACTTTTGTAAATTCTCTTATTGGTTATAGTTTAGGAGATGGCAACAATATGGACTATAATATTTATAAAACCGATAATGGGGGTGCCAATTTTTATGTTATAGGTAATCATGGGGTTCATTATAGAGATAGTAAAAGTATTGTTATGTTGGATTGTAATATTGGTTATATAATAAGTCAAGGAGGTCAAGGGTATTATAATTTACCCTACAATCTTAAAATAACAATGGATGGAGGAGTAACTTGGAAATCACAGTTCATCAATTTTAGTGATTTTAATGCAACAATGACAGGAAATTTAATGTTGACAGGTTTTTATATGTCTGATTCTTTTAAGGGCATAGCATATTTTATAAATGATTTAAGTAATAATTATAGTATTCCTTTTCAGTCGTATGTTTTGAATACTCAAAATGGAGGAGATAAAAATAAAAAAACTTTAGGAATGGAATGCATTAATATAACAAAAACGATGTCTACAGATACTTCTATGAGCGATACATTGCTTAATAATACTATAAAATATATTGATAGTCAGCATGTTTCAATATACCCTAACCCATTTTACAATAGTATAATTATAAAAAGTAATAGTATAATATTGTCAATTGAGATAATATCAAATTTACAAAATACTTTAAAATTCGAATTCGAACTACCTGGAAAAGAGATAGCATTAAACTTTGAAAATTTACAAACAGGCTTCTATATTTTGAAAATCAATCTTTTAAATGGAGTTTTGTATAAAAAAATTATCAAAAATTAAGCATTTTTATTTGTGCAAATTATTATTAATGCAAAATTTCTTTGTCAAAAACTTACTGGTATAGGTAGGTTTGCTTTCGAAATTTCTTTTCGGTTAAAAAAATATTATCCTAAAGCAATTTTTGTTACACCCAACAAAATTATTTTGCATCAAGAGGCTAGGGTCCTAGATGCTGTTGTGTTTGGTAACCTCGGAGGAGCTGCATGGGAGCAAATTGAATTACCTTTTTTTTTGTTAAAATTCAAGAAACCATTACTTCTCAATTTTTCTAACACTGCTCCAATTATTGTCAGAAACCAAATAAACACAATACATGATATTACTACTCTCAAGAATCCGGAATGGTACTCCAAAAAAGAATATTTTTATCACAAATTATTAACCCGTTTTGTAGCAACAAGATGTTTGAAATTGATTACTGTTAGCCAATTTGTAAAAGACGATTTAATATACCATCTTAAAATCAGTGAAAATAAAATTTCTGTAATATATAACAGTGTAAGTGATGTGTTTATAAATGAAACATTGGCAAGGAGAATAATAAAAGAAAAATACATGCTATGTGTCGGCTCAATCCATCTTCGCAAAAATCTGCAACGCACCGTTCAGGCATTTTTAGATAGTAATTTAAAAAATTATAAACTAGTAATTGTAGGTTTTAAAAATGCAGTTTTCTCAGAAGTTAACTTCCAGATACCCGAAGGCAGAACAAATGATATAATTTTCACCGGATATGTTTCGGATGAAGATTTAAAATCGTATTATAGATGTGCGAAAGTATTTTTATATCCATCATTAGAGGAGGGATTTGGAATTCCTCCTCTGGAAGCAATGGCAAACGGTTGTGTTGTACTCACATCACATACCTCTTCATTGCCCGAGGTATGTGGAGATGCTGCTTATTATGTTGATCCTTTTTCAATTGAAAGTATTAAAAAAGGGATATCGGAACTTATAAACAACGAACAACTGAGAAATAAATTAAGGGCAAACGGATTCAAAAATATTAAAAGATTTAATTGGGATAATTCTGCTCATAAAGTGCTCCAAATAATAAATGAATTGAAATAATCCAATATTATAATTTTGTAAACAAATAATATTCTTCATTAAGTTTATCGAACTCAAAATAAGATAAAGTCATTAAATCCAATAATGGTTTAACTTTTTCTGTTTCTTTAGATGCTTCGATAATTATTCTGCTTTTTGAAATCAATTGCTTTAAAAGATTACTTGCTCCTTTTAATACCTGAAGTTCATGGCCCTCCACATCAATTTTTATAAAATCTATCAACTTAATATCTATATTTTGTTCAATAATGAAATTATCCAATGTGTTTACCAACACTTTTTCCAAATTATATTCATTTGAGTCAACCTTTTCAGATTCAGAAACAATATGACTTAATCCTGTTTTGTATTTTGAGTTTGCAAATAGTAAAGCGTTTTGAGAATCGGACAGTCCTATATTGTATGTTCTTACATTGTTTACATTGTTTAATGAAATGTTTTCAGTCAGAAGTTTATATGTGGTGGGTGATGGCTCAAAGGAATAAACCATTTTTGGTTTGAAGTTTAATGCTATATAAGTCGAATACTTGCCAGCATTTGCTCCAATGTCCAGAAAAATGGCATCATTTTTAACTTCAAAATACTGGATTAAATCAGATTCGAATTTAGTACTTAATGTTAAAATCATGTCCGAATTTTTTGGTACAAAAAACTTGCCAAATTTATTTTCAATTTTAACATCATATTTAAACAAATAAGTTTCGGCTTTCTTTTTCCCTGTCATTAAAACAAGAAAAAGTCTTAAAATTGCCCAAATTCTATATTTAAAATTTAAATTTGGTTCAATCTTAACCTCAAAAAAGTGATATTTGGCGTAATTGATTAATTCTGTAAATAATTTTAACATTTCAATAAAAGAATGAAGCTCAATAATTGTAAAAGTATAGCATACTTTTTTACTAATCAAGAAAGGGAATCATAATTGATAATAAAAACTTAATAATTTGAAACTAAGTCTAATTTCTGATACAGTTGTTTTATTCAAACGATATTTTTTTATCATAATACCTGCATTGATTTACTTTCACACAGCCTCTAAATTTTCAAATTGGAGAATAGATGGAGATGAGCCTCATTACATAATTACAGGAATAAGCATTTGGGAAGATGGAGATATGAATGTTAAAAATAACTATGAAAATGAAGAAATCAGACAGCAATTTTATGGTAAAATGGATTGGCATGCCCACGAAAACACTGAGTATCGAATATTCAGAAGTACACTTATCCCTATCTTAACTATTATTCCATTTCAGCTTTTTGGGATATCTGGAGTTAAATTCTTTTTTGCTTTTTTGATATCATTTATGCCAATTGTAATTTTTCTCATTTTAAAAGAATTTGACATAGGTCTGAATTATTCTAAATGGATTTCATTTATTATAAGTACTTCACTTCCTTATACTTATGTGTGTGACATGATATATGGAGATTTGGTTTTTGGATTGATATGTATTTATATACTATATGTATTGCTACGATTTCAATATAATAAAAGTTCAAGGATTGAAATAGTGGCAGCTTTATTATTAATCTTTTTGGTTGTATTTATTCATATTAGGTTTTTACCAGTTTCGATTGGTTTCTTTATAATTTTTTGGTTTTCCAATTTACTAAAACAACAAAACTGGAAATCTTCTTCCTATCTATTCATAATCCTGATTTTTGTCTCTTTTATTTTATTTAGATATGTTAACTATATGCAATTAGGATTCGAATCTCCCAATGCTATTATTTTTGATATTAAAAAAAGTGCAATGTTGCTTTTAATGTATCATTTCGATGTATCCTCTGGTTTGTTTTTTGTGAATCCAATTTTAATATTTGGACTATTTGGATTATTGCCATTGTATAAATTTAATAAAAGGTTTTTTGTTTCTGTAGCATTTATTTATTCTTTAATTATAATTCCAACCTTATTGATTGTAGATCAATATCACCTATCTGGATTAACGACCACAAGGTATACATGGTGTTATTCTTTGATTTGGGTGTTTCCAATTGGGTGTTTTTTTTATGAAATAATTAATAAATTCAAGATTTCAATGTCTTTTATTTTTGGGGTCACAATCGCTTTTAACTTATCTATGTATTTTACTATAATTGAATTTAATAGAGGGGAAATTATTTGGAACAAACCAATTAATACTTTTTTCGTACCTATTCGACACTTATTACCGATTTTTAAAAATCCAGAGAATTGGTATTTGAGTTCTCATAATTTATTTATATTGACTATTTTTTTATCAATGGTTTTTTCAGGCTATTTTTTAATTAAAAACAACTTTACCCGATTCATTAATTTTATCAAGATATTATTTAGTAGCATTTTGATATATATGACGCTTATAATAGTTGTACCAAAATCCTTTGAAATTTATTATACAACCAACTGGATTTTTAAACCAAAGACATTAATAACTAGTCCTATTAATAAACCAAGTACAATTTTTGAATCATTATCACTAGATTCTTTAGCTGGAGTAGGATTAATGACTTCCGGTCCATATATATATCTTAATCCGGGGAAATATGTATTACAAGCCTGCTTCGATACTTTAAATGTTATGCGCTATAATAGCATTGGCCATGTTAATATTTGTAACAGAGGCATTTTTGTAAGTAGATTTGATCTTGAAAAGGACAAAATAAATATCAATAATAATCAAGTTTGTTTCACAAAGGAATTTTCAATTTATGAAATAAATGGTGCCATTGAATTTCAATTATTTAAAACAATAAAGGACGGATTAATTTTAAATTACTTTAAATTGAAAATGACGGATAATATTGACCCAAACGAGGTTCGTTTTATAAAGGAATCAATTCACACCGATTTTATTAAAAATGAACAAAATGACAGCATTGGGTATACAACTTACCAGAGCAATCCATTGAAACTTTCTTCAGGAATTTATCAGTTTGAAAATATAAAACTGAATGAGGCTTATATTTTTACTGAAGGGAATCTATTAAGTAAAATTAATAACAGTAGCGATTCAATTTTTATAAGTTCATTATCTAACTCTATTACAATTCATATTTCGAACTTTGAGCCAATAAATGTTGAAAAAATTAAAATTTTGAGAATAGGTAATTTCTTAAAAATGCCTTCAGAACATTCACTAAGCCTAGATTGTAGATTGTTTGAAAGGAAACATGGACATGATTTAGTAGAGGGTAAGAATGTTGTTTATAAAATTGACGAGTTTGTGACTAATGATTTTATAATGACCAGTAAATCAGTTAAATTAAGTAAGGGAAAGTATAAAATCAATGTACATATAGAGGCCGCCCGTCCTACTGCTTTTAATGTTGAAGTGATTTCAAATGCCAATTTAATATCGATTATAAATATTGACAAAAACAGAGAAATTAATACTTATGAAAATGAATTTGAAATTAAAAATGACTCTGATATTATTCAAGTGCGAATATTTGGCAATAATATAAAAAATTTCAAATTTAAAAATATTGAGTTAATTGGGTTTTAAATTTTACCTATAGCTACAGGTAGTTTTTTTTCTAAAAGTTTTGCCACAATTAATAATATTGACATGTCAATTAAAGCAATACAAATATTAAAATAAACACTTGTCCATAGTTCAAGAGGCAACTTTAACAAAATTATTATGACTCCTTTTATTAAAGTAAAAACCAATAAATGCAAGGCAAAAATAGTTAATGTATTTTCAGAAATTATTTTTACAATGGCAATATAGCCAAGTACATTGCTCAAAAGTGTAGAAAGTATACAAATAAATAAAGTCCCCAAAAAGGCATTTAATAAAAAGTATATGGGATTTTTTATTGTCAAAGAGTTAAGATCTATTCGGCCATTTAATTGACTCAAATAGAATGTTAACAACAAAAGTAGAATTGCCAGAATTGATAATATAATGTTGTTAAATTTAAATTTAAATGGGATGTTTTTAATCAAATAACCTGAATAATAAAATATTAGAGCTATTAAAGATACATTTAAACTAAACGGTAACCTAACCCAATTTTTATTCCAAATGAAAATTTGAAAAAAACTTAAGCAAATACAAATTGGTGCAATTACAATATTTGACTTAAAAAATCTAATAAGTGTAAAAAAAAGTAATTCAGTGCAAAAAAGACAGGGCAAAAACCACAGTGCAATGTTATGTATTAAGTAATTATTAATGCCATTACCGTATAAAACACCAATAATCGGATGCCAAATTGACAAATTCAGATTGCTATCATTTCCATAGTTTTTGGCAACTAAAAAATAGAAAGCCAAACTCAATACACTAAAAAAAATATAAGGGAAAAGTAGACTTTTGGTTTTTTTCATATAAAAATTTTTATAATTATCTCGGCTTTTATAAAGAAAACCAGATAAAAAAAAGAATAAAGGCATATGAAAAGAAAAAATATAATATTCTAAAGTATGGGGTATTTGTAAATGACCCAGTAAGACAAAAAAAATGCCCAATGTTTTGGCATAATCAATCCAGTTGTATCTTTTTTCTTCTACCAATATATATTCATTAAATTTGTACCAAGATTAGGCAAAAATAGTTTAATAAATTTAAAAAATTGAATCGGGTAGTATATAGTTTGCTTTTCATATTTTCTTCATTTGATATCATTTTTAATATTAATCTGGGTGGTTTTTCATTACGTATATTCTATATTCTTTCGTTAATAATATTTTTTAAAAGTACTTTACATTCAAGTTTTAATTTAAAAATGTTAGGGCTGATGTATTTTTTAATATGGATGTTTTTTTTGTTCTTTTTTTTACCAAACACACCGTTATTAACTCGAAATATTGGATATTTCTTATGGTTGATTGTGTCATTTCTGCTCATAATTGGCATTGTGAATGAAAATAAAATTTCTGTAAATGACTTAGTTAGGATTTATATTAATTCATTTTATTTGATTTCCTTATTCGGATTGTTGCAGTTTGCATTAGGCCTATTTGGAATTAATCTTTTTGTGCAACAATGGTGGGCGGCAAATATTCCAAGAATAAACGGATTCAGTTATGAACCCTCCTTTTTTGCCACATACTTAATTATAGGTTGGTCAATATTGTTTTACCTATATTATAATAAAATCAAGGTAGTAACAAGTCAAAATTTTAAATTTTATGTTATTACCTTAACTCTTTTGTTGAGCAGTTCCAGAACAGGTATCGCAATTTCAATAGCTTCCGTCTTTTTATATATTTTTATTGTATTTGTTGAAAATATATTTTCAGGTAAAATCAGTGCAAAATCGTTTTACTTTATTACAGGCTTTGTTACACTGTTGATTATATGTGCTTGCTTATTTATAATTAATTTCGATAAGTTTGCTTTTATGTTAAACGGCATAGGAAGTCACTCCTCTAACGACAGAATATATGGAACTTTGCGGACTTTCAATACTTTTTTGGAAAGTCCATGGATTGGATATAGTTTAGGAGGAATAGCTCCTGCTATTGCTCAACTGCAAGGTGTAATTGTAGAAAATCAAACTCAAGCTAAAGAATTTGAAGGAGTTTGTGTTCCAATTGAAATTTTAGCTGCTTCTGGAATAGTAGGAGTAATATTTTTTATTTTATTTTTTCAAAGGCTACTTTTAAAACCAATTAATTTTGCAAAAATACTTTTTAAAAGGAACTTGATATTTGAGTCAAGAATATTGAAAGCTTTTGCTTGGGCTTTAATAATAGAAATGATAATGCTATGTTTTATACAAAATATTTTAAGACCTTATGTGTGGGCACATATTGCATTATTAAATTTTTTATATTTTAAATATGAAGATAAATTTAAATTAATCGAACCAGAAGAAAATAATGGAATACGAATTAGTAATTGATGCCAGATTGCTATATGGTTCTGGTATTGGTACCTATTTGCGTAATTTAATCATACCAATATCTGAAAAATATCACACCAAAATATTAACTAATTCAAAATCATTAGAGCGATATCCAATTTTTAAGAATTTAGATTTTGAAATTTTGAATTCTTCAATATATTCTATTCGTGAACAATTTGAATTATTCAATAAAATCCCAAAATGTAAATTATTCTGGTCTCCACATTATAACGTACCTTTGTTACCCATAAACGCAAAAAAGAAATTAGTTACAATCCATGATGTATTTCACTTGGCATACTTTCATGAATTGTCTTTATCTCAAAAAATTTATTCAAAAGTACTAATTCAATTAGCTTCAACAGTTTCAAATAAAATAATTACTGTATCAAATTTTTCAAAAAGGGAAATTATAAAGCACACGGGCGTTAAAAGTAATAAAATTGAAGTCATTTATAATGGAATTGATTTTTGTGAAATTCAAGCAATAACCATTCGTGTACCAAAAAAATATTTTCTTTTTGTAGGAAATCTAAAGCCACATAAAAATATTAAAATATTATTGGAGGCATTTTCCAAATTTACCTTACAGAACACTGAATATAAGCTCGTAATAGTAGGCAAAAAAGAAGGGTTAAAAACAGTTGACCGTGAATCCCTCACCATAATAGAGCAGGACAAAACAAAAAATAATATTATCTTTTTAGAAAACATAAGTGATGAGGAGTTGGTGTATATTTACAAAAATGCAGTGGCAAGTGTTTTTCCAAGCCTGTATGAAGGATTTGGCTACCCTCCACTGGAGTCAATTGTTCAAAACACGCCATGTATTTGTTCTGATATTGAAGTTTTGCACGAAGTTTATGGCGAATCAGTTATTTATTTCAATCCTACCGATTCCAATGCTTTGAATGAAAAATTGCAGAATGTAATTAACGAGCACCATTTTCTAACAAAAGAATCCAAAGAAAAAATCATCAGTAAATACTCATTGGATAATTTTGTAAAATGCCATATTGAATTGATTGAAAAGTTATTATAGGCTACCTTTGAAACAGCATAATTTAATCTATCAATTTTTATATATTTTTATTTATGCAGGGCTCTTTTTATTGATTCCAGCCAATTTTTTGATAGCCAAACATATTTCTATTTCAAGCATAACTATTGCAACAGTTATACCTGCATTAATAATTGCTAATTGTATTAAAAATGAATATGACCTTAAGAACTTTAAAAAGCTATTTATTCTCATATTATCCATTTTACCCATTTCTTATTTACTTGGCTGTATAATCAATTTTGAAACACCTGAAGATATAGAATACTGCGTAAAAAGCAGAACAATTATTATTGCCTATTCTTCAATTTTCTTTCTACTACCATTTCAAAAATCATGGTTGTACAACAGCATAATGGGCATTTATATCCTCGTGGCTTTTTCTCTTTCTATTTGGACATTGTATAATTTTTCCATTCATTTTGAAAATCTTACATCGGTATTGCTTTCAACCCCCACATGGGACATCCTGATAATAATGTTTGAACAGTCAATTCCACTTAATATTTATCATCATTTTTTTAGCTTTTTCATGTTCACCGGATTCCTTTTCAATATTTATATGTGTATTTACCTTAAATTTATAAAAAGCAACAATCTGTCAAGGCTTGGCCTGTTTTGCCTGGCAATTTGGTTTTTTTTATTCGCGCATTTTTTGGCATCTCGAACTGGCCTGATGTTTATTTATTTAACTTTAGTTTATATAGGCATTGATCTCATTGTCAAAAGGATAATAAAATTACAAATAGTAATAATTTCAGTAGTGCTCATTTGCGGTTTTATAGCTGTAATGTTCAGAATATCACCAGTTTTAAGATTAAAATACGATAATCTAACCTCTAATTTTTATACAATAGATAATGCTAATTTGAGTGAATTGGACAATTCACGAATCGAATCCATTAAGCTTGGTTTAAAAATAATTAGTGATAATCCATGGAAAGGTATTTCGCCAACGAAAGCCGATTCCGTTTTTAAAATTTATTACAAAAAATATTACCCTAATAACCCCGAAAATTGGTTAAAACCACATAATCAATTCATTGATTTTGGAGCGCAATATGGCTTGGTAAGTCTTTTTATGTTCATATTGGCATTAGTTTTGCCGTTTATCATCTTGTTTAAGCAACTGAATATAGTTTCCAAGCTTTTTTACCTATCCTTTTTAATATATTGTTTGTACGATGTCCCGTTTACTTCAAAAGAATTTTATTATTTCTTCTCATTTTGGACACCGTTTCTATTCCATTATAGCCTAGCTCAAAGAAAAGAATTCGAAAAATTGAAATCATAAAAATAGAATCACTCAAAACCCGGAGCAATAGTTTTGTCTTTTTCTTCTTGCGATTTGCCTTTTAAAGTGTACAAATAACCTGCTGATATTGCTGTATATTCGTTACGTTCCAAGGTTTTGTTTACCAAATTGGTTAAGGCGTAAGAATATCTGCCTTCCACAAAAATATTGCCCGGTCCTGCAGGATACATAAAACCGCCACCTGCTGCTACACCCATTTCCATCACATTAGTACTGCCTGCGTCCTTATTATAATATGCATCGCCACCCGATCGTTGTCCAAAACCGAGTCCTAAATAAGGGCCTGCATTGATAAATATTCTTAATGGAAAACTTTCTACAATACTAAATCCATAACGTAGCATTGCAGGTATTTCAATGTAAAACCGATTTACATCACCACTTACAATATTGTTTCCACCTTTTTGAGTAAAAAGAAGCTCACCTACGAAGGAAATTTTGCCATTGCCTATTCCATATGCAAATACAAAACCTCCATTGACGCCAATTTTTGATTTGGCATTTGGGTCGCTTACATTTGTGGCTACGTTTGCTATACTTACCCCTATTTTACCCCCAATGGCTGTTTGAGCTTGAGTTTGTAGAGAAAATATAAGCAAACAAATATTTACTGTAATTAATCGCATGGTCCAAATTAGCTAATGCTTTGCAAAGATTGTATACTAAGTACGTTTTTTTATCAATTTAGTTAATTAATTATAAGTGGTTTATCGAATAATGGATAAAAAAAATTTAATTGTGATTGTAGGACCCACGGCAGTTGGCAAAACGGATTTGTCAATTTATTTGGCAAAACAATTGAAAACAGAAGTTATATCTGCTGATTCAAGACAATTTTATATCGAAATGAATATTGGCACAGCCAAACCAACATCTGATGAACTTGCCCAAGTGCCTCATCATTTTATTAATAACCGTAAGGTTGACAATTACTTAAATGCAGGCGTTTTTGAAATTGAGGCATTAGAATTAATTAACCAATTATTTGAAAAATACAATGAACTGATTCTTGTTGGAGGTTCCGGATTATACATCGATGCTTTGTTGTATGGACTTGATGATATGCCATTAGCCGATTTGAAATTGCGTGAGGAATTGACGGAAAAAGCAAATAACGGACGATTTGAAGAACTACAAATTCAATTACAATTGCTAGATCCTGAATATTATGAACAAATGGATAAGAGTAATAAGCAAAGAGTTGTAAGAGCACTGGAAGTTTGCATTGCATCAGGAATGCCTTATTCAAAACTACGATTGTTATCAAAAAAAGAAAGAAAATTTAGTAGCATTGCCATTGGTTTGGAAATGGAAAGAACGGTACTATTTGATCGTATCAACAAAAGGGTGGATTTGATGGTGCAATCAGGGTTGTTTGATGAAGTGAAAAAATTAATACAGTATAGGAACACCTATCCTTTGCAAACCGTTGGATATAAGGAGGTTTTTCAATATTTTGATGAAGAATTAAGCTTGGAAGAGGCTATAGAACAAATCAAAAAAAACTCAAGAAACTATGCCAAGCGCCAAGAAACATGGTTCAAGAAAGACAAAAACACCACTTGGTTTAAACCTGAAAATAGAAAAGAAATATTGTCATTTGTACTGAATAAATTAAAAAAGAATTGATTTTAGAAGATTTTTCCTTGATTCTCAGATTTTTACTTCCTAAGTTAACATGGAACATCAAAACAAATGAAAAAGTTATATACTTAACTTTTGATGATGGACCCTTGCCTGAAATAACAAATTTTGTATTGGAACAACTAAATAATTATAAAGCCAAAGCTACTTTTTTCTGTGTAGGTGATAATGTTAGTAAGCACCCCGCCATTTTTAATCAAATTATAAGTAATGGGCATGTAATTGGCAATCACACATTTAACCACTTAAAAGGGTGGCAAACCAAAGACCCGATATATTTTGAAAATATTGCTAAATCTGAAGAATTATATCAAAATCAAATGAAAAAAACTTCAGAGTTATTCCGCCCTCCTTATGGTCGAATTAAGAAATCCCAATCCAGAGAATTATTAAAGAAATACCGAATAATCATGTGGGATGTGCTCACTTGCGATTATAGCGCTAAAATTAGTCCAGAAAAATGCCTTAAACGTTCCATTTCCAAAACTATAAAAGGCTCCATAGTGGTGTTTCATGATAGTTATAAAGCGGAAAAAAACCTACGGTATGTATTGCCAAAATACTTGGAACACTTTCATAATCAGGGGTTTGAATTTAAAAGTTTGTAAGCGATGAACTGCAATATTTGCCAAAGCCAGTTTGAGCCGATTTTTAAGAAAATTATTTTAGGTAAATATACCGTTCAATTTTATCAATGTACCCATTGTGGATTTGTTCAAACAGAAAAACCTTACTGGTTAGCAGAGGCTTACACAGATGCAATAAGTGTATTGGATACAGGCATTTTGGAGCGGAATTTCAAGTTTTCTATTGTTTTTCCATGGGTGGTGAAATTTAATTTTAACAAAAAGGGTCGATTTTTAGATTACGGAGGTGGTTATGGAATTTTTGTTCGCCTAATGCGCGATAAGGGTTTTGATTTTTACAGACAAGATGCTTTTTGTGAAAATCTTTTTGCCAAAATGTATGATTTAAAGGATATAAATTCCAAAGATCAAAAATTTGAAATGTTAACCGCTTTTGAAGTGTTTGAACACTTAACAGACCCTGTTAATGAAGTGATGGAGATGCTAAAATATTCAGATAGTATTTTGTTCTCAACTTTGCTAATACCATCAAAATCAAACGATTTGAGTAATTGGTGGTATATCAGCGAACAAACAGGACAACATGTTTCGTTTTATAGTGAGAAATCATTGAAAATACTTGGGGAAAAATTTGAAATGAATTTGTATTCCAATGGCGATAACTTTCATCTGCTAACCAAAAGAAAAATTAATCCCATATTTTTTATTGGATTAAAAGGGATGTACTTTATTAAAAATATGTTTAAGAGCACAGATAAAATATTGTTGAATCAAAATGCCGATAGGCAAAAAATGCTTTAGCGTTATGATTTTTTTGTTAAATAATAAAGATTTACATATTTAATAAAAGTAGAAAAAGAGCTACCTATACTAATAACAAGTCCTTTTGTCCCATCTAAATAACCTTTTTTCATGAAATAAAATTTGAAAAAAGTTGCAAATGGGCCAACCAACATCATCAGGGGTGAAAATTTCTTTTTTCGTTGAATTAAAGCCAAAGCGCCATCTTTACCATATGCATTCATTTTATCAAAATATTGATATACAGAGGTATAACTATAATGTAACATATCACTATTAAGATTGTACACTTTTGAAGATTCAACTTCAACGCCTTCATGAAGGGCTTTGTCATTAAAAGTGCACTTTGTTTTGTCGAAAATTCGGACAACTGTGCCAGGATACCATCCGCAATAGCGCACCCATTCTCCCATAAAAAAGGTTTTGCGTGGGAGGCTTAATGCAAATATATTTTCACTGACTGACTTGAAATATTCCATGATTTCCAAATGAAGCTCTTCAGTAACTACTTCATCGGCATCCACCCAAAAAATCCATTTATTCGAAGTGAATTGCAATCCAAATTGTTTAGTACCACTGTATCCCAACCATTTGGTATGATGAATTTTAACATTTTTGAATTTCGATGCTAAAGTTATAGTTTCGTCAGTGCTACCACTATCTACCATAATTATTTCATCAAGCCATGTTAATGAATTTAAGCATCGAACAATGTTTTTTTCTTCATTGAGGGTGATAATTAATCCTGATATTGGAAGCACTTGATTAGTCATACTTTGGAATAGTAAAGGTATATCATTTGCTCAATTATTGTGAAAGCACCTTATTATATACTTGTATGGTTTGCAATGCACACTTGTCCCAGGTAAACTGTGCCGCATGTTCCATTCCCTTTTCTGATAATTGCTTTCTTAAAGTTTCATTATTTATTAAAAGATTGATAGCATTAGATAATTCTTCAATATCATGAGTATTACAAAGTTGTGCAGCATTGCCTGCAATTTCTTTCATTGCACCAAACGAAGAAGTGAGTACAGGAGTACCAAGACTCATGGCCTCAATTATTGGAAACCCAAAACCTTCATATACAGATGGGTATACAAAAAATAATGCATTTTTTACAAGTGAGACAGCTTCATTTTTTGGTAAATAGCCTAAGTATTGAATACGACTTTGTAAATGCGATGGTATCGCTTTCAATATGGTATCTCCATCATTGCCAAGTTTACCCGAAATTATAAGTTGAACCTCTTTGTTTTTTTCAGCAATAATCGCAAATGCTTGAATCAGGGTTGATACATTTTTCCTTTTTTCAATTGTGCCCACATAAGCAATATAAGGGAAATTTCTTGTGCTTGGTATTATACTTTTTACTCCAAAATGGTCAGCCCCATGATACACCACTGATGTTTTACCGTTAAGTGAAGGAAATCGCTCAATAAATTCATTTTCAACGGATTTGCTGACAAAAATATAGTGATCAATATGCCTTTGGAGGATGATTTTTTCAAAGATTGGAACAGAATAAGCAATTCTGTCAGCTTCATAAAACTCCGGATGATAAATCGCCAAATCGTGAATAGTAATTACTTTTTTATAGAACCCGGTAGGTGCCGGCACCCAAAAATCAGGTCCATGAAATAGTTGGATAGGAGGGTGGATATAAGGGATATAGGGGAAATTATACTTTAACCCACTTAATTTTTTTATAGTTTGAAAATGTTTGATTCGAGAAATTCTGAAAAACCCATAGGCATTAATTTCGGAGTGCGCTGAAAGTGCTTTGCACAAGTTTGCTACATAAACGCCTACACCCGTTGGGTTGTAGGATGTAAGATTCGAAATATCAAGACCGATGTTCAATTATTTGTGTTAAATCTGAAAATTACCTGCAACAATTCCTTTAACTGTAAGGTCTTCGTCTAGTTTTTCCCATCTCAAAGCTTTGCCATTCAGTCTAAGCTGAACCTCCCCAAGTTCTTCATCTGTCGCAGCTTTAAGTATAATAAATCGTGAAGCAGGAAAACTAATTATCCTTTCATCAGAAAGTTCAATATAAATTCTTCTTTGTTCCGTCCAAGCTTTTATTGCAATTGGCTCAGCAATTAAATCAATATCATTATTTGTGAAACGCAACATACTTGTCAATTAATAGTTCTCTGTTTTCATATATAATTTTTTCAATTTCTCTGATTTTTATTGATGATACATTATATACATCTGCTAATTTAATAGGATTTAACCAGAATTTACATTCCCCTTCCCCACAATCTACATGAACATGTGGCGGTTCATTGCCTTCATCTGAATAAAAATGAAATCGAAACGCATAAATTCTTAAAATTGTAGGCATTTATATTGATTTATTTTTTTTTATTTCCCCAACATTTTTTTCAACTTAACCTCCACATCATAAGCATCAGGATCCACCCACACTATCTTTCCGGTTTCATCAAGCAAAAATGAAGTGGGTAGGGCGTTGATATTAAACAACAAAGCTAATCCCGACTCAAACCCTAAGGGTTCCCAAAGCTGCACCGGCCAAGGGTAATTGTATTTTTTCAAATGTTTTTGAAGTCGTTCTTTATTTTCATCAAATGAAATAGCCAGTATCTCAAATCCCATGTCTTTATAATTATTATACACGGCTATGAGCTCTTCATTGTTTTCGAGGCAAGGGGAGCACCATGATGCCCAAAAATCAATAAGAACAATTTTGCCGGAATAATCACTTAACCTAACCACCGAACTATCCGATAGTAAATGAGACTCAAATGAAGGAGCCATTTTACCTTCTTTTAGTTTTTGGGCATCCACAAAAAATGAGAAACATAAAAAGTAAATAATAGTTACCCTGCGGAAATTAGTCCGTATTTTCTCTGCCGGTTTCAGTAACTTTAAATTTATAGCTTCTGCCACTAAGTATTTCAATCATTCGTACAAGTTCTTTGTTATACGATTTCTTTTTGTAAATGGCTTCTTCAAAAGAGGTGTAAACCAATTTGCGGTTTATAATTCCAGCCATCACATTGCTCATTCCATCTATCAATCCTTCAAGTGCTCCTAAGCCAAGTCTGCTGGCAAGTACCCGATCAGCTGCAGTAGGTGAGCCTCCGCGTTGTACGTGCCCCAAGTTTGTAACTTTAATATCCAAATGTGGTATTTGACGTTTTACCCTTGCTGCTATATCTTGTGCGCTTCCTTCTTCATCTCCTTCAGCCACAACTATTATATGTGAAGATTTGCTATGCATCGAAACTTCCTTCAATTTATTAATTACATATTGTGTTGAGGTTTTAGTTTCCGGTATCATTGCTAATTCTGCCCCACCACCTATAGCGGAACGAATAGCAATATAACCTGAGTCGCGACCCATAACTTCTACAAAAAACACACGATCGTGTGCATCGGCAGTATCTCGAATTTTATCGATAGCAGAAAGTGCTGTATTTACAGCTGTATCATAACCTACCGTAAAATCGGTTCCATACAAGTCGTTGTCAATAGTACCTGGCACGCCTACTGTAGGCACTTGATATTCTTCATAAAATAATTTTGCTCCGGTGAAAGTCCCGTTCCCTCCAATAGCCACAATACCATCAATGCCGTGCTTTTTAATATTCTCAAACGCTTTTTTACGACCTTCTTTGGTTCTGAATTCATCGCTACGAGCCGATTTAAGTATAGTTCCACCTCTTTGAATAATATTACTAACCGAATAACCATCCATGTCAATAATATCGCCTTTGATCAAACCATCATAGCCACGTATAATTCCGCAAACATCTATACCATAATAAACAGCACCTCTAACAACGGCTCTTACAGCAGCATTCATGCCAGGGGCATCGCCACCTGAAGTAAATACAGCTACTTTTTTAATTTTTGGAATTCTAACTGATTTAGGCATATTTTTGAGTTCAGTATTTGATTTCTAAATGGATTCGGTTTAGTTTTCAGCAATAATTATAAAAAACACGAATAAATCAAAATATAAACATCCATTTTTGCATCAATATTTATAAATAAATGTTTCATGGTAAAATAATCTGCCTAATTTTTGACATAATAATAATACAAATTTTCAATTAATATATATCCAAAATAAACAATGAAATCGCTTAAAATGGTTGACCTTAAAAGTCAATACCTCAAAATAAAACCAGAAATAGATAATGCAGTGTTAAAAATTTTAGACAACACAAATTTTATTTTGGGTGAAGAAGTAAACAATTTTGCTAATGATTTGCAAAGATATTTAAATGTAAAATATGTGATACCCTGTGCCAACGGCACTGATGCTTTGCAAATTGCATTAATGGCCCTCAAATTGCCTAAGGGAAGCGAGGTAATTCTTGCTGACTTTTGTTATATAGCCGCAGCAGAGGCCGTGTCACTTTTGGGTTATAAACCTGTTTTTGTTGACGTAGAGCCTGGCACTTTTAATATCAACCCAAAGGAAATTGAAGCAAAAATTACGGATCGAACTAAGGTTATTATTCCTGTGCATTTGTTTGGTCAATCATGTAATATGGAACCCATAATTCGCATAGCTCAAAAATATAATTTATACATTGTTGAAGATAATGCTCAATCGATTGGTGCACATTATACTTTTTCAAATGGCGAAACCAAACGCACTGGAACTATAGGTCACGTAGGTACTACTTCGTTTTTCCCTTCCAAAAACTTAGGTGCCATGGGTGATGGAGGAGCCATATTTACCAATGATGAAGAATTAGCAAATACTTTGAAAACCATAGCTAATCATGGTCAAAAAGAACGATATTACCATGATATGATTGGGGTAAATTCCAGATTGGACACCATTCAAGCTGCGATATTGGGAATAAAACTCAAACATTTAGATACCTACATTGCAGCTCGAAGAAAAGCCGCAGATTATTATGACCAATTTTTTAGAAATAAAAACTACGCTGTCATTCCGGAAAGAAGCACATTTGCCGATCATGTATTTCATCAATATACTTTAAAAATAAAGGATGGCAAAAGAGATGGACTGAAAGCATATTTAGACAAAGAAGGTGTACCTGCAATGATATATTACCCTGTGGCATTGCAAGATCAAAAAGCATTTGCAAATCATTCTAAAGATGAGGATTTACACCCAAACACTCAATCCTTATGTAAGGAAGTAATTTCTTTGGCAATGCATTCTGAATTGGAAGATGAGCAATTGCAATTTATTACTTCAAAGGTGGAAGCATATTTTCATTCACATTAAAGAAATAAATTATATTTGAAAAGTTTTTACACCTTTTATCCTTATGGCACAAATAGATAGCGGAACGTCTGCAAAAATCAAAATAGATCAAAACGAAAATTACACCGCTGCTTTGGCAGTATTAGCATCCCTCTTTTTTATATGGGCTGTAGTCACTAATGTAAATGATATACTAATTCCACATTTGAAAAAAGCATTGAATTTGACTGATTTTCAGTCGTCATTAGTGCAATCGTTTTTCTTTGGGGCCTACTTTGTAATGTCAATCCCTGCAGGTGCAATATTAAAAAGGGTTGGGTACAAATGGGGAATTATTATCGGTTTGGGATTGATGTTTATTGGAGCATTATTATTCATTCCGGCAGCATTATCAAGAGTATATGCGGTGTTTCTATTCGCACTTTTTGTGGTAGGTTCAGGAATTACTTTATTACAAGTTGCAGCCAACCCTTATGTAGCATTATTGGGAAACCCTAATAGTGCTTCTTCCCGACTTAATTTTACACAAGCTATTAATTCTTTGGGAGCATCCATTGGTCCGGTTTTGGGAGGTTTATTAATATTTTCGGGAATTGAATATTCAGCAGCCCAATGGATGGCACTTACACCAGACCAACAACTGGCATATCAAGTTTCAGAAGCGAAATCGGTAATATTGCCCTATGTTGGATTAGCTGTTGTTCTGTTTCTTATTGCACTTTTAATTTACTACTCTAACTTACCAGAAATTGAAAGTTCGGAAGAAGAAGAAGTAAATCATCATTTACTAAATGATAGAAAAACAAGTGTATGGCAATATAGCCACCTCACTTTTGGTACTTTAGCTATATTTCTTTATGTAGGAGCAGAGGTTGCAATAGGTAGCTTTATCATCAGGTTTGCAAAGCTGCCACATATTGCAAGTTTGGGCGAAAAAGAAGCCGCATTTTATGTAGGTGGATATATGTTTTGTGCTATGATTGGTAGATTTTTAGGTGCAGCGATTTTAACAAAAGTAAATCCTCGAATATGGTTAGGGATTAATGCTCTTATTGCAGTGGGATTGTTGGCTTTTGTGATTACCGGAAGTGGTCAGGCGGCATTATGGGCTATAATGAGCATTGGTTTTTTTAATTCAACCATGTTTCCAACTATTTTTACTTTAGGAATAAAAGAATTAGGGCGATTTACCAAAGAAGGCTCTTCTTTTTTGATTATGGCAATTGTTGGAGGAGCTGTAATTACACCTATTATGGGTTTGGTTTCTGATGCTGCTGGTAGCATTCAAGTAGCATTCTTAATTCCTCTTGTATGTTATTTATATATTGTGTTTTATGGATTTGTAGGTTCCAAAGTAAAAAATAGTACAATAAGCAACTAATCTATGCGTTGATTTGTTGTGATTAAAAGTATTCCTTTAAATAATTTTGCATATTTAGATATAAGCCATAATTTTACCTTGAAATAATTAAACCATGAAAAAAATAGTTTTAGCAATCTCATTAGTAGTTGCATTTGCGATGAGCGCATTTGCACAAAACGAGCCAGAAATTACTTTCGAAAAAAGTACTGCTGAATTTGGCGACATCAAACAAGGACAAGTAGTAAATGCTACTTTCAAATTCAAAAATACCGGTAAATCACCTTTGGTACTTCAAAATGTACAATCAACTTGCGGATGTACGGTTCCAAGTTGGCCTAAAGACCCTATTGCACCCGGGAAATCAGCAGAAATAACTGCAACTTTCAATAGTGCTGGCAAAATGGGACAACAAAATAAAGTGATTACGATTTTCTCAAATGCAAAAACAAGTCAGTCACAAGTATCCATTATTTGCAATGTGCTTCCTCCAGATCCACCTGCTACTGAGCCAGCTCCACAAGCAGCTCCGCCAAAAAACTAAGTTAGGAATAAGATTTAAGAAAAGCCTTTGAGAAATCAGGGGCTTTTTTGTTTACCAAAATTAATTATCAAATTTAAAAATCCGCTCCTTATTGAATTTAACAAAAATATTGCTGCCAATCTGAAAATCAGGGCTTTGGTGTGTCAAAAGTAATTGAAACACGTTATTTAACACCACTTTATAAACATAATATCCACCATAGAAATTTACATTTTTTACAACAACTTGAAAATCAGCACTTAATTCATCGGATATAGAAATATCTTGCAACCTTATTCCATAACTATAATTTCTCAGAAGGCCTAATTTATGTTTTATTGCTGCATTATTTAACAAATTATAATTGCCTGTTAAACCAGCTACATATGCTGATTTTGGGTTATTATAAATTACAATTGGCGTTCCCGTCTGAACAATTTGTCCATCTTTTAACACTGAAACCGTTTTTGACATTGAAAGTGCATCTTCAGGACGATGTGTTACAAATACAATTGGAATACCCCATTTCTTACTTAATTTCCTTATTTGTTCTTGCAGAATAAAGGTATTGAATTGATCCAGATTGCTGAATGGTTCATCGAACAACAATAGCTCCGTTTTAGTGCTCAATGCAGCAGCAATAGCCGTTCTTTGTTGTTCCCCTCCAGAAACTTCTTTGGGTAACTTATCTGCAATTTCAGAAAGGTTAAAAAGGACAAGAAGCTCGTCCAATTTTTTTTGCTGATAGTCATCGGTTTGAAAACGCATAACATATAGAATGTTTTCTTCCAAAGTTTTATTGGGGAATAAATTAAAATTCTGATGAATAAGTTTAATTTGATCATAGCCGGCTACTAATTTTGACGAAGGTCCTTCTATACGCTTTTTGTTCAATATTACTTCTCCACTATCCGTTTGCAATAATCCTGAAAGTATTTTAAGTAAGGTAGATTTTCCACTTCCATTTTCACCCAATATTGCTAATATTTCGTGTTTGTCAACTGTAAATGACACATTTTGCAACGCATAATCAGGATTATTAGGCTCCATTTGACCTTTTTCAACTAATTGATTTCCACAACCACTAATACCAATTTCACCTTTAGGTTTGTATGATTTGTATAATTGGTTTACTTTAAGCATATGAAAAGGTTTTGAATGGATGAATCTTGCATAAAAGTATGATCTTAACAAATTATTAGAAAAAGAGTTCTAAATTATTTTGGCTTTAAAAATTAATAAACTACATTTGCACCCCTTAAAATAAGTCAACAATGAAACGTACGTTCCAACCTTCAAGGAAAAAAAGAACTAACAAACATGGTTTCCGTTTGCGCATGTCAACACCCAACGGACGTAGGGTTCTTGCAGCCAGAAGAAAAAGAGGCAGAAAAAAACTGACTGTTTCTTCGGAAAACAGCGGTAAATAGTGATCAGGCTTCTTTGAGGCTTGCTATGCTCTAATATAAATTTTTATGTTAGCCTCAAATAACAAGTTTACAAAAGAGGAGCGATTATCCCTCGAAAATCAAATCCAACACTTATTTGGAACCGGAACATCATTTTTTATGTTCCCTTTTAAGGTGTTATATATACATCAATTTGAACCAACTTCCTTTAATAAATTATTAATTTCAGTACCCAAAAAAAAGTTTGCTAAATCCGTACTTCGCAATCGAATTAAACGTTTAATAAGAGAAGCATATCGCAACCATAAATCATTATTAGCTGAAAAGCATATAATTGGAATAAATTTTGCTTTAATTTACGTTCATTCTGAAGTAATTGAATACTCCGAAATGGAAAAAAGAGTAATTTTGGTTTTACAAGAACTAACAAAGAGAATCACATCAATCACGACAAATCAATGAAAAAAATCGCAATTATATCCCTAATAATACTGTTATCTGGGGGTTTTTATAATTTTCAACAGAATCAAGACAAATACTTCGAAATAGCTAAAAACTTGGATATTTTCGCTACACTTTTTAAAGAAGTCAATACTTATTATGTAGATGATATTAGTCCTTCCAAAGTAATTAAAACAGGAATTGATGGAATGTTGGAGTCCCTAGATCCTTATACCAACTATATTCCGGAGGATGACATTGAAGACTATCGAACAATGACTACTGGTCAATATGGCGGAATCGGAGCAATTATAGGTAAAAAAGGAACAAAAAATATCATACTAATGCCGTACGAAAATTTTCCGGCACACAAATCAGGCTTAAAAATTGGTGACGAACTTATTTCAATAGATGGTAAGGATGTAAAAGATAAAAGCACAAATGATATTAGCAAACTTCTTAAGGGACAAGCCGGAACTAAATTAAAAGTTACCATCAAAAGGATGAATAAGCCCGAACTTTTAACACTCGACATTACTAGAGAAAAAATTAAAATTGAGAATATTCCATATGTTGGGATGATAAATAGTGAGGTTGGATATTTTCATTTGACAGACTTTACAACAGGCGCATCAAAAGATGTACGTGATGCAGTAAATAAATTAAAGGAGATGGGTGCAAAGAAAATAATTTTTGACTTGAGAGATAACCCAGGAGGACTTTTAACAGAAGCAATTAATATCACTAATTTATTTGTACCAAAAGGTTCAGAAATTGTGAGCACCAAAGGCAAAGTTTCAGAATGGAATAAAACCTATCCGGGATTGGATAATCCTTTAGATTTAGAAATTCCTTTAATTGTTCTTACTAGCGGAAGAAGTGCTTCAGCAGCTGAAATAGTTTCAGGTGTAATTCAGGATTATGATAGAGGTGTCCTTATTGGTGAAAAAACATTTGGCAAAGGACTCGTGCAGGCTACTCGTCCACTTTCGTACAATGCCCAACTTAAAGTAACTACTGCTAAATATTACATTCCAAGTGGACGTTGTATACAGGCAATTGATTATTCTAAGAAAAAGGAAGATGGTTCCGTAAGTAAAATTGCAGATTCGCTAAGAAGAGAATTCAAAACCAAAAATGGCAGAAAAGTATATGACGGAGCCGGAATATACCCTGACATTGAAGTTAAAAAATCAGAATTGGCCCAAATTACTCAAAGTTTGATAAACAAGAACTTGATTTTTGATTTTGCTACAGAATATTACTACTCTCATTATAAAATAGTTGGCGGAAAAGAATTTAGCCTTACCGATAAAGAATACGATTCATTCACTGAATGGCTCAAAGGGAAAGATTATGACTATACAACAAAAATCGAAACGGATCTTAATAGTTTGGTTGAGAATGCTAAAAAGGAAAAATATTATGATGGACTTAAAGACCAAATTGAATCATTAAAAAAGGAAATTACCCACGACAAAGAGTCTGATATTCAAAAGTTTAAAGATGAAATCAAAGAAATGCTTGAAAATGAAATAGTATCTAGATATTATTTGCAAAAAGGAATTATTGAAGCTTCATTTGATCATGATGAAGATATAAAGGCAGCTGTTGAACTTTTTAAAGACGATGCCAAATACAAAGCAATGCTTCAGGCAAATAGCGCAGGGACGGAAGGTAAAAAATAGTTGGTAGGTATAATATTTCAAAAAATATTTTCTTAAAGCTTAATCAATTAAAATATCCTGTAGGAAAATTTTTTTTATCCTTCCAGTTTTGATAAAAACGAATGTAACGATTGATAGTGAATTACTTTTGATGCATTTCCTAATTTATTAATACAATTATTATTCGAACCCAGTTTGACTTTAAATATAGGAATAGGAATGCATTGAATATGGGTATGTTTGTTAGAATAAATAAAACCAATTAAATCTGAAATATATACATTAAGAACAGACTTCTGAATTTAAGTTAAATTCAGAAGTCCAACTACCAATATTTACAAAGGGGGAGATACCATGATAGTAAATAAAATAACTATTTTAATCCCAACCCTTTATAAAGATAATCCAACACAATTTTGTGAGCATCATCTGCAAAGTCTTTGCTATATTTTGGATTACTCGGATTTGCAAATGCATGGTCAGCTTCGTATTTTTTTACAGTGATTTGTTTATTTAATGATTTTAAATCAGAGTAAAATTGTTCGCGGTTTTCTTTTTTGATAAACCCGTCATTTTCTGCTGATATATAAAGCACGTCACTTGATAAGGTTTTGATTTTATTTTTGTCCGTTTCAGGAAATCCATAATACATCACGCAAGCTTTAATTTGTTTTCCACCCAATAGTGCAGTCTGAAATGACCAGAATCCTCCCATGCACCAACCAATAGTTCCAATTTGAGCTTTTGGTCCTATGTATTTTAATATCCCTTTTATAATAGTTGCAGCTCTTGCAGGGTCCATTCCTCCCATAAGTTTGCCGGCTTCATCTGGGTTAGTAGCTACTTTACCATCGTACAAATCAACGGCATATACATCAACTGCCCCTAACTCACTTGCGAGAGTTTCTGCTTCTTTTTTGATATAATCATTAAGTCCCCACCATTCATGCACCATAATTATAGCTTTGCCATTATTTGCACCTGATTTAACAGCAAATGCATTTCCCTTTTTTCCATCCGGAGTGTCAAACTGGATCATTTCTCCGGTAGTGGCTTTAAAATCAAATGGTTCAGGACTTAGGTGGGCTGCACTGAAGCCTTCTTTATTCACCCACATTGCAAGTGAACCCTCAATAGGCTTTGAGCAACAAACTTTAGTTTTTTGACCATAGGTCGAAGAAAAACAAGCTATTGTGATAGATAAAATAATAATCTTTTTCATTTTTCTAATTGTTTGGATTTGGTTAGTAATGATTATTCTAAAATTTGTGACGTGTGCTCTTTAGTGTCCACTTTATCTATGATTTTGGTAATAATCCCATTTTCGTCCAATAAGAAAGTTGTTCTGGCTGTTCCCATATATTTTTTGCCATACATTGATTTTTCAACCCAAATACCATAGTCATTAACAATTTTTTGTTCAGGATCGGCTATTAAAGGAAAAGGTAAATTATACTTTGTTTTAAACTTTTTATGTGATTTTACATCATCAACACTAACGCCAAGTATTTGATATCCTGCCGCTTTTAATGCCATTTCATTATCGCGCAAATTGCACGATTCGGCAGTGCAACCTGGAGTATCGTCTTTAGGATAAAAATATAATACCACTTTTTTACCAAGAAATGATGATAAGGATATGTCATTTCCATTTTCGTCTTTACTTTTTATTTCTGGAGCTTTATCGCCAACTTTTAAGATCATAATTTTATGTTAGGTTTAATTATAAAACATACAAAATGAACAAAATGTTTAAACTAAAACGGGGGAAGTTCATCATAATCACTTGCTTTGCCAAGATTGATACCTTTGTCTTTATCCCAGTTTTTACTTCTTAGTGTAATGGCACCATCGCCTGCCGGTCCGCTACCTTTGATATCAGGAAAGGAAGAATCACCACTACCTGATGTGAATGAAGGCAATTCATTAGGAAACGGTTCATCAGATTCCAGATCAGCAAATTTTGTAAATTTGCTGATGTATCGAAGTTTTACTTTGTCAACGGGTCCATTACGGTGTTTGGCAACAATTACATGACCCACACCTTGTGCAGGAGTGCCGTCTTCATCCTCAGTAAGCCCATAATATTCAGGTCGGTAAAGGAACATTACCATATCTGCATCTTGCTCAATTGATCCAGATTCCCTCAAATCGGAAAGTTGAGGTATCTTTGATCCACCTCTGGTTTCTGTAGCCCTACTCAATTGTGAAAGTGCAATTACCGGCACTTCTAGTTCTTTTGCCAATCCTTTTAACGATCTTGAAATATAAGCAATTTCTTGTTCTCTGTTTCCGGAGCCTTTGCCCACAGAGTCGGCATGCATTAATTGCAAATAATCAATCACAATCAATTCAATATTATGTTGAGCTTTTAACCTTCTACATTTTGCTCTGAGTTCCAACACACTCAATGCAGGGGTGTCATCAATAAATAATTTGGAATTGGATAATTTGGTTACTTTTTGAGTCATTTGCACCCATTGGTATTCTTCCAAAGTACCTTTTTTTATTTTCTCTGATTCGATTTCGGACTCTGCTGAAATTAAACGAAGCATTAATTGAACAGATGACATTTCCAATGAAAAAATAACGCAAGCTTTTCCATGATCCACGGCTGCATTTCTGATGGTAGAAAGTACAAATGCGGTTTTTCCCATAGCTGGTCGGGCTGCAATTATAACCAAATCACTTTTTTGCCAACCGGATGTTAATCTATCCAATGCAGTGAAGCCACTTGGTACACCTGTTAGTCCATCTTTATGTTTTCTTTTTTCTTCAATATCCTTCAATGCGAGCTGAACCAAACTACTTACAGGTGTAAAATTCTTTTTCATGGTTTGCTCCGAAACTTCAAAAAGTTGCTTCTGTGCATGGTCCAATATCTCAAATACATCAACTGTATCATCAAATGCTTCTTCTTGGATGGTTGCTGAAACCGATATTAACGTTCGTTTTAATGCATATTGAACTAATAATCGGGCATGATATTCAATGTTTGCAGATGATTGAATTTTGAAGGTGATTTGAGAAACAAAAAATGCCCCTCCTACTATTTCAAGTTGACCAATGGTTCGTAATTCATTAACAACGGTTCTGATATCAATAGGTTCTGATTTTGATGACAGTGAAAGAATGGCCTGATATACTTTTTGATTCCTTTCGTCATAAAAAGCTTCCGGCTTTAAAAAATCAGCAACTTTTGACAAAGATTCTTTATCAATTAACAAGGCACCAAGTACAGCTTCTTCCAAGTCAAGGGCCTGAGGAGGCAATTTTCCTAAGTAATCTTTGAAAGCAGTATTGCGACTACGCAATGTCCGTTTTTGAGCTGTTGTTGCTATTTGATTCTGATTGTCCATAGTTCAAATGTATCATTTGAAACATGGTGCTTTTCCCTTAGTTATCAACACCTCTGTTTAAAAATTAAGTTACCAAATAATATTGATTTTTATTGAAAAAGTTGTAAACAATAACTAAGAATTGAGATAAAGAATCTAAATTATTTCAAAATAAATTATTCTAAAGTTTTTAACCATTCAGTAGTCTTTGTAACCGGATCCTTGTGAGTAATCCAGCGAATCGGGTCTTTTTGAATTGCAATTTTGCCCCCGAAATTTCCAAAAATTTTCATCATATCATCTGATATTACATGAATGGATGATTGCTTTCCCTGTTTAGGTAATTGTCGGCTAATCAAATAAGCATATTTAAGCATTTTGCTGTTGGAAGTTCCTTTGATAAGTTTTAATCCTTTGTTTTTTGGATTTGAAATATCTCTTTCAAAGATTTCTTTGTTTGAAATATGAAAGTTATTTGAAAAGTCCTTAATTAGGGATGGATATTCAGCTTGAGAATCAACCAAAATTGAATATTCTACTTCAAAATAACCAATCACATACATTCCGGGTTCCATATTAAAGTCATAGCCTTCCAATGAGGCATAGAAAACCAAAAAATCTCCTTTGGACAATTTTACAAGCCCGTTTTTAGTATGATTCCCATCTCCATAAGTAAAGGATTTAAATTCGGGGTCCATGTGAACAGGGCAGTTGCGATGTTGCTCTTTATCCTTGCCTTCTTTTTTGAAGTATTCAATAAAAGGTTTGCCTTTTCTACCTGTTTCAGACTCGTAAGTTTTTAAGTTTTTTGGATCAAAAGAATGGTGTCTATAGTAATACTCAGGAATGGGTACGAATTCAAATGTACCATCTTTAAAAAGGGGCGAATGTATGCCACCACATATTTTGTCTATTCCTACTCTTAGCAAAGCAATTTTCATTTTAACTTTTTTTGTTTTTTGTACAAATAAAAAAGTGTTGCTACAAAAGTAACAACACTTTTTTACATAAATTTTTATCAAATATTAATTACCGGCTGGCGCTGGTGTTGATGAATCGGGTTGACGATCAGGCACAAATTGATTTTTGCTTCCTCCTCCGGTTAATACTGACAAGGGTATTGAATACCCTGCTGAAATATTTATGACTCTATTGTATAACATGGTATTGTCAGGCCCACCCCAAATGTTTGCCAAACCATACATATAACGTGCACCAACATCTACTTTGCCTTTGCCAACTTCAAATGTTAAACCAATGCCGCCTACCACGCCATAATCCAACGATTTAAAGTTTTCGTTTGCTAACCATGTAGTGTTACTTTCAGTTCCACCTGTTTTAGGATACCTTAAAAATTGACCAGATTGATCAACCAAATAAGTTTCTTCCGGTTGACTGGAATATTTACCCACTAACATTCCGGCATAACCACCACCTTCTATATAAAATTTCAATATTGAAGAATCCATTCCAAAGGTAAAACGAGCTGTTACAGGCAAGGATGCGTATGCTAATTGAGCAACACTTTGCAAATTCAAATAAGTTGTATTAGCATTTGGTTGAATATCTGTGTTATAGCGGTACATTAATTTACTTCCTGTTTGAAGATATAACAAATCAGCTTGAATATTGAAGAATTTATTTATTTCATAATTTGCAGAAACACCTATACTTAAATTTTTATTTCCAGGTAATCCATCTTCTCTAGTGATGCCAGGGTTACTAAAGTTCTCCACATTTTTAAACATTGCGGTGTTATATGTAGCCAAATTTTGTAGTCCATCGATTTTAGCATAAGGATTGTATCCAAATCGAAATCCTAAATTTAACTGACCAAAAGTTGAAACTGCCATTAAAAAAGACAGGCAAAAAAGAATGTATTTGTTTCTCATAAAATTAGATTTTGTACTTAAGTGCAATATTAACACAAGATTATAAAGTATACAAAAAAAAATAAAAATTGTATTTATACTTTATTTTATTTGACTTTTCTGCGAAGGTAATCATAAAAAAAGGCTTCTATGTGCGTAGAAGCCTTTTTTTGTAGAAATTAATAAATTAAAATGGTTTGTTGCCGGTTACAGTTAAACCCATCGAACGAGCTGTTCCTGCAATCATTGACATTGCGGATTCAATTTTATAGCAATTCAAATCAGGCATTTTGGTTTCAGCAATCTTTCTTACTTCATCCCAACTAACGGATCCAATTTTATTTCTGTTTGGTTCATTTGAACCTTTTTGTTTTTTAGTAGCTTCTAATAATAAATTGGCAGCAGGAGGTGTTTTGATTACAAAATCAAACGATTTATCTGCATAAACCGTAATTACAACTGGAAGTGTTTGTCCTGCTTTGTCTTGTGTACGTGCATTGAATTGTTTGCAAAACTCCATGATATTCAAACCTTTTGAACCCAAAGCTGGTCCAATTGGAGGAGCAGGGTTGGCAGCGCCACCTTTTACTTGCAATTTTACAAATCCTGTTATTTCTTTTGCCATTTTATTAATTATTTAACTTTCTATTTATTTAAGCAGTTTTTTCAACTTGCATATAACTCAATTCCAGCGGAGTATTTCTGCCGAATATTTTTACTATAACATTTAATTTTTTCTTATCATCATATACCTCTTCAATAGTTCCATTGAAGCCACTGAAAGGTCCGTCCATCACTTTCACTTGCTCACCAACAATAAACTTAGTTTCAGATTTGGTTTGAGCCATGTTACCTTCTTCAACTCTCCCAAGTATTCTATTGATTTCACTTTGGCGCAGTGGTTCAGGTTTTTTGCTGGTTTTCATTTTTCCTTCGCCCAAGAAACCCAATACTCCGGGTATGTTGTTCAAAAGGTGAAGCGTTTCTCCATTAGTTAAATCAGCTGAAAGAATAATATATCCTGGGAAGAATATTTTATCGCGTACTGTTTTTTTTCCATTACGCATTTCATATATTTTCTCTGAAGGTATAAGCACTTCAGGTACATGAGTTGCTAAGTTTTGTCGTTGCAGTTCGCTTTCAATATAGCCTTTGACTTTTCTTTCCTGCCCACTTACCGCTCTTAATACATACCAATGAAATTCAGCCATTTTTACACTTACTCAATTAAAATGAACGATAAAACCATGTCATTCCGTTTTCGAACACAAAATCAACCAATCCAATTGCCAAAGCAAATACAATGGAAGCCACAAGCACTAATACGGTACTTTGTTGTAAATCATTGAAAGTAGGCCAACTTACTTTGTGGCGAACTTCGTCAAATGATTCTAATATAAATGTTCTTACTAACTGAATCATAATATTTTTTTCCTTTATTCTTTAGCACGGGAGACAGGAATTGAACCTGCAACCTTCGGTTTTGGAGACCGCGACTCTACCAATTGAGCTACTCCCGTATTGGCCTTTTCTCCCAGCTTTGTAAAAAGGAGTGCAAAGGTATTAGATTTTTTTTGAAAAAAAAAGCGTTCCGTAAAATCAGAACGCTTTTCTATAAATTGTATTTAATTATTTGATAATTTCAGTAACCTGACCTGCACCTACTGTTCTACCACCTTCACGGATAGCGAAACGAAGTCCTTTTTCCATAGCTACTTCAGCAATTAATTTTACAGTAATTGTGATGTTATCACCTGGCATTACCATTTCAACATTTTTAGGAAGTTCAATTTCACCTGTAACGTCAGTAGTACGTAAGTAAAATTGAGGACGATAGTTATTGAAGAACGGTGTATGACGTCCTCCTTCTTCTTTTGAAAGAACGTAAACTTCCGCTTTAAATTCAGTGTGAGGCGTAATTGATTTTGGTGCACAAAGTACCATTCCTCTACGGATTTGTTCTTTATCAACACCACGTAATAATATACCTACGTTGTCACCAGCTTCACCTCTGTCCAATAATTTACGGAACATTTCAACTCCGGTACAAGTAGATGTTAAACCTGCTGCACCCATTCCAATGATGTCAATATTGTCACCAACTTTGATAATACCTCTTTCGATACGACCAGTAGCAACAGTTCCACGACCAGTAATTGAGAACACGTCCTCAACAGGCATTAAGAAAGGAAGTTCTGTTAATCGTTTTGGAATTGGGATGTATGAATCCACTTTGTCCATAAGTTCTTCAATAGTTTTAACCCATTTTGGATCTCCGTTAAGTCCGCCTAGTGCAGAACCTTGGATTACAGGAATTTCATCTCCAGGATATTTATAGAAAGATAGTAGTTCGCGAATTTCCATTTCTACAAGTTCTAATAATTCAGGATCATCCACCATATCCACTTTGTTCATGAATACAACAAGTGCCGGTACACCTACCTGACGAGCAAGAAGAATGTGTTCACGAGTTTGAGGCATTGGACCATCAGTAGCAGCCACCACTATAATAGCTCCATCCATTTGGGCAGCACCTGTAACCATGTTTTTCACATAATCCGCGTGACCTGGACAGTCAACGTGTGCATAGTGACGATTTGCTGTGGAATATTCAACGTGTGAAGTATTGATAGTAATACCTCTTTCTTTTTCTTCAGGAGCATTGTCAATAGATGAGAAATCTCTAACTTCTGCTAGTCCTTTTTTTGCTAATACAGTTGTTATTGCTGCTGTTAATGTAGTTTTTCCATGATCTACGTGTCCGATAGTACCAATATTTACGTGTGGTTTTGAACGGTCAAATGATTCTTTTGCCATTTTTATTAAAGTTTAAATTCAGTTTATTATTATATTCAGTTTAAAATTTTTACAATACTAAAGCCTTTTGCTGACTTAAACGAATTGCTTCAAAGGAATTTTATTATAGAGCTGTTGATGAGAATTGAACTCACGACCTTCCCACCATGCGGGATTGCCCTATCAATTTTACTCAACACCTCAAAACAGAGCTGTTGATGAGAATTGAACTCACGACCTTCCCGCCATGCGGGATTGCCCTATCAATTTTACTCAACACCTCAAAACAGAGCTGTTGATGAGAATTGAACTCACGACCTCTTCCTTACCAAGGAAGTGCTCTACCCCTGAGCTACAACAGCTTGAAAGAGAGCGGAAGACGAGGCTCGAACCCGCGACCTGCAGCTTGGAAGGCTGCCGCTCTACCAACTGAGCTACTTCCGCATATAATATTGACTTCTTGGCTTTGGAAAATTAATGAGATTGATTTTCAACCATTCGCATAAATTAACTTTTGCTTTTCGTTTTATTGCATCAAATACTTTAATCGGTATCTCGTTTGACACCATTTTTCCTTTTTAAATAAAGGACCAATTATAAATTATTATAATCAGCAATTATTTGTGGGGGCAGATGGATTCGAACCACCGAAGGCGTACACCAACAGATTTACAGTCTGTCCCATTTGGCCACTCTGGTATGCCCCCGACAATAAGCGAATATTTAAGAACAATCAGCCCCCTTTTTCAAAAGGGAGTGCAAAAGTATCAAATTATTTAAAATTTAAAATTTAAAATTTAAAAATTTTCTCGATAAAATATCTATTGGTTAAACAAGCATATAAAAATTCTTCGAATAAGTAGAAAATGGATAGTTATTAAACAAATAATTCAGAAGAAATTCTATCTGCAAAAAATTTTCCTTTTTGAGTGAGTGTAATGAAGTTTTTGTTTTTATAAATCATTCCGTCAGAAATAAAATTTTCAACACTTTGCATAAAGGTTTCTTTCCTATCGGGTAGAATTTTAATTAATTCATCAGAATTAATACCCCAAATTGTTCTTAATCGGGTCATTATATACTCATTAAATATTTGAGATTGTGTTAAAGATTCTTTTTCTAATGGAATTATTGAATCGTTAAGTGCATTTATATATTTGTTGTTGTTGGAAACATTCCATTGGCGTGTTGTGCCATTATATGAATGTGCACCGGGACCAATTCCTAAATAATGTGTGCCTTGCCAGTATGAAGTGTTATGTTTTGAGTAAGCCTTATTAAGGGCATAATTGGAAATTTCGTATTGCTCATATCCAGCAATGGAAAATGAATTCATTAACTTTTCAAATTGCTCGGACGAATAAATGTCACTAATTGGTATCATAGTACCCCTTTTTAATAGATTTCCAAAAGGTGTTTTGTCTTCAATTGTTAAACAATAGGCGGAAAGGTGAGGAAGGTTGAATTGTAAAATTTGCAAAAGATCATTTTCAAGAACGGTATGATCAACAAACGGAATTCCATAAATCAAGTCAGCAGAGATATTAGTAAATCCTGCCTCAAAGGCTGCATTCAATGAATTTGTTGCTTCTTCGGAAGAGTGGCTTCGATTCATCCATTTCAAAAGTTGATCATTGAAAGTTTGAATACCAATACTTAGTCTGTTAATTCCTACTGCTTTTAATTCAAGGCATTTTTTTAGGGACAAATCTTCAGGATTTCCTTCTAAAGTTATTTCAACATTGTTAGATACATTGAAATTTTTTTGAATAAGATATAATATTTGGCTGATTTCCCCTATATTTAATAGTGATGGTGTGCCGCCACCAAAGTAAATTGTATCGATGTTTTTGTCAGATAAATAATCTTTTTGTAAATCAATTTCCTTTAAAATACACTTAATTAAGGCAACCTTGTTGGCAAAAGAAGTTGAAAAATGAAAATTACAATAGTGACAAGCTTTGGTACAATATGGAATATGTATGTATATTCCTGACATAATTGGATTGAATAATATTTTCCAAAATTGACTAATTAAATTAACAAATTATCAAAAATGAAAAAATCATGCATAGTAACAGGAGGTACTAAGGGAATTGGAAGGGCAATAGTTGAAAAATTTGCAAGTAATGGATTTGATATTATTACAACATCACGTAGTGAAATGCAGCTTGTAGAATTAAAATCCGAAATGCAGTATAAATATCCGGATTGTGCTATTTATACGATTCAAACGGATCAGTCGATAAAGTCGGAGGTGGAAAAATTTGCCTCATTTTGTTTAAGTAGAACAAAAAGTATTGATATTCTAATTGCCAACACCGGTGTGTATGTACCCGGGCAAATTCATTCGGAACAAATGGGTGTGTTGGAACAAATGATAGAAACTAATTTATATAGTGCATATCATTTAATAAGAGCAATTGTACCAGAAATGATTAAGAAAAAAGAAGGTCATATTTTTACTCTTTGTTCTACAGCCAGCATTAAACCATACATTAACGGAGGATCATATTGTATTTCGAAATTTGCATTATATGGGCTTACCAAAGTGCTTCGGGAAGAAATGAAGGAGCATAATATAAAAGTTACTGCAGTGTTACCGGGGGCTACGCTTACTTCGAGTTGGGATAATGTAGATTTGCCAAAGGAAAGATTTATGCAATCGGAGGATATTGCCAACGCAATTTATAACACTACAACGCTGTCAAAATCGGCAGTAGTTGAGGAAATATTGTTAAGACCGATGGAAGGGGATATTGAATAGAATGCAGAATTTGTAATGTATAATTAATAAAGATATGATGCGTAGTCAAATTCAATCGTTTCCAAATTCATTTCTAGAAACGGTAAGGATGATGAATCAAATGAAACTAAATGAATATGAGCATCCTATTCATCATGTGGTTATTGCTGGAATAGGAATATCCGGCATAGCCGCAAATCTTGCAGAATCATTTATCAATCATGAAATAAGAGTGCCATTAAAAGTTATTAATGGCTTTCGTATTCCTGCTTTTGTGAATGAAAACACATTATTTATTGCCAATTCTTTTTCAGGTAATACGGAAGAAACTTTAGAACAATTAAATAGAGCAATTAAAAAATCGGCAAAAGTAGTGTGTATCAGCACAGGAGGTAAAATGTATCATATTGCATTTGAACATAATCTGGACTTTGTAAAAATTCCGGGTGGAAGTATGGGTATCAGGCGTTTGAGTTTGGGTTATAGCGTATTTTTAATTTTGCATGTGTTGGCAAATTTCAAACTTATTTCTAATGCGTTTATCAATCAAATATTGGATACACATCGGTTTTTGATATCTGTATCAAGAAAAATAGAGTTGAAAGGGTCAGAAATAGCGGATAAAATCGGTTCAAAATTTTTATTTATTTACGGTAGTGTTAAAATTGAATCTGTTGTGTTACGGGCACAGCAACAGATTAATGAAAATGCCAAACAACTTTGCCATAGCAATTATTTCCCGGAGCTGAATCACAATGAAATTGAAGGTTGGGAAAATCCTTTAAAAATGGTATCAAATGGTGGCATGGCGATCATTTTAAGACATACTTATGAACATCCGTTGACAGCGAAAGGGATAGAAGATAGCAAACAAGTAATTGTAGCCGGAGGGATTGAAATATTGGAAATAAAAGCCGAAGGCAATACATTTATGGAGCAATGTTTTTACCTGATTCATTTGTTTGACTGGATTTCGTTTTTTATTGCTGAAAAGAACAAAGTTGACCCGTTGCAGATAAACGTAATTAACCGATTAAAGGAAAAATTGAATGAGAGGTGAAAACATCACTGAATACTATTTAGTCATACAAATGAGCCTTTACATGAATTCAAAATCTTGCTTTTCGATAATACCTGATTAATTACAATAATAAGTATAAAAAACTTTGAAATGTTTCAATTGTTATTGAAAATAAATTGAATTGGTTTAAGTTCTATCAACTGCATACGAGCTACTTTGGGATCAACAATAGCTAAATCATGTTCAAAATCTAGTTTTATTCGCCATTTTTGCATAGTAGCAGCACCTATTATTACTTCTTCGCTTAGGTCTGGCACTACCAAAAACTCATCACTGAGTAATACATCATTCAAATAAAAATCTAGCGTAACTAAAAATATTACTAGAAACCTTAATGCTGATTAGGAGGAAGAAGATTATAATTACATTGTTAATTGAGAGAAAAGTTAAATCGAATTTCTTTTTAGTAGAGAATTACTCCACCAATATCTTTCTTTTAAAGCTTCCTATTTGAACCAAATACAACCCGGCAGGCAACCCATTAATTTGGATCGATTTTTCTCCTTTTGCCTGTAAGTTTTGTATAGCAGTACAATGTATGTTATAAATGATAATATTATCATGTAATGATACCGAACTTTCAATGGTAAATGTGCCAGTAGTTGGATTAGGGTATATCAATATGTTTTTATGGCTTTCAATTGAATAAATTGAAGTAATTGCTGCTACCTCAGTTTCAGCAGGGTAGAGCTTTCTATCTACTAATTTGGCGAGAAATTCAGTTGTACCAGATGTATTACCAGTTATAGAAATGTCTTCAAATTTAGTTTGGGTAGTAAATGTACCCTCTATGAATACATTTTGTCTTTCATCAATAAATATTTCGTTTACATCTTCATTATATATATCTCCTATTTGCTTTACCCAATAATAGGTGCCGCCTTTAATTTTGACAATGGCAACATCTGGATATGTTAAACTTGAGGGAGTTAGACATACAGACCCAAAACATTTGTTTGTTTTAAATGAGGAAGCGATATATACATTGTCATCTTTATCACTTTTTAGTGCTTGAATGTTTTCGAAATCAGTAGAAGATTCTGTTAATTTAATTAAATCGGAACTATAAATTATTTCTTTATAATTTGTTAGCCCTGCGTTTGAAAAAACATGGATTTTGTTTTGAGAATCAATAAAGGCAAAAGCACCTACACCCACGTTATTACCTGAATTATAATTGCCCACTTCTACTGAATTGATATTATTGCCCGTGTTATCTAATTTCTGGAGTATAATTTTGCGTTTTCCACTGGTACCAATAGGCACATTAAAGAAAGAAGGTACATTCCAAATAAGAAAAATATTTCCAGTTGCGTCAACCTCATAACCAATTAAGGCAGAACTTAGGTATGTTTTGCTTGAACATCTCGTACAAGTTCTTAAACATGCTGGATTGGGTAAATACACCCAAGCGTTGTCAGTAGGAATACTGACTGACTTTCCAAAAATTAAAGATTTATCTTTATTATACTTGGCAATTAATAACCCACCTCCATACCCATTTGTATTGTCACATCCATTGCTCCAAGATGAAGGAGAACCATCATAAGCAATACCATTAAAAGTAAAAATTCCGTAATATGTTAAAGCTACATATGTATTACCTAGATAATCTGATTTTGTATTTGTTGTACCTTGTCCTGTTGTAACACCATACGAACCTGTATAAGCCAGATTATAAATTCCAAAAATTGTAGAAACATTTATTGAACTTATTTTCCCTCCTTTTTCATAGTTTGCATTATATAATAAACTAGAATTTTGAAATTCGATTATATTATTAAGATTATTATTCCCCGTGGTTGGGGTACGTGTTATTCCTGAAATTATATTACCTACTCCGCTTGATGTAATTGCATTCGTAATATCTATCCCATTATTGACATGTGCCCAACAAAAGTACGGAAAATTAAAAGAAGTGCAGGTTACATTGTTGTTTGAACCTTGTAACTCATTTACAAGAGGTATTGAGCCTGGTTGTAACTCAAATTTTGTAAAATTACAGTTACTAAATCGAATATTATATGGACCTTTAATCAATGTTTCACATTGACCTGAAATCGTTGAAGTTATTGAACTTGTTGAGGTAACAGTAATACTATTACCTATCAAACCATTAGACCAAATATAATTTAAAGATGGAGACAGGAAATTTGGAGCATTATCATTTACTCCTACAAATGTGAGATTAAGCTTTTCGCCAATGCATTGATAATAATTCAAACTTGGTTCAAAAGAGTAATTAATTTTTGAGGGAGATTGTATTTTAATTTCATTACTACTTGTTTTATAACCACATGTATTAGTTACGGTGCATACATAAGTTCCTAATGTGGTTGTTATAACATTTTGTCCAAACAAAAATTCATTGTTATATTTATTTTGCCAAGTATAAAAAACATTAATTCCACTAGCTGTAACTCCCAATTGAATGTTTGTTCCTCCAAGCGAATTTAAACAAACCAAAAAATCATTTGAAGAGTTTGTAATTGAAGGATAACTTACACCTGAGTTGGTACAAATGGAAAATATGTCTACCGTATTGCTGTTATTGAGTGAAAAAAGAAAATTATCCTTTTTAAATACGAAACTTGAAGATATTCCATAATTAGTATAATCATACCTTACTATTTCGTTCAGTTGGTTACCCGTTAATGTTAATATGCCAATACCACCGTATCCAAGTGATGCATAAATGTAATTATTAGCATCAATAAAGATATTATTCACGTTAATGTTAATTCCGCCTAAAGTTTTCGTGGAAATATAATTTAGATTATTGCCTACTATTGAAAATATTCTAATTCTAAAGTTGCTTTCACATGTAAATAATAAATCATTATAAATTTGGATTGAATTTAGATCGTTATTTGAGGAGTTACCTATGTTTCCAAAGCCTCCAATTGTTAATGTCCTTTGATGATTTATTGCGTTACCTGAAATAGAAAACACAAGCAAGCTTCTGTAAGATTGATTCGAAGTTGATGTATACTGTGAGTTTGCATATATTAATCCTGACTTATATTTAGCAATACTTTGCATATATGGGTACCCACCTGATGATTGGATTGCATTTGGCATATTTAGATCATATCCTGTAATAGAATATGATTTTAAATATGAAGTACAGCTCATGGGTATTATTAGTCTATTATTATCTATAATACTAATTTTAGGTGAACAATAATCACTAAATCCAGACCCTAAATTACCAACTGATTTTTTGAAGTTAAAATTTCCAGCATTGTCGAATTCATAAATTAAAGTTTTATTATTTACATAATCATTTATGAAGAATGTATTTTGCAATGAATTTATACTGCTAAGTTGAACATAACTACCAGTTGTAGTAATTGTATTCATTTTATGAATAGCAATGTATTTACTGCCACCTATAACTTGAAATGTTGTAAACACTTGGGAAGAAGATAAATACATACTATTCCCTTGTTGAATTCCAGTTAAAGAAATCATTCCAATGCCATTTATTAATAAATTATTTGCAGAAACCGTCACTATTCCTTTTGGATTTGATTCGATTGTATAAGAAATTGGTAATCCAGAACTGCAAGTTGCATTGATAGGAATTACCAAATTATTACTTGTTAATATTTGAGTAGAAATACTATTTAATGAAATAGTTTGACTTATTTTTTGACTAAATTTTTTAATTTTTAATTTGCTATTTTTATAGTACAATAGCCATGGTTCATTAGTAATTGGGTTTATTTTGAGTTGTATTGTATTAAAATCGCAACTATCATTTAAAAGTCCAATTTGCTGCCACCCAATACCACTAAAACTAAAGACACTAACTTTTGTAGTTAAATTATCTCGATAGGCTAAAAAAGGTACATTTCTATTTTTATTTATTGTCAAACTCTGGTAGTCTGTTTTATTTGTGCTTAAACCAGAATTTCCTAGTACGTTCCAATTAATTCCATTAAAACTAATTACAGCAGTTCTATATGCATTTCCTGCGTCTCTGTATGCAATTATCGGATTATTTGAAGAAGAAAACTCAAAATTAACAAAATCAGAAGCGTACAATACTGTGCCGTTCACGGTAACTACTCCAGATGAACTTAAGAATGTATTCCAATTTGATCCTGTAAAACTCTGTATTGTTAATTTATATGAATTATTGTAGCAAAGAAAAGGAACATTACTAGAGTTAAATGTCAATTTCGGATTTTGAGTAAAATTACTTCCTAATCCTGAATTATTACTGACAAAATTCCAAGTACTTCCGATATATTTTAATACTGATATTAGAGAAAATCTATTCCGAAAAACCAAAAAAGGTTCATTAATCGGACTGATAAACAAAGACAATTGAGGATCTGCACTACTAGGTGTAAATGCATTAATTGAATATCCAGATAAACTTGTATTTCCTATTTTGACCCAATTTGTACCATTCAAACTCAGAACATTTATAATTCCACTATTATCTAGATCACTGTAAGCAATAAATGGAAGACCATTTGAATTAAAAGCTAAACTTTGGTAATAATGTGTTCCATTGTTAATACCTGACAAACTTAAACTATTCCAGCTAGTCAATCCACTAAAACTTAGAACATTCGTTTTGTGGTTATTCTGACCATCACCAAATGCAATAAATGCAGTTCCATTTTGATTGATACTCATATTACACATACTTTTATTATTTTCAAAATTAGACGTACTGTCATATACAATTTGCCAATTTTGTGCAGAAATATTGATGATAATATTGAAGAATAAAATGAATATAAAGTATAGTCTTTTCATAAAATTATGGTTTAATTTCAATTACTTCATATTTAAGTTTTCCACTGCTGCTAACCAAAGAAGCTGGATATAATTTCCATTTTTTGCCACTTTTACCAATGGCAGATACATTAGCTGGTCCAAGATTACATCCATGATAATAGGTATAAACGGTTTCATCTTGCCAAGCTCCACATATAGGAGGGGTTATTCTATAATTTTTAAAAGTGAATACTTTATTACCACTATCATATAAATCAATATATCCTCCACCTACAGTAGGATCTGAAACCCAAACAGTTATGCCGAACCCACAGTCGCCTGCATTGCCAAAGGCACATGGATCTTGAGGGTTGGTAGTAACCGAACCAGGATAGGTTGTTACACTTCCACCATTTGTACTAGTATTGTTTGAATTATTGTATGTGCCTCCCGAAACGGTAGCTAAAGAATTTCCAGAGCAGTCCAAACTTTGAACATAACAATCGTTTGAATCAAGTTTTATTGTTTTTTCCCATTTAAAATTTCCAGCTTCTGTTTCTGCAACTAATTCGTATTTTCCTGCTGGCAATTGTAGCTTTATGACGCCACTTTCTTGAGTGCAATTTGGTGCTTTGCTGAAATAATTATTTAAAACGCCCACAACACTGTTGTTGATTTTTATGGTACGTTTACCATCAAAACAATCTAAATAAGTATATATAGTAAGGCTACCTAATCCTGAGCCTAATATTGTGTTCTGTGCATTTAATGTTTGATTTTGATTAGTAGCACTATTGTTATTTGTTCCAGCAGTAGTGTTAATTCCTGATGTTGTTGTAGTAGCATTTTGTGCATTTGTTGGTGAGGGATCGTTTTTCGTACAACTTTGAATAGCAATAAATAGGTGACTTCCAATGGCAATAAGTATTAGTATTTTTTTCATGATTAATGTTTTTTACTATGGTGGAAATTTTGTTTCTTCATTTATATCTTATTTGCCAATAGATAATCAATTTTGTCTAGTTCCTGACCATGTTCCTGAGCAACTATAACTTGTATTTGCGCTGAGACCTGGTTGAACTACACTCCATTTGCCCTTCATTGACGTCACATTTCTATCATAGTAAAAATTACTGCTGATATTTGGATCTCCATTTGATGTTACATCTACAGGATCACCACCAGTGATCCCAAAAGAAGTGAATTTATCTTGATTACTTCCATAGAAATTAACCTCCTTTGTTGTTAAATCAAATTGATAGCCAATTTTCAATTTTATCGTCGTTGTACCATTAACAGCATCGCTTCCAAAATATTGAACCAATCCAAATTCACCAGTATAATTTTTAATATTTTCAGTTGAAAACGGATTCAAAAGAATAATCATATTAAAAGTTCCCGATGGACTTGTTGATGAAGAGCAATTTCCTTTATAATCCCCATTAAAAATAAGTGTTTGAAAATATGAAGTTTCTTTAAAAATATTTGCGTTAAGTTTTACACCAGGAATACTTAAAGATTCAACATAATAACCATTATTCGTAATTGATAAATCAATTATTGAACGCTGTCCTCCGACCATTTTTTGACTTTCCATGCGACAATAAATCTCTAAAGAACCATCGAATACTTTCCCATAACTATCCAAAAACTGACCATTTTTTTGAGGAGGTACAAGCGTATCATAAAATCCATTTACAAACAAAACACAAAAAGCTTTTTTGGGGTCACTATTAAAAATATCAATCCTAAGTACGCCCGAAGCTTCAGACTTATTTACAAAATAGGATTGATAATTTGAGTTACTAATTTTTTGTAAGAGACTATTGTCAATTTTGCCAGCTATTATTCCTTTATATAGTCCATAACTTGAAGAGTCATATTTGGTTTGCCCTTCAGGTTTGCTTGGCAAGCTTCCAAATGCAGGAACGGAATTTTGACAATTATTACAGGACTGTCCTGGAATGGTTTGGCAAGAACCCGAAACCTTCCTAATGCTGGCATTTCCGATGGCTCCGCTACAACCATTTGAAGTGAAAGAACCATTGATAGTATTACCTAAGGTGCCTGAGAATGCAATTGAACTATTTGAACTTGACGAAATTTTGACGTTGATTGAAGTTCCATTAATGGTACCTGTTACAATGGGGTTTGAACCTACGCAAATACTTGGAGGACCTGTAATAGTGGAGGTTCCTGTAAAATAAGAAGTATTGGAAGATAGCGTTAAGTTGAGTGTCACATTTCCATTGTCAGATCCTGAAGTAAATGTACCAGACCAAATCCCGCAAATATCTGTACTTGCAGTAGGGCTTGAAGGCGTTGGATTAGGTGTTGTACAAGTAAATAATAAGCAGCAAGCTAAACCAACTAAGCAGGTTTGTAATAAATGTTTCATAATCATATAGGCAAGTGTTATATGTCAATTTTGTAGGTAAATTTTAAATGTCATTAACTTAAAGCAGTTTTTAATAATTCTTTACCCTTTCCCCTGTGGTTAGGTCTTTCGACTATAGCCTCGGGAAACATATGGATTTTTGAATCTTACAATAATGACAAAGGGTAAATTTTATTAATTACAAGTGTAGCTACCATTGATTATTTTAGACGTTAATCCACTTTTCGATAATGTTATATTTGTAAATGTGATTGTTGACCCGGAAATAGTAATGTTTCCTGATGATCCTGTATAACTATTTGAGCCTAGCGTGTAAACAATAGCAACATCATTACTATTACTTGTAACAGTATAGGTGCCTCCGGTTTTATAGCCAATAATTACATTTTCTGTTGAACTTATGGTTATGGTAATAATCTTTACACCATTATTAGTGGAGGTGCTGCATGATTTAGCGGTAACACTAATACCATCAATTGAAAATCCTGAGCTATTAGTGCCTGAGGAAGAACCACCAAACCCACTACCAGAAGTACTATTGTTATTTCCGGAGCCAGAATTATTATTTGTTCCTGAGTTTGTTGAATTGGTACCTAAGCCTGCAGAATTATTAGGGTTTTGTTGTTGGGCACCACTAACATCCGATGTTGAAGTAGACATACTGCTAAGTACTTGATTGGGATTATCAGTACCGTTAGTTGTAGTTTGTGTAGGTGCAGTACCTGAAGTAGTTTTAGTGCTGCCACTTGGAGTGGGAGCATCGCCTCCTTGGCAAGAAACCAACCAAAGAGATATTGCAAGAAGAATTATTTTGGTTTTCATATCGATTTAAGTTAAATTGATTTCTAAAATAGAAAACCTACTCTAATTGAACTATTATAACTTGGTGAAATTTCAAAAGTAGTTCCACCTTTAGTAGTAACTGTAGTTGTTCCCGAAGTTGCAACTACATCAGTATTTGAATTTAGATATAATCCAAAACCGAACTCAGAACCTAAATACAAATGCTTTGCAATATAGAAGTCAAAACCTGCAATTGCATTTAGACCAAAACGGAAATATCCTCTATTTTGAAAGGGAGCCCCACCAGTGGTGGGATCGGCATTTGTAGCGCCTGTCAAAACATAGTTTGTAGTAGTACCTCCTCCTGTTCGGGTTACATTCGCAGATGCAGTTTGTAAGGTAATATCTGCTTCACCACCAATAAAAGGGGATAGTCTATTGGTTCCTTTGAAATGTTTTTCGATTCCGGGTCTTAAGCTAAAAGCAAATGTACTAATTGAACCTGTGTAAGTGTCCGTTGAAGTATTGGCAGGTAATGGCAGAAACTTTAATGCTATAGAAGCGCCTGCTCTTAGCGCAATTCTTTCAGCAATAAAGTATCTGAATCGTAAATAACTGATTGATAGAGGTGTTCCCGAAAACGGAGTTAAATTTAGCTCTGCAGTTATGGATTTCGCTTCAGGTTTAATTCCATCAGAATTAACAGAAGTGGTGGTCGTATTTTTATCTTGACTGTAAGTAGATAAAGCTAATACGGTTAAAATAGGTAATATTAATTTTTTCATGGTTTTAAGTTAATTTAAAGTGAATTGAATAAATATTCAGCGTATTGAAAATATTTTAAAGTTGTAAAAGTTAATTGAACAATCGAATAATTTTTTTTCAAATTTCACCCCCTTTTTTTTACCATCAAATACCGCATTTGCGGTATTTGAATATAATTTATCTAAGAAAATGTGGTATTAATCAAAGAAAATGATTGTTTTTGCACACTGACTCGGGTATACAAATAGGCAGCACAACTTTCCAAGTTTTTGAAACTTGGAAAGTCTATCTCCGAAGTTGATACTATAATTTCAGAGGCCTTCAGAAGATTTTTTATGAGCTATGCCAAATCCATCAATAAACAAGAGAACAGAACTGGTAGTTTGTTCCAGAAAAATTTCAAAAGGAAAGAAATAACAAACCAAAGTTATTTCACCTCTGTAGTACTATATATACATGCAAATCCACAAAAGCATGGGATATGTGGAGATTTTACTGAATATCCTCATAGTTCATTTGGAAGAATACTTATGGACAAATCTTCCAAACTCCAAAAGTTAGAAATATTAAATTGGTTTGGAAGTAAAGAATCATATTTTAAATTTCACCAAACTAATAAAAACAACATACATACATCAAAAGAGTTTTATATAGAAGAATAAGATTTTCAGACTTTCTAAGTTTTTGAAACTTGGAAAGTCTATATCTCATGGAAATTTTTATTCCTCAAAAACTTCACTCAAATCAATCGTTAATCCCGGAAGGGTATATACACTAAGTTTATCATCCTCAAAAAATTTTCCTTTGAGGGTATATTTGTTGTTTTCCAATAAAAATACTTCTATCATTTTTTCATTCGGATATGCAACCCAATATTCATGAACACCAACTTCTTGGTAAAGCTGATATTTTGTGACCAAATCGTGTTTTTTGGATGAAAGTGACAGAATTTCAATAATCAAATCGGGCACTCCGTTACATCCACGTTCGTCAAGTATTTCCGGGTTACAAATCACACAAATATCAGGCTGAACTACGGTGAAAGATTCCTTGTCATTGACCGTTCGGGTAAGCCTAACATCAAATGGAGCAATTCTAATTTGACATTTTTTCTTTTTTAAAAATTTACCTATTTCTAAATGAAGATTTCCGATTACTTTCTGGTGAGTATTTGAAGGAGCCGGAGACATTTTTTTAATATAACCCTTTATGAGTTCCACACGCTCATCAAACCACCAAGTAAGGTAATCGGCATACGAATACTTTTTGGAAAAATCGAGTTCATTAATATCTGTAACCATAATATTATGTGCCTTTCATTAGCAAAGTTAAACTTTTTTGCGCAGAGAACTTTAAAGTACAAAAACATTATTACAATAGTGTCTGAATTAATTGAAACGATAGGTTAAATCACGCTATTATCGTCTTAACTGGTAATTTGAGCAGTGTTATTCTTTGGTTTGTATTCGTTTTGAATTAAATCCCGGAATTAAAGTGATTATAAAAAGTGTTCACTAATTTTTTTTTATTTCATATACCGCATTTGAGGTATATGATTAGTTTTTTTAATAAAATATTTTTGTACCTTCATTGGTAACATTGACAATGCCAAATCTATATTTAATACTCCTAATTTATTTAGCTGCTAATATTTGCATTGCCCAGCAAATTAAAGCAAAAAAGCCCCGAAGTGTGAGCATCACTCCACTTCCGGTAATATATTATGCCCCTGAAACCAGACTGGGCTTAGGTGCAGCAGCAGCATTTGTGTTTCGCATATTTAATTCTGATACCCTTAGCCGAAGGTCCAACATACAGCCCTATCTTATCTACACAGTCAATAAGCAAATCCTTTCGTCTATTGGATACACACTTTTTTTTAAAGAAGAAAAATTAAGAACTGAAGGTGAATTTGCCTATTACTACTTTCCTGAATTTTATTATGGTATAGGCAATAACTTGCCACTGAGCAATCAGGACACCATCACCTATAGTTGGATACGGGTGTATAACAAATCATTGTACAAAATTACCAATGGGATATTTTCTGGATTGGTTTATGAATATGTAAATATGTTTGACCTTAAAAGAAATACAGGTAACACTTTGGATAAAACTAAACCTACCGGTTTCGAAGGTTCTCGAATATCGGGTATTGGCCCTGCTGTTACTTATGATACTCGTGACAATGTTCTCAATGCAAGCAAAGGAATGTATTTGGATTTAACTGCCTTGGTTTACCATACATACACTGGAAGTGCATACGATTTTCAAAAGGTAAAAATCGACCTTAGGTACTTTACCACCGTATGGGTAAAGCACAGGCACGTACTCGCATTTCAGGCCTATGGGGTATTTGTTCCAGGAAATGCACCTTTTAAGCATTTGGCACAACTTGGGGGCGATGTTATTACCAGAGGTTATTATGCCGGGCGATATCGCAATACGTATTTTATGGCGTTTCAAGCTGAATACCGCCTACCCATTTGGAGGTTTATAGGTATTGTATCTTTTGCAGGTGCAGGAAGCACCGCATCCAATATGAGCCAATTTGAAAACAATACCATTTGGCCTTCTTATGGTGGCGGATTGCGAATCAGAATCAGTAAAAAAGACAATATCAATATTCGCCTTGATTATGGCGTGGGTAATGGTTCGGATGGTTACTATATCAACATTGCAGAAGCATTTTAACAAATGAATAGATACCTTATTTGCTTCTTTTTTCAATCTTTGTTGATGAATGTATTTGCATCTGATACCATTATGGTGAGCAAATTTATAAACCAAGATGCTTTGTTTTTGCCACCTAATCTTAAGGTATTAGAAGATAAAGGAAGAAATATTTCTTTACTTTCCGTGCAAAAAGATAGTGCAAAAGTTTTTCACAAACCTGCCATTGAAAGTCATTTGGGAATGGACGGTTCGGCATGGTGGTTGCGGTTTGTAATTCAAAACGATTTGGCAGTAGATCAAACAGTTATTTTAGAAATTCAACACCCTCATATCAATCAAATTAACTATTTCCTTACTGAATCCGGTAATGTCAAAAGATCCTTTACAACTGGTGATGCTTTTGAGTTTAAAAACAGACCCATTTTTGCCAGAAACTTTGTGTTTGATATGCGATTGCAATCGCAAAGAATATATACTGTTTATGTGTATTTTGATAATGGTTTTGAACCAATTTCGCTACCTATACTATTAGAATCTCCTTCTGCTTATGCTGAAAATGAAACTAAATTTTTATCCATATTTTTTATTTTTTCAGGAATATTATTGGCAATGACACTTATCAGTTTTTACATTTTTATTACTTACAAACAAAGGCTTTTTTTATTTTATTCATTATTTACCTTAAGTGATTTGTTATGGGCTACTTGTAATTATGGTCTTGGTTTTCAATGGCTTTGGCCTGATAATCCTATTTGGGATGCAGAAGCTTTGACGTTTTTTCCGATTATGTCATTTGTAATTTTCATTCCTTTTCTGAAATCCATTTACCAAGCGCAAAACATTTCTAAATTTCAAAGCAGGTTGTTATATCTGAGTTTGATATTTGGATTAATATTAACTTTTATTTACCCTATCATTTATATTTTGAACATTGCCATTCTTAAAATTGTATTTACCAATGTGTTATGGGCCTTTTTTCTATCCATGTTTGTAGTTTATAGTTATGTTATTGTTAGCAACTATGTAAAGAGACCCATAGTTTCTAATTTGTTTTTTACTTTAGGATTTATACTTATGCTAATAGGTGCCGTTGTGAACGTATTGCGCGAAATCATTCCTATGAATACCTATTTTTGGGTAGAACATGGATGTATGATAGGTTTGTTTGTGGAGGTCCTATTTACCGGATATGCCATCGCCTTAAATCTTAAAACTTTGCTCAACGATAGAGAAAAACTATTGATTAATAGTTCCAACCACCAAAAAGAACTTTTGAAAACTTCAATTTTGGCTGAAGAAAAAGAGAGGAAACGAATTGCAGAAGACTTGCATGACGATTTGGGTGTACTGTTATCAATTGCAAAAATTAAAGCATCAAGTTTTAAAAGTCATTCCACTTTAGTGGATCTGATTGATAAATCATTGATTAAGGTACGCGAGGTGACCCACAAATTGCATCCTTCTGAAATTGATCAATTTGGTTTGAATGCAGTATTGGAAGAATTTTTAGAAAATCTTAGACTAACGGTTCCTTTTACGCTTGAATATGAAGTTGCAATTAATATTAATGTTAGTAAAGAATACCAAGTGCATTTGTTCAGAATTAGTACTGAACTACTTAACAATGCTGTAAAGCACTCACAAGCAACGCATGTACTCTTTAAAATCGAAACTCAAAACAAAGCTTCACAAAAATACATTAGAATACTCATTGAGGATAATGGTACAGGAATTGGCAATAAATCAAAAACCGGATTGGGTCTGTTAAACATTGAAAGTAGGGTACAAGTAATGGGTGGAGCTATTGAGATTGAAAATTTAAAAAAAGGATTAAAAATTGAAATTTTAATACCAATTATATGATGAAATATCGAATACACATAACTGAAGATCATCAGCTTTTATCTGACGGGCTTAAAAGTATGTTAAGCGAATATGAGGAAATTGAAATAAATGGAACTTCATCAACAGGTGCTGATACTTACAAAACCTTGCGCACACAAAAAGTTGATATTCTACTTTTAGACCTTAATCTTCCGGATGCAAATGGGGTACAAATTATTGATTTTATCAAAAACAATGATTTGCAAACTAAAGTAATTATTGTGTCAATGTATTACGAAAAGAGTTATGTTAATATGGCTCGCAAACGTGGGGCACATGCCTACGTCCCTAAAAATGTGGGTAAACTTCAACTAATAAACACCATTAGAAAAGTGATCAGTAATGGAAGTTTTTTTGAAGAATTGAATGATGGAGATGCGCTTTTGAGTAGAATATTCACCCCAAGGGAAATGGAAGTATTAGACCTAATCAAAACGGGCTATGATACACAAACAATTGCCGAAATGCTTCAAATTACCTACGAAACGGTTCGTACACACCGCAAAAATTTACTTCAAAAAGCCAAAGCAAATAACATTGTAAAACTCATCAACTACATAAGTTTAAAATAATTGAAAGTATTGAAAGATAATTCAAAAAGTTGAGATAAATAAAGCAAATATCATGAAAGCTTTGCTTCCAGTTCTTTAATTCTTTCTTTGAGCTTTGTGCTTTCGGCTTTTGCGCTTTCGGTGAATTTTTCCAAAGTCTTTTTCTGAGCTTCAATTTGTTGAATGGCATTGGCGTGTTCTTCGGCTCTTATTTTTTCAATCTGTTCGTTTTTTCGAGCCATTTCTTCTTGAGTGGCCTGCAGTTCTTCCATGTTTTGACGCATTTCTTCTTCCTGAGCTCGCATTTCTTCCGCTTGTTCCTGCGATTGTTCAAGTAAGATTTTTGTCCTGCTGTTTATCCTAACTATTGAAATAGTAGAAGCAAGGTTTTCGCTCAGCTTTTCCAGAAATTCAATTTTATATTTATCTAATGCAACAAAAGAAGCAAATTCCATCACCCCATGAATATCTTCATTTACTTTAATGGGCACCAACAACAAACAACCCGGAGTGGCTTCTCCTAATCCGGAAGTTATAGTTACGTAATTGTCAGGCACTTGTGTAAGTACAATGATATCTTTTTCCATATAACATTGACCCAACAATCCTTCTCCAATCTCAACTCTCTTTTCCAAAAACTTTTTACGTTCATAAGCATAGCATGCTTTTAACTCTAGAAATTTATAATCTCCTTCTTCTTCAATTACAAATAAGCCTCCTTGATTTGCACCTATGTACTTAACTAATTGTGATATGAATTGGTCATATACTTCCTGTTCGCCCAAGTGGATTGACCGAAGCAATTCGCCAAACTTGGCTAATCCAGTAGCTGCCCATTCTCGTTTTTTGTCATCTTCGCGTGATATTTCTATTTCTTTGAGCAAGTCATTCATTTTGGCTTCTTTTTTTTGTAAGTCATCATTTTTAGCTTGCATATCGTTGATTAGCTGTGTGTTGCGAGAGTCATATTTACTGCTTTCATAATCCAGATAATATAAAAAGCCAAATGTGGATACCACCACAAAAAAGTAAGTAATACCAACAACCACAGGATTATCTCTTTGAGTTTCAAGAGAAGTTTCTAATAATGGATTGAGCCAATATAAACTAAAAAATATAACCACATTAATTACTACACTGGTATACATATTTGTTTTTTCTTTAGAATCAAATATGATTCGGGGGATGAACACAAACATTAATGAAAGCAAACTGTTGGATACTTCAGGCGATTCATTCGCTTTCAGTGCATAAGCTGCCAGTAATGTAGAAATAAGTACCGGGGCAGTACTCATTATAATTCGTGGGATATTGATGACTCTGAAATAAAAGAAAATAGGAGTAAGAAGAGTAATAACAATTCCAATCAGGGGCAACCAAAAAAGCATTGGATTTACTATCAAATTCAATATCAATGTCATCAATGAAATTCCCAAAAGGACAACATTAACATAGTTGGTCACTTTGATTTTTTCATTGATGTACCAAGGATAGTCGTCTTGAATACCAATTTTGAATAAATTCATTTGCAGATATTTTTATTTGCTCAATTTTAATCAATTATAAACTATTTAACAAAGAAAGTGCTTGTTCGGTAGTTTTAACAAATTCTATTTGTAATATAAGTTTAGTTTTATTCTCCTTTAAGATACATTTCTTGGGATTTTTTTGAACAAACGACAATATTTTTCCAAATGTATCCCCGTTAAAATATTCATGATTGGTTTCTAACGCAAACTGGCACTTCATGGTTCCGTTTTTCAAACTAAGTTTGTCAAAACCTAATTTTTCGGCTATCCACCTAAGTTTTACGGTTTCAACTAAATGTTGCACTTCCTCCGGCATTGGTCCAAACCTATCAGTTATTTTGATGATAAATTGAGTCAATTCTACTTCGTCTTTCAAATTGTCAATATCGTTGTACAAACTTAGTCTCTCACTAATATTTGAAACATAGTTTTCAGGAATTAAAATGGCAACATCTGTTTCAATGGTGCAATCTGGAAGCAATTGTTTATGTGAGATTTCTTCTGAAAACAAGTCTTTAAAAGCACCTTCTTTTAGCTCTTGTATGGCTTCGTCCAATAACTTGTGATACATTTCAAATCCTATGTCAGTGATAAAACCGCTTTGTTCACCTCCCAATAAGTTACCTGCACCTCTAATATCAAGGTCGCGCATGGCTACTTTAAATCCATCTCCCAAATCTGAAAATTCTTCCAAAGCTGATAATTTCTTTTTTGCATCTCCTGTAAGCGCATCCTTTGGAGGGGTAAGTAAGTAACAAAATGCTTTTCGGTTTGACCGTCCAACTCTACCTCTCATTTGATGCAAATCGGACAACCCAAAGTGGTGTGCTTGATTAATTATGATAGTGTTTGCATTTGGAATGTCCAATCCCGATTCAATGATATTGGTTGAAACCAACACATCGCTTTCGCCTTCAATAAATTTTAACATTACTTTTTCCAAGTCTTCACCATCCATTTGCCCATGACCAACTGCAACTTTTGCATCTGGTACGAGGCGTTTGATTTGATCAGCAAACATATCCAAATCACTTATTCTGTTGTGAACAAAAAATACTTGACCGCCACGTTTGAGTTCTTCAAATACTGCATTTCTGATTACAATTTCGTTAAAAGTGTGTACTTCAGTAGTTACAGGAAGTCGGTTGGGTGGGGGAGTGCTAATGATTGACAAATCCCTTGCACCCATCAATGAAAAATGTAAAGTTCGTGGAATTGGAGTTGCAGTTAATGTAAGCGTATCAATATTTACTCTCAATTCACGCAATTTTTCCTTGGCAGCTACACCAAATTTTTGTTCTTCATCTATTATTAATAACCCCAAATTTTTAAAAACAATATCTTTACTTAAAAGTCTATGTGTGCCTATCAGAATATCTGTTCTGCCTTCGGCAACCCGTTTTAAAGTTTCTTTAATTTGAGCATCACTTCTGAATCGGTTCACATATTCCACCTTGCAAGGAAGTTTTTCGAGTCTTTCTTTAAAAGTTTTATAATGCTGCATTGCCAAAATGGTTGTAGGTACCAACACTCCCACTTGTTTGCTGTCATTAACTGCCTTAAAAGCTGCTCGAATAGCCACTTCCGTTTTACCAAATCCAACATCCCCGCAAACTAATCGGTCCATAGGATGGGGTTTTTCCATGTCTTTTTTTACATCATCTGTTGCTTTTGCCTGGTCAGGAGTGTCTTCATAAATAAACGATGTTTCTAGTTCCGCTTGTAAGTAAGAGTCTTTACTGTAAGCAAATCCCGGTGCTGCTTTTCGTTTGGCATATAAGCTAATTAGGTCAATTGCTATTTCTTTAACTTTCTTTTTAACCGCTTTCTTTTTGTTGTCCCAATCTTGCGAACCAAGCTTGCTCATATGAGGCACTTCGCCTTCTTTGCCTGCATATTTTGATATTTTATGCAATGCAAGAATGCTCACTTTCATTAAGTCATTGTCCTTGAACAACAACCTGATGGCTTCTTGTGGGGTGCCATTAATTTCTATTCTTTCAAGACCTACAAATTTTGCAATTCCATAATCAGAATGTGTTACATAGTCACCGGGTTGAAGCGTACGCAATTCTTTGAGTGTAATTGCTTTAGATTTGCTGTATTTTTCTTTGTTTTTATATCGAAAGTGGCGGTCAAATAGCTGATGATCGGTATAACAAACCAATTTCAAGTTTTCATCAATGTAACCTTCTTTAATTGAAATATTGATGTGACCAACTTTGACTCCTGGGTTAATTTCTTCAAAAATATTTTGTAGCTTATCAAATTGTGTAACCAATTCAGTAGCAATTACATTGGTATACCCTTTGCTTTGATTTTCAGAAAGATTTTCAGCTATTTTACTAAAATCTTTATTGAAAAGTGGTTGAGGTTTGATGTTAAAATCATAAACTTTTCCTAGATTTCTTTTGTTGTTCAGTCCAAAATCGAGCTGATGAAATTCATTTATTTTCTGCCAGATACTTGATTCGTTTTCAAATAACTCAGATGGTTTACCTACAAGATTTTGTGGGATATCTTTCTTGTTTGCAAATATTTCAACAGCTTTTTCAAAGTTGAACTTTACAGTTTCTGTGATCTGATTTGGTTTTTGAAGCCATATAACTGCACTTTTTTCTACAAAATCAAAAAAACTTTCAGTCGATTGCAAAACCACTTTATTTTGTACATTTGGAATAATAGAAACAACTGCTTTGTTGGAAACTGAAAGCTGTGTGTTTGGGTCAAACGTCCTGATGCTTTCAATGGTATCTCCGAAAAGTTCAATTCTATAAGGAAGCTCATTAGCAAAAGAAAAAACATCTACAATGCCACCTCTTATTGAAAACTGTCCGGGTTCATATACAAATTCAGAATGTTCAAAGTCGTAGGAATGAAGGAGTTCCATTATAAATGAAACATCCATTTTGTCACCTACTTTGGCTAATAAGGTGTTTTCAAGAAGCGTTTTTCGGTTAATCACTTTTTCTGTAAGTGCTTCCGGATAGGTTACAATTATTTCTCCTTTTTTATCTTTAATTGATAATCTATTCAAAACTTCTGCTCTTAGTAATACATTTGCATTATCTGTTTCCTCAAATTCGTATGGCTTTTTGTATGATGTTGGAAATAAAAATACATCTTTTTCAGGAAGCAATTGTTGCAAATCGCTCACTGCATACGAGGCTTCTTCTTTATCGTTTACAATAAAAATATTTGTTTTAGCCATTATAGAGTATATCGAAGAAGCAATCACATACACTGAACTTCCTTTTAATCCTGATAAATAAATTTGGATAGGATTTGGTTGCTTAACTTCCTCAATTATGGATTGTATTACCGGATCGGAACTATAAATTCTGAGGAAGTCGCTTATTTTCACTTAATTGTTATTGAAGCCACAAAAGTATAAAAATATAGATGGAATCAGACAAATTTCGGCATCACAACCCTAAAAGTTGTGCCTTTTCCAATTTCCGAATATTTTACATATACTTTACCATGGTGATATTCTTCAATAATTCTTTTTGTCAAAGTTAATCCCAATCCCCATCCACGTTGTTTTGTTGTAAATCCTGGTTCGAATATTTTTTTATAGTGTTTCTTTTGCATTCCTTTTCCGCTGTCATTTATTTCAATTACATAATTTTTACCTTCTTCTTCAATTTTGATTTCAATAAATCCTTCTCCATTCATTGCATCAATTCCATTTTTGATAATATTTTCCAACGCCCAATCGAATAAGGCTTTATTAAGCAAAGTTTTTGATTCCGCAGCTATTAGAGGATTAAATGTAATTTTTACTTTTGCTGAAACCCTTTGTTTCAAATAATCAATAATGTCTGATACCGCTTCTTTTATATATTCTTGATTTAACACAGGCATCGAACCGATATTTGAAAATCTTGAAGTAATAGTTTCAAGTCTATGCACATCTTTATCAAGTTCCACTAATGCACTTTTATCGGAAAAATCCGGATTGCTTTTGAATATTTCTACCCATGCCATTAGTGAAGACAAAGGTGTAGCTAACTGGTGGGCTGTTTCTTTCGACATTCCAACCCAAACTCTATTCTGCTCTTCCTTCATAGAGTTGTTAATGAACAAATAACCCATAAGTACAAATATAAAAATCAGACTTAGTTGTATATAAGGGTAATATTTTAACTGAAGTAACAATTCCGAATTCTTATAATAAATGTAATTTTTTAATCCCGGACTATATTCGATTTCTATGGGAGGATATCCCTTTTTCATTTCTTCTAATTGTTCTGATAAAATTTTGTCTTGAATATTTTTTGTTGAATTTACCGGAAACTCAATGTTTTTATGGCTTATAATTTGATTTGATGAATTTATCAAAATCACTGGAACCGAAGTATTTGCTTGTATAATTTCTTGAAACAAAAACGAAAGATTCCCTTCATCATCTGGATTAGCAATGGTTTCAAGCCCTTTCGCGAATAGTTTTATGAGCTTTTGTTCACGTTCCTGCAACTTTTCAACCAACAAATCTGTATAGTATAATGAAGCAATTGCAATTATAAGTGCAAATGCCATCAAGCTAATTCTTAGTATATTATAAGTACTTAATCGAAACATGAATTATTTGTCGAATGATTAATATCATTGTAATACAACGTTACAAATCATATCTATGCAGCAAAAATGATTAAAAAAGTAGAATTAACTTCTTATTTTGAATCATTTTAAATAATCGTTTAGTCGATAATTAATAACATCAGGTATTAAATTTGCAGTCCGTTTTAATAAATGAATCAACTAAAGGTAGTTTCTATATCGTATAAAAAAGCTCCAATTGAAGTTAGAGAGTTGTTTTCATATGATGAAAATGGTTGCAAAAGACTGTTGTCAATTCTCAAAGAAAGATTTGATTTAACAGAAGCACTTGTTATTTCAACCTGTAATCGAACTGAGGTATATTATAATTCTCCTTTTGACTTAAATAAACAAATTATACAATTTTTATCAGAGGAAACGGAATTTTCTCAGTACAATAACGTTTCAGAGTATTTTATTGCTATTTCAAATCCAACAGAAGCTGCAAAATATTTGTTTGAAGTGTCTTTAGGATTACACTCACAAGTTTTAGGTGATTTGCAAATTTCAGGACAAGCTAAAGATGCTTACCAATGGTCTGCAGATATGGATATGGCGGGTCCAATCCTTCATCGATTAATGCATTCCGTTTTTTTTACAAACAAACGAATTGTACAAGAAACTAATTTTAGAGATGGTGCTGCGTCAGTTTCATATGCAGCTGCAGAATTAATTGATGATATCACTCAAGGAATTAAAACTCAGAAAATTTTACTTCTAGGCACAGGAGAAATAGGCGCTGATGTCGCAAAAAATCTAGTCGAGTTCGGCTATACCAATATTTCTATTTGTAACAGAACAAAAAGTAACGCCATTGAATTAGCTTCAAATTTGAAAAATATTGATGCTCAAATTTTTGATTTTGATAAATTAAAAGAGGCCATATATCAATCTGATATTATTATTTCAGCAATTCAAGTTTCTTCACCTCTAATTAACAATGAAACATTAAAGCAAATTAATATTTTAAACCATAAGTATTTTATTGATTTATCAGTACCCAGAAGTATTGATGAAGAAATCGAAAATATTCATGGAGTATTATTGTATAATATTGAGGAATTAAACAAAAAAGCTTCAATTGCTCAATCCAAGAGACTTGAATCTATTCCAAAAGTCAAGTTAATAATTGACGAGGCATTGTCAGAATTTAATAATTGGTCCAAAGAAATGGAGTTTTCGCCTTTAATTCACAAAATTAAGGGGGCCTTAGAAAATATAAGAACTGAAGAATTGGACAGATTTAACAAGCAATTAACTGAAAATGAGTTAAAACTTGTTGAAACTATCACTAAAAATATCATTCAAAAAGTTATCAAATTACCAGTAATACAACTAAAGGCGGCATGCAAAAGAGGAGATGCAGATAATTTGGCAGAAGTACTTTCAGAACTTTTTGATTTAGAAAAGCAAAAAGAACTGAAATAAATTTGAAAATATTTTTGGTAATAATAATACAAGTGCTACCTTTGCACTCCCATTTTACGAACGAGTAAATAGAGGAATAAAAAAGAATGAATAATGAATAATTATTAATGATTAATTGAGGAACAAAATCTTAATTAAAAGTTAACAAAAAAGTCAAAAAGATTCTGATTTATCAT
>JANRJY010000082.1:0-14711 GCA_033763735.1 Bacteroidota bacterium | reverse complement strand
AAAGTCTCTTGCAACGCCTGTATTAGGGCTTACTGTAGCTAATGGTGATATAGTAATGGTAGGCGCAAGACTGGTGAGGTTTGTTCCAAAAGGCATTAGTACAGCAATATTATTGCCCGAAATGGTTGTGGAACCTACTTGAGATGGGATAGTGAAACCGGTTATTGAGTTTGCAGATGAAGGAACACCAATTATAGTAGATAAGGGGGCGTCTAAGTTAGTTAGTACCACCACTCCTCTTCTTGTTGCTGTTGTAGAATTTGCACCGCTACCCCATACTCCATCAGCATCTGTATTAAATGCATATATTGTGTTGTCTGGATTTCTTGCTTCAATACGCTGAACACCATTTGGATTATTTGCACCAATTGGAATTACTCCAACAAATTCTCCAATAGAACCATAAGGCAAACCTGAAATTGAATTTACCCAAATTACTTGATTAATATTATTCGTAGAGTTAAAAGAAACATTTACCAATTCGCTTTGAGCAAAAGTAGAAAAACCACCTATGGTGTTAGGAGCTACTACCCTAAAAGAGTACAAAGGATCTCCTGTACCTGCTATATTATCGTAAATTAAAACATATTTTCCTGCAGCATCCGAATTGGCCTGTCCATAAATAAAAGCACCGTCATCTGTTGTAGCTCCAGTTAAAGCAGTAGCGGCTATATCTAACCCAGTGATGGTTTTAGTTCCTACAAACTGAGGTGAACCTGGCATAGTTCCTGTAGATGTAATAACTGCCAAACGTAAATTATGCGTTGCCCCTCCTCCAAAACGAGATCCATTTCCTGTAGCTTGCATAAAAAACCAAATTGGTCCTGTTTGCCCAAATGCATCTGTTGTAAAAGCATTATTGAGTCTACTTCCTGAAAAAGCGGCTCCATTCCAAATATTACCAGCTCCAAACGAGGTTGCTAAATCAGTTGTCAAGCCAATGCCCGCACTTATATCATATGTAGTATTGGGTAACAATCCTGATATGCTAACACAAAAAGCAATTCCAATTCTTGCATTATTAGTAGAGGCAGCAGTTTTTGATGCCATATATTTGGGTACAACTAATTCTGTAAATGTTTGGGCATTGGAAATAACAGAAATAAAAATAAATAGCGAAAGAAGTAGCAATTTTTTCATGTTCTTAGGTTTTGGTTTATACGCACATAGCAAAAGTATCTTACATTTCAATACGAGGGTAGTAAAACCTGTTAAGTTTGTGTTAACATTTAGCTTAAAAATTGATTCCATTCTAGAACCTTACATCCACAATTTCAATCAAAAAGTAAAAGGATATTTCACAGCAGGATCTTCGGTACGCGACTCAGCGTGCTTTTAACACAGGGTCTCTGAAAAAGAAGACCCTGCTTGGAAAGAAAAGTATTTGAAATTACTTTTTCAAAAGAATTCCTTTCAGAATATTTTTAACAATACCAGGTCCTTCATACACAAACCCAGTATAAACTTGTACAAGTGATGCTCCCGCATTTATTTTTTCAAGTGCATCAATATCGGAATGAATACCTCCTACACCAATAATTGGAATTAAACCTCCCGATCTGTGATGAATATATCTGACGATTTCTGTTGAACGTAATTTTACCGGCTTACCACTCAATCCGCCCATTCCAATTTGTTCAATGGTTTGATTGTCTGTTTTCAAATTATGACGTGTAATGGTTGTATTGGTAGCTACAATTCCCGATGTGCCTGTAATTCGGATTATTTCAATTATTTCGTCCAATTGATTGGTGGTAAGGTCTGGTGCGATTTTCAGCAATATAGGTTTTCTAGTGGTGCTTTTTTCTGCTGCCAATTTGGAATTTAAATGATCCAAAAGGGTGAGTAACCTTGTAAGTGGTTCTTTTTCTTGCAGTTCGCGTAGGTTGGGTGTATTGGGTGAGCTTACATTTACAACAAAATAATCCACAAAGTCGAATAATGCTTCAAAACATTTGTGATAATCATCAATGGCATTTTCGTTTGGGGTATTTTTGTTTTTTCCAATATTGCCCCCAATTATTATGTCGGATTTTCTTTTTTTAAGTCGATTCACTAAAGGTTCCAAACCTTCGTTGTTGAAGCCCATTCGGTTGATAATGGCATCATCTTTAAGCAGTCGGAAAAGGCGCGGTTTTGGGTTGCCTTCCTGAGCTAATGGGGTTACAGTTCCAACTTCAACAAACCCAAATCCTAAGGCTGCTAGTTCATCAATGTATGCTCCGTTTTTGTCAAAACCAGCTGCTAATCCTACTTGGTTTTTAAAAGTTAGTCCAAAAGCTTTAGTTTCAAGTTTTGGGTTGTTTATTTGAAAAAGTGATTTTAGGAAATACGAACTAAAAGGCATTTTAACTGCTATTTTCAACAGACTCATGGCCAAATAATGCGCTTTTTCGGCATCAATTTGAAAAAACAGCTTTTTTATTATGTTTGAATAAAACGACATTGGATTAATAAAAAACCAAATTTAATTGGAACGAAACAATAAAACGGTAGTGAGGATAAAAAAGTATTATTGAATCATCAATTTTCGAAGGTGGGCTCCTGTTGCAGTTTCTATTTTTAAAAAGTATAACCCTTTAGATAAGTTTGAAATGTTGAATGTGTAATTGTAATTATTTGATTCTTTAACTATAGGAATTAAAGTCAAGAATTGATTATTACTTATATTAATAATTGAGGCTTTCTTAATTTCTTCATAGCTGTAAATTGTAATATTGTCACTGGCAGGATTTGGATATATTTTGATTGGATTTTCACTGATAACATCAGCTACATACACAGTTGACGAATATTCGTTGGTATTTTTTAATTTAACCCTATAAAAGGCGTTATTATAAAAATCATAATCGATAAAAGTGAAATAAGAATTGGAAGAATTACTTTCACCCAATTTGACAAATGATATAGCATCTAATGACTTTTCAATTTCAAAACCTTTTGAATAATGGCCAGTTGTATTCCATTCAAGTTTGGCATAGTTATTCTCAGTTTTTCCTGAAATATTTATTATTTGAGTTGGCAAAGGATTAATACCGGTTATAGAGTTAGCAAGAGCAAACCTACTAAAAGAAGTAAAATTAGTCATTGCATTCACAGCGGTTGAACTAGAAGTCACACTTCCACTACCGTAAGTGGCTCCGGTACCTCCTATGTTATACCAATTTGTTGGATTTGCGTTGGTGTTTTTGGCTATTACTAAATTTGCCGGATCAGTAACCCCATCAGAAATGTCATAGTAAATTTTGATGATTGCATTGCCAGAAATGCCCGTTGATGGCGTATTTACCATACCGGAAGTAGTATATCGGGTTACATCATAATACCTTACACCGGACACCAAATTGATGTTTTGAGTTGCTGTTTGTAAATTATATCCTAGATTCAAGGCAGAACTATTGAATTGTTCTGCAACATATGTATAATCGGTTGTTGATGAGTGATTTACGGTTAACTCTATAGGTCTCCAATCCGGATATTTACCTATTGGACAAATAAATGTGGTGCTTCCTGAGGAAGCTTTTCTGAAATTATAGGGTCCATTAACATAACAGTTTGCATTTCCTGTTCCAGAAACTGATGCTGAAGGACGTAAAGTTAATGTACCTGTAGAAGAACTAACTATTAGTCCATAGCTTAAGTTCAAACCCGCTTCAATGTCGATATTTGAGTTGAGAATCAGCTTTCCCCCCGATTTTTTGAGATACATATAACCAAATTTTTCAAAGTTTGTATTGGTGTTTTTAATGGTTTGGTCAGTACTACCTCTAAAATAAACTTTTGCGTTATCATCATTAAACTGAGTGTCATTGGCCTGATTTTCCCAATTGCCATATAAAAACAAATGCCCTCCTTGGCTTCCATTTTTCATGTCAAATTCACCTGAGGTGCCTGTTAATGTTAAGCTACCGTAAACTCTTAAATAGTGGTCATCATTTTCAAGCAACAGTGCTTTATTACTTCCATCGTTATAATTAATTAATAGGTTGTTACAACTAGCTGTATCCTGTGTTGATGGTTTGGAATCAACTACACATTTAGCTAATGCTGAACCGGAAATGGAAACATCAGTTTCGTAAGTAGGCAATGAAAGATTGTCCCAATTGCGGCAGGTGTACCAACTTAGGTCTCCATCTCCAACCCAATTGCCGGGTTTGGGTGCGGTACCGGTAACAGTGTAACCTGTTTGAGGTGAGTTTACTAATGAAAAATTAAGATTATTTGCAATAGTGGTTCCTTTGGATGTCCAATTGGATTGGTTACTAATATTGATAATTAAGTTTCTATGTGAAGCATTTACAAGTACACCAGCTGAACCAATATTATGTTGCTTTGCTTCATTTAGAGAACCGGTATTTTCCAAATTGAAGCAACGTGCTTGTTCCGGTAATCGCGACAAAGATCGGTCGGCTGGCGCTGTAGTTGAATTAAATCCAACCCAGTTTGCGCCATTGTTAATTGCATACAAAATATTGCCATAAAAAGTTGAAGAACTAACCGAGTTAGATGCATTGGAGGCAAATCTGCCTTGCATTAAGTAAATTTGATCAGCATTTGAAGAACTAATATTCATTCTGCCGAATGAGGCATTATCACCATAATATGAACCGGTTATATTGGATGTAGCAACATTATTAATCTTAATTTGAACAGGATTGGCTGCAGTTTGATTGGGTGCTACAAATGAAATTACTGAACCTTTTGGTATGGTTGTTCCTCCTACTGTAAAATTCATATGTGTCAATTGACATCCGCCACATGAGCCACCAAATACACCATTGCTTACTCCCGCTGCCAAACCAGGTTCATATGTAGCGTTAGCAACTATAAATTCGGTTCCGGGATAAAGGTCAACTAAAGTCATAATGACGAATACATCATCACCATTAGTACCATCACCATCTTCATCTGTATATGAATCATAGCCCACAATTACCATATCTCCGGGATTTAGTGAAGTGCCTCCTATCGAAACAGGAGTTATATAAAATGGAACTCCTGAGCTCCAAAGAGTCCCTTTTCGGGTAAATATTTTGAAGTGATATGTAATACTGTTGATTAAGCCTTTAACAATAACATTGTTTTGTGAACTTGACTTAAACACTGCATATTCTGATGTTGTGAGCCCCACATCGGTACCTGAGGTTCCAAATATTGGATTTGAAAAATAACTATTTCCATCTCCGGTAGGAATTGAAGTAACGGCTGAACCACTTTTAGCAATAATCATAACTTCATCATAACAAGTGGGTGCTGTCCATGTCAATGATATTTTAGTGCTACCCGGAATTGTAATAACTGCTGTAACATCCGTAGGATTACAAACTGTAGTGCCAGTTGTTGTATTTGAGTTTCCGGTTGTTATATAACACATTGAAGCTGTATTGAATTCAAAAACTTTAAAATAATAAGTAGTTGTTGCAGACAAACCAGTTACAGTCAATGATGTACCTGTTCCAACATAAAGTATTTTACTGGCACCTAAGCTTGAAGCCGCACTAAAGTTACTGTTTCCTGAATAAGTTGTGCCACTTAAAGGTACATCTGTAATAGCAGAACCTGCTTTTGCTAAAACTATAACTCCACCTGTTCCATTTCCCCTTACCCAACTTAAATTTAAACTATTAACAGCAATATTAGTAATTCCTACCACCGTACTTTGATTAGTAGGTGTTGTACATGAAGAAGTAGATTGTGAACCCGTTAATGCTGTCAAATTATAACAAGTACCGGAGGTGGTATTGTATTCAAAAACGGAATATGAATAAGATGCACTGGAAGCCAATCCTGTGATATTTATACTATTACCTGTTCCGGTATAGACTACAAAACTACTTGAACCTAAATCATTACCGGAGCTAAAAATACTATTTCCTAAATATGATGATGAATTAACAGGACCGGTAGGGGTAGCTCCTTGTTTGGCTACTACTAAAACCGCGTCTCCGTTTCCACGAGTCCATGAGACAGTTGTAGATGTAGGTGTAACCGAAGAAAAGGAAATAGATGTAGCTTGAGTGGATGGGGCAGAACATGACGGTGCGGCAACGCCTTGTACTTGAAAATTATCGATTCTTAATGTTCCTGAACCTGAAGCTCCACTTGCAGACAGTCGGAAAGTTAAAGAAGTTGGGTTGTCTACCAAGGCAGGGAGTGAAAGAAGCGCTTGAACAAAACTACCATTGCCTGGACTCATTGTATTTGATGCAAAAGCAGTGTAAGAGCCACCATTTAAACTATAAGTTACTGTAACTGTAGTAGCGCCAGTGCCGGATCGTTGAGCCTGAAAATAAATTTTAATTGTAGTATAACCAGATAGTGAAACCCCCCCAACTGCAATATCCCAGTAGCGAGTGTCAGTGCCACTTGAATTACTCATTGCTATCGCATTGCCTGCAGTTCCATTTGAACTAAAAGCACTACCTCCTGAAGCGCTTCCTCCAAATGTTGTAAAGGATTCTGTACTGCTTATGCTAGATGTAATGCCACTTGCTAAACTAGGCGAAATAGCTGCATAGGAAGCGCCTGAATTAAAATCATAGTTTACTAAAGTAACCTGTGCATTTGAGTAAATTACTTCAAAAAGTATAGCTAAAATGTAAATCCAGCGAGGAAATTTAATCATTTAGGTAAATAGTATTTTAGTTTTGTTGCAGCAATTACAAACAAATAAATAGGAACTTAAATGTTATTAACTGTCTGATTTTCAGATATAAAAGTACTTGATATATTTAACTTGGAGGTTAAGAAAATGTTAACAAATTATTAAGTTGAGGTACTCAAATTTGTTTAGGGATACTAACTTTAAAAGTAGAACCAACACCTACTTCTGAAGTAAGTTCAATGGTCCCGTTGAGTTTGTCAACACTTAGTTTTGCAATGTATAATCCTAATCCTGAGCCATTTGATTCGGGATGAATTTTGTAAAACATTTGAAATATTTTGTCTTTTTGTTCAGGTGAAATACCCATTCCATTATCTTCAACTACAATATAAATGTTTTGATTATCCTGATGTATTTTAATGGATAATTTTTTGTTTTGATTTCTTGGGTTTTGATATTTCAGACCATTTTCAATTAAGTTTTGAAGCAAAGAACTTACATTAGCTGTTTCTGCTTTGAAATTAATCTTTGTGTCAATTTCTGTGACAATTTGTATGGTTTTATACTCTTTGATATGTTCAAAATTTGATTTAATCTTATCAATAATTAACTGAAAATCAATGTTTTCTAATTCTGAGTTTTTATTATTTATTCTAATTACATCCAACAAATCATTAAGCGTATTATCCAATCGCAAGGTGGTTTTATTAATATGTTGAAATAATAAGTTTACAGAAGGTTCTTTAGCTTCATCCAATCCAATATTTGTAATGCCTAATATCGATCTCAATGGGCCTTTTATATCGTGTGATGCCCTGTAAACAAATGCATCCAATTGTTTGGTACGCTCATCAACTAGGCGTTCGAGTTCCGTGTTGATTTTGTCATTTAAGGCCGCATTTTCCTTTAATTGTACTATCAGGTTGTTTTGTGCCTCATACATGTTATCTTTAAATAACTTAAGCTGTTCCGCAATATTTAGTGAAAAAATACAAATGCCTAATGCAATAATGTAATTATAAATGGCAAAAAATGTATAGTTTTTAACCAAATAATTCGTAAATACACCATTCGAATGAAAAAAGAAACCTAAAAAAATAACGATGAATCCTACAAAAAAGGAAAGTTTAATTTTATTCATATTTGAGAAAAAAATATAGCAAATTATTGTGGTATATACACCAATAATTAAAGTGTCGGTTATGCATTCTTTGGCAATTGGCCAAATAGTGAAGCCCATAATTTCTAAAACAATTTTTATTATTATTCCGGCATAAAAAATCCAATCAGGAATATTATTAATTTCATTCTCTTTAAAATAATCTCTAATGAACAGGATTAAAAAAATTGTTGTAAACGAATAGGGTAAGTTATAAACTGACTCATATCCTTTAATTCCAAAGTCAAAAAACCACAAATATTTTAATAAGATGTCAAAATCCACTAGGGTATAAATTAAAAAACTTGATAAGAAAAGAGTGAAATATAAGTACGACATAACTTTCATACGATTATAAAAAAAACCGCAAAAGCAAATAGCTAAAATCAGTATTCCAATGAGCCCTCCTTGAAAATAGTTGTTTGTAAGCTGTAAGTTTATCACAATGGGATAACTCACAACAAAAAATTGAATCTTTGGTTGATTTAATACAAATTTCAAATAATATGTTTCTTGGGCAGAAAAGGGCAAACTTACTAACATATTGGCATGCTTAAGAACTTTTTTGCCAATATCCACTTTCAATCCAGAGACTTGTTTTTCATATTTATCATTGACCAAATAGTAAATTTCATAATAAGGAGTAAACAAGTCGCTTCCAAAAAATAGACTATAGGGAGTATTGTTTTTAAGATTGAACTTAGCCCAAACGGTATCGTTTTCTGCAAAAGCTTTCAAATCAACATTTCTAATTTTAATAGTATCTAATATTTTTTTAGCTTCCCAAAAACTCAAATTTTTACCTCCACTTTTAGGAATTACAAAACTGTACGTTTCTAGGTATGTAAAAGTGTGATTTGATTCTATTTTTATTGTATCCTGGGCGAATAGATTAAGTGTTATTATAAAAAAAATCAAACACCACTTGCGGAAAGGCATTAATTCGAATTTTTTTTAAGTAAATTATCCTTTCAAAAATTTAGATTAATAAATGTTATTAATAAGATTTATCTTTTAATGAATTAGTTAGTTTTCTTTTCTATTCTCAAGAAAAACAATATCCGCATGTTCACATTCCTTTTTGTCTTTTTCTTCATTAAATAATTTTGCTTCTTCTTCTGAAGCATGTGTCTCCACAAATCCTATGACCTTCCCCTCAGTCCTTCTATTGATTGCAAACTCCGGTTCCTTACATTTAACACCATTTTTACATTTGTTTAAAGGCTTTGTTTCGCCATAACCTTTTGCAATTATTCTATTATCAGTTATACCTCTTGAAATAATATAATCCACAGCAGATTTTGCTCTTTTTTGAGATAAATCTAAATTATAAGAATCACCTCCACGTGAATCAGTATGCGAACCCAGTTCCATCTTAATGTCTTGATTTTCAGTGAGAAATGTTACTACTTTGTCAAGTTCAATGGCCGCATCCGGGCGGATATCCCATTTCGCCAAATCGTAATATATTTCAATTTTGAAAGTCATGTTCTTTTTCAGCGGTATTAATTCCAAAAGAGAAGTAACGGTATAAACGCCTCTTTTCAAGCCACTTGTAGGTACTTCTGTAACAAAACAATCAGAAATAAAACGTGGTTTGGTGGCTTTTACAACAAATGAATTCCCCGGATTCAAGCAAAGCGTATATCGTCCATTTGAATCTGTTTTCACAACTTCATAACCACCACTATTAATTTTTAAATGCACAGTGGCATCGTTCATTGGCTTTTTGGTTTCTTTGTTAAGCACTTGACCAACTACAGTAATGCATTTAATATCAGGCACTAAAGCAATAGTTACTCTCAGCGTATCTATCGTATTTTGCAACATCAAAGGCCATATAACTGTTCCTTTTGATTTATATCCGATTTTCTTTCCAACCAGAATATATTTAAAACTGCTGTTTGCTATGTACGAAACGTAACCGGAAGCTCCGGTTACATATTCATTTTTAGTGTAGGTAGCCGTGTCCAGTACCGAAACCATTGCAGAGTCCAATAATTTATTTTCAAGTGAATCAGTTATTGTAACTTTAACATAAATTTTTCGCTTGTTATAAGTGAATCCAAAAATGTCGTCATCGGGACCCCCTCTGGTTCTGTTAGAACTAAAAAAGCCTTCGTTTTCGTCTTTATTGATTATCAATCCAAAATCATCCAGCATGGAGTTAATAGGGTATCCCATGTTTTTAACATCGCCATTTCCCAGATTTCCTTTGAAAATATCTAATCCTCCCAAACCGGCATGTCCATTGGAAGCAAAATATATGTTGTCTTTGTCATCAGCAAAAGGAAAAAGCTCATCTCTCTCCGTATTAATGTAGGGACCGAGGTTTTGAGGCTCACTCCATTTGCCATTTTCTAAAGAAGTTTTGTATAAATCTGTCCTTCCCATACCTCCTGGCATATCTGAAACAAAATACATGGTTTGCCCATCTTTTGATAGTGTTGGATGACCTACAGAATAATTTCTATTACAAAATGGCATCATTTTGGCACGCGACCAATTGCCATTTTTGTTGACTGACATATAAATATTTAACTTATTAATTCGGTCGGTACTTTTTGTTGGGAACCATCCATTATAATTGTTTCGAGTAAAATAAGCAGTATCACCGGTTCTGGAAAAAGCTGCCGGACCTTCGTGGTATTTGGTATTGATTTTCTTGTGGAATCGATTCGTACTTGAAACAGAACTATCATTTCCCCACTTAATTTCTGGTCTGATTACCAATCCATGATAGCCCAAAGTTTTAGTATCGTTGCTGGTAAGTACAGTCTCATCAGGCAACAATTTGCTATTATTAACTTCATCAAAATAAGATCGTTCTGATGACATGTCTGTTTCAAAACCTGTTCGAGTGTAAAAAGGTTTGGAACTCATTTTAGAGGTATCGCACCAGTATAGCTCAAGAAAAGTGGTATTATCTCTTCCATAAACACGTTGCACACCTAATCCTTCCAACCTCGCAGAGCAAAATATAAATCCACTATCGAAAGGCGTTGGTGAAAAATCAGATTGACTTGAATTCATGCTCAATATATTGACTTTGTATTTTGAAGAATCTACAAAAAATGCAGACACATTACTATATGAGTTTGCAAACTTCACTGCATGTTTGTCAGCGGGATTGAGTGCACTATATTTCTTGTACCAAATCATTGATGCCTCATAATTTCCATTTTTTGCCAATGTTTGGGCAAATTGAAGGGCTCCGGTTGTATCTGCAGATATTTCACCGGTACATAATCTATAAATTCTTTCGGCATTTTTCGTGTCTCCAATTTTAAAATAGCAATCAGCTAACCTTACTTTCACAAATAAATTTGAAGAGTCTTTTCCTAATATTTTTTCATAAAGTTCTGAGGCATTTTTATATCGCATTTGACTGTATTCTACTTCTGCGATTCGCAAATTTATATTTTGCTGTGCATACATTGCTTTAAAGGCAATGAGAAAAATAATATAGAGCAATATTTTAGACTTCATAATTTGGCTTAGAAATATCTTGGAGATAATACTTTTGATTTGTTGTAACCCATTTCATAACGTACCATAAATTCAATAGAACCAAAGGTATATTTATTAATTGCTGTGTGAGGCCAATCGTATGCAAAACCAAAACGAATTTGCTCATTTGCCTGCCACTCAATTAATCCCGATACAGCGTCCAAACTGCGGTATGAAACTCCAAGTCCCAATATATTGTACATCCAAAAGTTGCAATTAATATCCAATTGGTTAGGCACCCCAAGGGCCGTTTTCCATAAAACAGATGGTTTCAATACATAATCAGGCGATAATGGAATAACATATCCGGCCATCAAATTCATATGTTGTGTTTGGCGACTTGCCATGTCTTTCGATGCGGAGTTTGGATCAAAAGTAATGGTTATCATTTGTGGAAATGAGAGCCCTGCATAAAATCTATCTGTCGTATAATAAATTCCTGAGCCTACAATGGGTAACCATAATGAAGTATTTTGGAATTTAGTATCGTTTTGATTAGGAAGATTATTATTACCCAAATTTTGTACTGCATTTTGAACGCCAAAGTTCATTCCAAAGGCAAGTGTACCCCTCGATAATCGTAAACGATATGAAGCCATTGCCATAAGTCGGGTATTATCAAACTTGCCAATGACATCCTTATTAACTACTGCACCCAAACCAATTTTTTCTTTCAAAATGGGCATATCGGCACTAAATGTCAATGTTTTTGGGGCACCATCCACGCCATACCACATATTCCGATACAAAGCAGTCATGCTAATCACATCTCTGCTTCCTGCAAAAGCCGGATTAATAGGTAACATATTGAACATATATTGGGTGTACATGGGGTCCTGCTGCGCCATTGCTGAACCACTGAGTAAAATAATTACAATCCTAAAAAGATTGACGATTGACAATTTACGATTTACGATTTTTGATTTCATGCCCAAACTATTCATTTAACATTTATAACTTAACATTTAGCATTGATTCTAACGCATTATCGTGATAGATTTCACTTCTTTTTTACTTCCATCCGCGAATTCCAATATAAGGAAATATGTACCTGAAGGTAGTTTTTCGCCTGCAACCAATCCTCGATTAGGTTTACCATCCCAATCGTTTTTATAATCTCCATTTTCATAAACCAAATTGCCCCATCTGTTAAACACTTTAAGGGTATATTCTTTCCCTTTCGAATCAATAATCAAAGTTTCATTGATGCCATCGCCATCCGGAGAAAATCCATCAGCAATGTAAAGGCCTTCTTGTTCGCTTGGATAAATTAATAAGGTAGATGCAAAACTTTTATTATTTAAAGTATCAGGATCAATTGTACTTGATGAAATTATACCTGAAGCTGTAATTAAAATAGGGTCATTTTTCGGAATAAATAACACAGTATATGCATTGGAAGTACCTGATGCAAATGATGTTACATTCCATTGGACAATTCCAGTAACCTGATCGTAAGTGCCTCCATTTGAAACAGATACATTGCTTATTTCCTTAGATAAGAATAGACTTAAAGTAACATTTTTTGCGGTGTCTGGGCCAAAGTTGAAAGAAGTAACCGTATAGGTGATAAATTTATCGATTTCAATGGTACCTACTCCCGAAACGGTTATACCCAAATTGGCTCTAGGAGCACCTGTTACCGTACCAGTACCTGTAACTGTTATTGAAACCATTGCACTTACACAAGTAGTTGGCGCATAAGTACATACTTCATAAGTAAAGTTGATTACCCCAAAGTAACCCACGTTAGGATTAACGGTTAGTAATCCTGTCAATGGGTCAATGGTTACGTTTGCTCCCACAACACTTCCAACCGTTTTAACAGATGAAGGGTCTAATGGTCCACCTGTGTCATTGCACAATACACAAACTGTAATCGGTTGATTTACACCTGTTGTAGTTGTATCCGGATTTGCAGTAGGAGTAGTTGGTACCGTTCCGGTAACCGTAATAGTTGAGGTAATTGTAGTGCATGCCACAGGTGTTTGAAGGTCGCAAACTTTATATATGTATGTTACAATACCTATAAATGTGCTGTTTGGTGTAAACAATATACATCCTGAACCCGGCAATACGGTAATCGTGCCTGATCCTGATGGACTTATATTTAGTATTTGTACAGATGAAGCGTCTAAAGTGCCTCCAATATCGAAGTCATTATCAAGCCCACAAATGGTAAGCGGTATATTTTGACCTGTAGTAGTATTTTCGGGTTTTAATATAGGTGGCACATTTCCCGTAACAGAAATTACACCAGTAGTGGTGGCACATGCCTGAGGACTGCCATTATCACAAACTCTATATTTATAGTTTACAGGTCCGGTAAAGGTGCCATTAGGTGTAAACACAAAACAACCGCTCGTTCCTATTATGGAAATTGTCCCAGCTTCTATTGGTGTAATTGCAAATACTTGCACTGAACTATTATCCAAAGAACCATCTACATCCATATCATTTTGCAAACCACATATGGTAATTGGACCATTGAAAGGAGTGTTGTTCGTATCAGGCTTAAGTACCGGAGGGACATTTCCAGTTACTGAAATAGTTACATTGGTACTGGTACAACTTACAAGGAATAGCGAGCAAACCTGATAATTGAAAGTAGTAATACCACTAAACGTAGCATTGGGTGTAAATGTAATGGCTCCGGTTGTGCTGTTAACGGTTAAAGTTCCGGGAACCGTTGAAACTGGTACGGATACAGAACTTGGATTCAACGGCCCACCTGCATCATTGCAAAGCACACATATATTTACAGGAGTATTGATTCCTGTACTAGTCACATCCGGATTCGCAATTGGAGGTGCTCCGGTTACAGATACCGTTACATTGGCACTTGTACAACTTATCGGGAAGTAGGTACATACCTGATAGGTGAATGTGGTGATGCCTACAAAAGTGGCATTTGGGGTAAATGTGATAATACCTGTAGTAGTATTTACAGCAAAAGTGCCTGGCACAGTTGTTACACCTGAAACGGTAACCGAAGCAGGGTTTAATGGGCCACCTGTATCATTACAAAGTACACATATATCCGTAGGCGTGTTTTTTCCTGTAGTAGTTACATCGGGGTTTGCAATAGGTGCATTACCTGTAACGGTTATTGAAACAATATTGCTTACACAACTAATTGGGAATAATGAACAAACCTGATATGTAAATTGTGTGGTTCCCACAAATGTACTATTCGGTGAAAATGTGATTTCTCCTGTTGTTGTATTAACAGACAAAGTACCAGGAACAGTTGAAGAAACTATAATCACTGATGCAGGATCAAGCGGACCACCCATATCATTGCAAAGTACACAAATGGCCACTGGGGTATTCACACCCGTAGTAGTTACATCCGGGTTGGCAACAGGGGGAGTGCCTGTGACTGAAATGGTTACATTAGCACTGGTGCAAGAAACAGGGAACAATGAACAAACCTGA